>JADLFV010000110.1 GCA_020849625.1 Phycisphaeraceae bacterium
ATCGTAAGCCCGTTGTCGGAAGTCTTCCCGATACCCGATACCCGACACCCGATACCCGACTCTACCGCGGCGCGGATCTGTTCTTCGCTGAGCGTCTTGCGGATCAGTTGCCGGGCCCGCTCGATGATGCTCAACGTGCGCAAACCCAGGAAGTCCATCTTGAGCAGGCCGACTTTTTCCACCGTGGGGCCGTCCCACTGGGTGACCAGTTGGGTGGTGCCGGCCGGCTGGTAGAGGGGGATCAGGTTGTCCAGCGGTTGCGTGGCGATGACGACGCCGGCCGCGTGGACGCCTGCGTGGCGGGTCATGCCTTCAAGCTGGCGGGCTGTGTCGATCAGTTGGCGGGTCTGCTGTGATTCCTTGTAGAGCTTGGCGAGCCTGGGCTCCTGGGCCAGGGCCTTGTCAATGGTCATGCCCAGGCCGTCGCCGACGAGCTTGCACAGGTTGTCCACTTCACTCAGCGGCACATCGAGGACGCGGCCGACATCGCGGATGGCAGCGCGGGCTTTGAGCGTGCCGAAGGTGATGATCTGGGCCACGTGGCCGTACTTGTCGCGCACGTACTGGAGGATTTCGCCGCGGCCGTCCTGGCACATGTCGATGTCGATGTCGGGATATTCCGAGCGATCGGGATCGGTGAATCGCTCGAAGAGCAGGCCGTATTTGACGGGGCAGGCGTTGGACAGGCCGAGGCAATACCCGACCATGGTGCCGACGCCGGAGCCGCGGGCGTTGGCGGGGATGCCGCGGCGGCGGGCTTCGTTGACGAAGTCCCAGACGATCAGGAAGTAGGCGCTGATGTTCTTGTCGGCCAGGATGGTCAACTCGCGGTCGAGCCGGGCGCGGATGTCGCCCCCGGAAGTCCCGGAAGTCCCGGAAGCCCCGTAGCGCCAGATCAATCCCGCTTCGCACAGATCGCGCAGGGCGGCATCGCAGGCTTTGTTCAACTGGTCGATGTCCACCTTCTGCTGGTGCGTGTCAACCGGCAACAATTCATAGTGGGCGCAGAAAGCTTTGAACCACTCGGTGGAACCCTCGGACAGTTGTTTGAGATTGTCGTCAGCATCGTGCCTGACCACGCGCACCACTGGCGCATGGCTGACGCCGAACTTCAGATCCACGTGGCAGCGTTCGGCCACAGAAACCGCGTTGTCGATCGCCTCGGGCAGTTGCAATTCATCACAGAAACGGCGGCGCATCATCTGCGGGGGCTTGACGTACAGATCGCGCGGATAGTGCAGCCGACTCTGCTCGCTCTTGATCTTGCCCATCGAGATACAGCAGAGCGTGTCGTGGGCTTCGTAGTCCTCGGCCGTCAGGAAGTGGGCGTCGTTGTCGGCGATCAGCGGCAGGTTCAGTTCGCGGGCCAGGCGCACAATGTGCGGGTTGATCTGCTCCTGCAACTGCTCCTCGTGCGATTGCAGCTCGAGAAAGAAGCGCGGCTGGCCCTTGTCATTGGGCTTGAACACCTCGGCATGCCAGAGCGCTTCGCGGCGGGCGGCTTCGTAGTGGCGCTGGTCGCGGGACTGCTCGAACTTGACCATGTAGTAGCCGATGGACGAGCCGAGGTGCCCATTGATGGCGATCAGGCCGTCGGACCACTGGGTGAGCGTAGTCTTGTCCATGCGCGGCTTGTAGTAGAAGCCGTGGATGTAGGAGTCGCTGCTGAGCTTGAGCAGGTTGCGCCAACCGGTGTTGTTCTCGGCCAGCAGCACCAGGTGGAAGCCGCCGTCCTGCACGCCGGTGTATTCGCGGCTGGTGCGATCGGAGGGTTTGCCGTCCAGATCGGGAGCGATGTAAGCCTCGATGCCGAGGATCGGCTTGACGTGTGCGGCCTTGGCCTTGGTGTAAAACTCCACGGCGCCGAACAGGTTGCCGTGATCGGTCATCGCCACCGCGTCCATGCCCAGCTCTTTGACGCGGGCCACCAGACGATCGATGCGATTGCCCCCGTCCAGGAGGGAGTATTGCGTATGTAAGTGCAAGTGAACAAAAGAGTTGGACGTGCTTTCGGCCATCCCTGGCTCTACCTCCGAAGGCGATGAGTTTAACTGCTGACAACCTACCACAAACGCGCGTCATGGCAACGCCGCCGGAGGGAAAATTTCATGCGCGGCACGCGCCGTGACGGTGAGCGGGTATAACAATTGGCCAATCAGGTAGTTCCGTTGAAAGGTTCATCATGATCAGACTCAGCAGCTTGGTCGGAATCGCGTTGATCGTGCCGATGGTATTGCTCGGCTGCGAACGAACCTCCACGGCACCATCACCCGCGCCCCCGGAAGCGAGCCAGGCACTGGCGGCGGAGACTGCTGCTGAGACCTCAAACGCGCAGGCGGTCCCGGACGACATCGCCGAGCTGAGCAAACTGGAAGACGTGATGAAACAGATCGGCCGCTCCTTCAAGTTCCTGCGCACGCACATTGCCGACGCAGCCAGTGATGGGCAGTCACTGGAGCACGCCAGGCGCATCAGGCTGCTGGCGGCAAAGGCCGGGGGCATGACGCCGGAGCTGGTCAGCCGCGCCCCGGAAGCGGAGCAGGCTGCGAAGATGGCGACCTTCCACGAGAAGTTTGCCGCCCTGCCGCCGCTGGTCGATGAATTGATCGCCGCGCTGGAAGCCGGTGACCGGGATGCCGCCCAGAAGGCACTGACTGACATGCACGAAGCTGAAGAGGCTGGTCACGAAGCCATGGGTGTCGAGGATCACTGATCAGTGAAGCCGACGACCTTCAAGCTGCTGCGCACGGTGCACCGCTGGTCGGGTTTGCTGTTTGCACCGCTGATTCTGCTGTTTGCCGTCAGCGGACTGTTGCAGACGCTGCAGGTGGAAAAGTGGGCGTTGCCCGACTGGGCTCTGTCGGTGATTTATGTCTTGCAGGACGCCCACCAGGACCAGCAACTGCGCGGCTGGACCCATCTGCGGCACTGGGCGGCGTGGATCATCGCTGCCATGGCCGCGGCTCTGGCGGTCTCCACGCTGATCGGGATCGTGATGGCGTACAAGATGTACCCCAAGCGCTGGTGGCTGACCACGCTGCTGCTTGTGATCGGGCTGATCGTGCCGCTGCTGGCGCTGCTGGTCTGAATCAAAAGAAGCCCACGACCAATCGTCACGGGCTTGGCGCTCGGCTTTAGGCGCTCAACGCCTCGGGCATCTCGACAGCGGGAAAGTCGATGTCCGTCTGGGCCACGTGATTGAAATAGTTGGTCAGCAGGTTGTGGGCCACCAGCACGATCAGCTCGACGATCCTGGCGTCGTTCAAACCCGCGGCCCGGGCGGCGGCCAGTTGCTCGTCGCTGACGTTGCCTTCGCCGACCACCAGGGTCAACGACAGATCGATGGCCGCCTGAGTCAGTGCATCCGAGCTTTTACCGTTGAGGTTGTCGGTCAACTCCTGCTGGCTGACGCCCAGCTTGAGGCCGACGGCGTTGTGGGCCGCGGCGCAGTAGTCGCACTGGTTGACCCCGGCGATGGCCAGCGTCACCGCTTCGCGCAGCTTGGCGTTCAGCGACATTTTGCTCATGGCCTTACCGCCGGCCAGCACGTAATCCAGCGCGGCCGGGGAATGGGCCAGGGTGGCGTAGATGTTGATCACGCGGCCGCGGGCCTTGCGGATCGGCTCCAACTGGGCCTTGGTCGTCTCGGACATCTGATCTTCATGGATCGGTTGAATGCGCGGCATGGGTGCTCCTTTCGTGAATCCAGGAGTTTGGACCCCACAGGCAGAATCTGGTTACATCCCGACTCAAAAAAGCGAATCGGTGGGCTGAGCAGCGGCCGTTTCCCGCTTTGCCTTGCCACCCCTGGCGGCCGCCTGGATGCGCTGCAGCGCCTTGTCGGCATAATCCTCACTCAATTCGCACCCCAGCCAGTCGCGTCCCAGTTTGGCTGCCGCCGCCAGGGTCGTGCCGCTGCCGGCAAAGGGGTCGAACACCAGGTCGCCGGGGTTGGAGCTGACTTTGATGATTCGCTCCAGCAGGGCCTCGGGGAGCTGGCAGGGGTGCCAGTCGGTGCGCTCCTTGAACGTGCCGCACAGGCGCGACTGGTACCAGGTGTCATCATCCGACTGGAAGTAGCCTTCTTCCGCAGCTTCTTGCGGGCGCACGTGCCAGTCAGCCATGGCGGGGAAACGGGCGACCCAGGTGTCGTCGGGCAGCTTGCCCTTGGGGTTCTGTCGCTTGTCCTGGTAGGTGGTCATGCGGGCAGAGGGCACGGCCGCGGCATCGTAGTGGAAGGTGAAGGGCAGATCGTCGCCGTTGAGTTTCGCCTGCCCGTCCTTACCCACGGCGGCCGAGCCGACGCAGTAGAACAGGTGGGCGTGCGAGCGGTTGAACTTGGCCTTGCAGCGCTGGCCGAAGGTGTAGTGCCAGACGATCCAGTTGCGGAAAAGCAGCTTGCCTTCAGCCTGCAAGTGCTTGAGGTGCATGCGCGTCTCAGCCGCGTACTCATCGCCGATCAGCACGTAGAGCGAGCCGCTGGGTTTGAGCAGGCGGGTGCAGGCGTCGATCCAGTCGAATGTCCACCGCACGTAGTCCTGGTCGCTGCGCTTATCGACGTACTGGTCGTACTCGTAGCCGATGTTGTAGGGCGGATCGGCGAAAATCAGGTCGAATTCACCGGCCGGCCAGGCGGCCATCTGCTGGATGCAATCGCCCTGCACCAGCGAGTTTCGCGGCAACGTCGTTGTGTTTTGGGGCTTGGAGCGGGTCATTTGAAGATTGTAGCGGATCGCGGTTTGCCCCGGCGGGCCTTTGGTCGATATACTTTCACAGGCCTTCCAGACCCGCCAGGGGCCTGCCGTTGTGTGAAGGCTGGAATCCATACTATTTCAGGCCAGGAGCCGATCAAATGCCTCATATTATTGCCGAGCCGTGCATTGGAACCAAGGACACCGCCTGCGTGGCCGTCTGCCCGGTGGATTGCATTCACCCGACCAAGGACGAAGCGGAATACGAGGGTTCCGAGATGCTGTACATCGATCCCGAGACCTGCATCGACTGCGGCCTGTGCGTGGACGAGTGCCCGGTCAAGGCCATCTTCCCCGAAGAAGACCTGCCCTCGGAATGGGCCAGCTTCATCGAGAAGAACGCACAGTATTACAAGTAGGCAGTAGGGAGTAGGCAGTAGCCAGTAGGGGCTTCGGCCTCGGACCTGCAAGCCAACAATCACGCCCACCAGGCCGATCGCCATAAGCGGTCGGCTTTTTCTTTTGCGCACCTGACACCTGCGCGGTACGCTACAGCGCAACACCCTACTGCCTACTGCCTACTGCCTATTCCCTACTGCCTGTCATGAACATCCTCATCACCGAAACGCTCGACCCCATCGCCGCGGACTGGCTCGCTCAGCGGGCCCAGGTCGTCTGGTGCAAACACGATGATCCCGGCTTCACCGACGCGCTGGCTCAAGCGGAAGGTCTGATCGTGCGCACCTACACGCAGGTCAACGACGCCCTGCTCGATCAGGCGCCGAAGTTGAAAGTCGTCGGTCGGGCCGGCGTGGGGCTGGACAACATCAACGTGCCCGCCTGCCGCAAGCGCAACATCGAAGTGGTTTACACCCCCGACGCTAATACGCAGGCGGTCGTCGAATACGTTCTAGGCCTGATGCTCGATCACTTTCGCCCCCGGAAGGATTTGCCGCCGAGCGCATCCGCGGCTCACTTCCACCAGATGCGCAAGACCGAGGTCGGCACGCAACTGGATCAACTCACGCTCGGCATCCTCGGCTTCGGCCGCATCGGCAAAAAGCTTGGCCGCGTCGCCCACGCCCTGGGCATGAGCGTCCATGCCTGCGACCTGCTGCCCGAAGCTGAACTGCGCAAGGCGGTTAACTACCCCTTCGAGTTCGTCGATCACGACAAACTCTACGCTACCAGCGACATCGTCACCATCCACATCGACGGCCGCCCCCGGAATAGACATCTGGTGAATCGGGAGATGCTGGCCAAACTCAAACCCAACGTCCTGCTGATCAACGCCGCCCGCGGCATGATCGTCGATGCAGCCGCCCTTGCCGACTGGGCACGCAACCATCCCCAAGCTCACGCTATCCTCGACGTCCACGATCCGGAGCCCCCGGAAGTTAAAACCTATCCGCTATGGGATCTGCCCAATGTTCGCCTGCTGCCGCACCTGGCGTCGCGCACGGACACCGCGCTGCTGAACATGAGCTGGGTCGTGCGCGATGTGCTGGACGTGCTGGAAGGCGGAACCCCGCAGTTTCCTGCGGAGAAACTCGAATGACGATATTCAAATGACGAATGAATTACGAATGCTCGAATGTTCAAATGACGAAACTTTTGAGCTTTCGTCATTCGTCATTTGAACATTGATTCGTCATTCGAATTTCGTCATTCGAATTTATCGCTTCCGCACCAGCATCATCCCGTCCGCAGCGGACAGCAGCACGACCTGCACGCGCGGATCGGCGGTCAGCTTGTCGTTGAGGGCGCAGATGGCTTGCACGTCTTCGTTCTGTTCCGCTTCTTCGACCACCCGCCCGTGCGAGAGCATGTTGTCGAACACCATCAGGCCGCCCCCGGAAGTGACTCGCGGCAGGAGGAACTCGTAGTAGGCGTCGTAGCCGGTCTTGTCGGCATCGATGAAGGCGAAATCCACCCGGGCGGGACAATGTCTGGCCAATGTCTCGCCGGCCGGGCCCAGGTGCAGCTCGATGCGATCGGCGATACCCGCCTCTTTCCAGTAACGCCGGGCGACGCCTGTGTACTGAGCACTGATGTCGAAACAGTGCAGCTTGCCTTCCGGGGGCAGAGCGCGGGCCATGCAGGTGGAGCTGTAGCCGGTGAACGTGCCGATCTCCACGCAGGTCTTCGCCCCCGTGGCTGCGACCAGGATCGCCAGCAGATCGCCCTGGTCCGCACTGACCTGCATCCGCGCATTTTCCAGTTGGGCCGTCTCCTGCCGCAGCTTCTTCAAAAGAGGATCAGCAACGCTCGTGCGATGTGCATCCACGTAAGCAGCCAGGGCATCAGTCAGCGGCACGAACTTCAGTGTCTTGCTCATGGCGACGATTGTACCGGCCGCTGCGCCGCGGGCACGGCGGACCAGTCCACAGGTACATTTTCGATAACAACCTGCTCGCCCCAGTAGTCGAACACATCGATGCTTCCTGCCGCCATCTCCGCACTGGGGCGCAGGATCACGTCCACACTCTGGGCGTCAAAATCATTCGGAACAATGCCACCCAAACCATATGCATCCTCCCTGTTGGCAACCATACACACTGAACCACAAGACCATTCCTGGCCGCTGGCGCGATCGCGAGCGAACACATCAAATGCGAGACCCACCGGTAAACGTTCGACTCTGATACTGCCACCAATATACAGTTCAGCGTTCTGTTCGACGAAATCCATCTCAATTTCTAGCCAACCCAAGGCATCGCGCACTACTTGGCTGAGAGGTTCATCAGTTACAGCACGTACCGACGGTTGATCAGCAGGCAGCAGATCGAATTCATCTTCAAGAATTACATCATCCTGGCTGAGCATCGCACCCTCATACACGGATAACCGTATGTGCATTGACAACTTGCATCGACCGGGGGTGAGAGTTTCAAGAATCGTACTGTCCAGATTCAGGTTGGAGTTCATCCAATTGCTATTGTTGACATCAAGCGATGCATAAAAACCATGGTTGAATTGCTGTGTGTACCCATCTACATTGACGGATCGGCCTTCGATTTGCACCCACAGTTGGCCATGTATTTCGTTTCCGACCCGGGCAGTCGCCCCCAACAAACTGTAGGGCACCGGATCACCCAAACGCACACGAGGGCGCAGTTCAAGCTGAAAGATATCGCGAATCGCCTGATGGCCGTACGTCTCCCACTTGGCTGGATCCAGTGACCCCGCATACTGAGCCTCCTCCACAAAGTCGCCCCACTTCGGCTTCCAGTGAATGGCCAAATCGCCTTGCACCACCAAGGCATCATCCGCGATGTTGTTGATCTGTTCCTTGCTCAACGCACCTGCCTGCAGGCGACGAATCAATTCATCCAGCGGTGCCGTCGCCTGCGGATACCATCGCGCTTCCAAACGCAACAGAGCCACCGGTTCCATGTGCCGCCAGTCCTCTGCATCCATGAACTGGAACACCATGACGCCGGTCAGCAGTGACACGGCCAGCAGCGCCAAACCTACACCTGTCGCCATCGGCCGCCGCACGCGATTACCGATCACTACCGCTCGTTTACCCGCCAACTCCGCGCCGCATTCGGGGCACGTTTTTCGCTCACTTTCCATCGAGCCCGACAGGTCATAACGGCAGCGGACACAAACCGGGTGATCGTCCAGCACCCGCCCGCGCCAGCCGCGACGGACCAGAAGCAGACCCGCCAGCAGGCTCAATCCCATCACCGCGATCAGCCACATGCGTCGCCCCCTTGTCGCAGAAGATGGCCACGATGATAGCAGCATCGGCCCTGTCATCCGAGGCGCGCTTGCGTTATCATGCGTCGGTTGAGCGGGCAAGGTCGGAAGGCTGTTTCAGCGATCCCAGCGGGCGCACAAGGGTTCGATCAAATGCTACAACTGGCTTATCTCGATCCCGCCACCGGGGCCATGATCATCCAGGCGGTCGTGGGTGGCGTCCTGGCGGCGCTGTTGACCGTCAAGCTCTGGTTCACCAGGGTCAAACTGTTCATCCTCGGCCTGTTCGGCCGCAAGCACGTCAGTGATGACGAATCCACCGAGTAACGTGCCGGACTTTCACAGCGATCCCCGTGGCCCCGACGAAACAGTCGCCGAAACCTTCCGGGGGTGCGGGTCATTCCGTGATCCGTCGGGCTTTCTGTTCCAGCGCGACGGCATCCTCTATCGCCAGGTCAATACCTGTTATGCCGAGCACTTCGACGCACTGATCGACAGCGGGCTGTACCGGAAGCTGATCGACAAGAACCTCATGGTGGCGCACGAAGTGGTGCCCATCGAGCCGGCCGGTCCCGGAGCGCATTGCATCATCAAACCTCGCCGCATCGGGTTTATCAGCTATCCATACGAGTGGTCCTTCAGCCAGTACCGTGACGCAGCCCTGCTGACGCTGCGCGTGCAGCAATTGGCGCTGGAGCACGGCATGGTGCTCAAGGATGCGTCAGCTTACAACGTGCAGTTTGAAAATGGCAGGCCGATCTTTATTGATACGCTCAGCTTCGAGCGCTACGTGGAGGGTGAGCCGTGGATCGCGTATGGGCAGTTCGTGCAGCATTTTCTGGGGCCGTTGGCACTGATGAGCAGGCGCGATGTGCGGCTCAGTTCCCTGATGCGCACGCACATCGGCGGGCTGCCCCTGGACATGACCGCTGAATTGTTACCGCATCGCACGATGCTGCACTTCGGATTGCTGATGCACGTGCACCTGCTGGCCCGCTCTCAGCGCCGCCATGCGGATGATGCCGGGGCGGAAGGTAAAGCGGTCGCGGCACGCAAAGTCTCCAAGCACGCTTTGCTGGCCATCGTGCAGAGTCTCCAGAACACCGTGAAGAGTCTGCGCTGGACGCCGGCCGCGAGCGAATGGGGCGACTACTACGACGCCACCAACTATTCCGACGCAGCCATGAAGCACAAACACGAATTGGTGGCGACCTTCATCGATCAGCTTGGAACACTGCCCGGCCTCGTCTGGGACCTGGGCGCCAACACCGGCTCGTTCAGTCGCATCGCTTCCCAGCGCGGGTGTAACACCATCGCTTTCGATCTCGATCCCGCGGCTGTGGAAAAAAATTACCTGCATATCAAGAAGCAGAAGGAGCAAAACCTGCTGCCGCTGGTGATGGACCTGACCAATCCCTCGCCCGGCATCGGTTGGCGTAACTGCGAGCGCGACAGCCTGCTTTCGCGCGGACCGGCCGACCTAGTGCTGGCGCTGGCGCTGGTGCATCATCTGGCGATCGGCAACAACGTGCCGCTGGGCGATCTGGCGGCATTTTTCGCCGATTGCGGGCCGCACCTGATCGTGGAGTACGTGCCCAAGTCCGATTCGCAGGTCAAACGCCTGCTGGCCACGCGGCGCGATATCTTCCCCCACTACACGCAGGACGGCTTCGAGGCCGCTTTCGCACTACACTTCGAGGTGCTGCAGCGCCAGCCCATCGCCGAGTCGCAGCGCGTGCTGTATCTGATGAAGAAGCGATGAGCAATGAGCGGTGAGCCATGAGCCATACAGAACCAACCACCGGGACAAGTCCATCCGCCATCCGCCATCCGCCATCCGCCATCGGTCGTCTGCCCCTGCATCCGGTGTTGCTGGCGTTGTTCCCGGTGGCGTACCTGTTTTCGATCAACGTCAACTACTCCAACCTGTGGGAGCTGCCGCGTGCGGTGATTGCGACGGCACTGCTGGCGATGCTGGCCTGGGGCGCCGCCGCCCTGCTGCTGCGCAACCGGCACAAGTCCGCCCTGTTCGCCACGCTGCTGATGGTCACCTTTTTCACCTACGGGCCACTGCTCGATGCCCTGCGCCCGCTGCACCTTGGCCGCCATGTTCTGATTGCCCCGTTGGAGTTGATCGCCCTGTCGATTCTGCTCGTGCTCGTCCTGCGCAGCAAGCGCGACTTCGACAAGGTCACCTACCCGCTGAACGTCCTGGGCCTGTGTCTGCTTGTCGTGTCGCTCTCCAGTGCCGCCATCCATTACGACTGGACCGCCCCCGGAAGTGAGAACTTCGCGGCCAACTCGCAATCAAAAATCCAAAATCCTCAATCAAAAATACAGAACCTTCCCAACATCTACTACATCATCCCCGACGCCTTCGGGCGCAGTGACATCCTCCAGCACCGCTACCAGTGCGACATCACCGCGTTCCTCGACGCCCTGCGCCAGCGCGGCTTCTACGTCGCGGAGCAGGCGACCAGCAACTACTGGATGACATTGTTCTCGATGTCCAGTTCGATGACGATGGACTATCACCACGACCTGGCCCAGCGCTGGAAGCCGGACGACCCGGTGAGTCAGATCGCCACCAAGCGTTACCTGCGGGCGGCCGTGGCGGATGGGCCGGTGATCCGCAAGCTGCGCGAGGCGGGGTACACCATCGTCAGCTTCTCCAGCGGCTACTCGGTCAGCGAAACGGTCGATGCCGACGTGTACATCGGCCCCCCGGCCCAGATCAACGAGTTCGAGCAGGGCGTGATTGACATGACCCCGCTGCGCTGGATTCTGCTGCGTTTCCAGGGGTTTTCGCCCTATCGCCTGCACCGCGATCGCATCGAGTATCTGCTTGATCACATCGATGAGGCCGCCCGCATTCCCGGCCCCAAGTTCGTGCTGTTTCACCTGGCGATTCCGCATCCACCGTTCATCTTCGGCCCCGATGGTGAGGATGTCAGCCCGCGCGGTAAGCCCTTCAGTCACCGCCACAACGCCGGCCCGCTGCCCTACGGCGAAGTCAATCAGGATTTCATCAACAAGTACCGCGACCAGGTCACCTACACCTGTAAGCGCCTGTTGCAGGCTGTTGACAGCATTCTGGAAATCGAACCACACATGCCGGTGATTCTGCTGCAGGGCGATCACGGCCCCATGGCCAACCGCGGCAAATACGCCGAAACCTACTTCCCCGGCGAACGCTTCCCCATCCTCAGTGCTTACTTGCTCCCTGATGTTGATAATGACAGCGCCTTCGCGCAAAACTCGAAACTCGAAACTCGAAACTCGAAACTATCCCCCTACCCCTCCATCACACCTGCCAACAGTTTCCGCCTGATCTTCAATCGCTACTTCGGCGACGACTATCCCCTGCTGCCCGATCACAACATCGCCAACACCAGCGGCCTGGGCATCATGGACGTCACGCAACAGGTGCAGGAGGAAGCAGCCGAGATCGTCGCCGACCTTCCCATGACCCCGCTGGAAAACCCCGGTCCGCCGCCGGAGTACCACGACGAGGAAGACCTGAACGTGAAGTGAGGTCGTGGGTCAATTTGAATAACACCGCCTTCCGCGTCGCGGACGACGCGGCTGAAAAAAACATTTCAGCCGCACAGTCCTCGGTGCGGTCAGGTTGAGATGCAAACGGATTCACTACTTTGAGCTAATGCTTTGACCGCCATGCGAAGCATTCGATCGGCGCTCCCTGTACAATCATTGGCATGCCCTCAAGCCGCACGTTCAAGCTGGGCGAGCACACCGTCAAGCGCGGGCAGACGCGCGATCTGCGGCTCGAGGTCAGCGAGTCCTACGTCGAAAACCCGATCGAGATTCCCGTCCGCGTCATCCGTGCCAAAAAGAGCGGGCCCACCGTGGCGGTCACGGCCGCGGTACACGGTGATGAGATCAACGGCACGGGCATCATTCATGACATCATGTACAACCGATCCATCGAGCTGATCGCGGGCACGCTCATCCTGGTGCCGGTGGTCAACGCTTTCGGCTTCGAGCAGCAGAACCGCTACATGCCCGACCGCCGCGATCTGAACCGCTCGTTCCCCGGCAACGCCCGCGGCAGCCTCAGCGCCCGCGTGGCGCACCTGATCTTCAAGCACATCGTCAAGCCCTGCGATTACGTGATCGACCTGCACTCGGCGGCGGCGGGCCGGGTGAACGTGCCCAACATCCGGGCCGACCTGGCCGTCCCGCAGGTGCGGCGGATCGCGCGGGCTTTCGGGTGCGAGTTGATCGTCAACGGCGCGGGGCCGGAAGGCTCGCTGCGGCGGCAGGCGTGTCAGGCGGGCGTGCCCACGATCATACTGGAAGCCGGCGAACCGTCGAAGATCGAGCCGCGCGTGCTGGCCATCGGGGTGCGCGGCATACGCAACGTGCTGATCGAGCTGGGCATGATGGAAGGCGAGCCGCAGATGCCCGCTTACCAGGCGCGGGTGGATCGCACGGCCTGGCTGCGGGCGCAGGTGGGCGGGCTGCTGCGTTTCCACGTGCAGCCGGGTGAGATTCTGGAAAAAGGTCAGCCCATCGCCACCAACTCCAGCGTGTTCGGCCGCCAGCGCAACACGCTGATCAGCCCGATGGACGGCGTGGTGCTGAGCATGACGACGCTGCCGGTGGTCAAGCCGGGCGAGCCGGTCTGTCACCTGGCCATCCCGCGCAAGAGAATCGCGGTGATTCGCAACGCCCTGTCCGGCAGTTCGGCCGTGATCAAGAATCGTCCGAGCACAGAGTTGGCGTCGCGGCAGCAGCCCGTAGTGGACGTCACCGAGCCGGAGCACGAGCCCGAGCCGCCCCCCCAGGTGGCTGGCAACCGCTGATCAGCGCCGGGCAGGCTGACTTATCGGCCGCAGCATTTTCGCCCTTGGGGATATCACTGATTCTCCGATCGCAGGTCTTTTTCTGATTCTGCGGGTTAACCGATCTCGGCAGCCTGCCGATGAAATAGCTGTGGAATGAGCTTAACGAGCAGGCTCGTTGAGGATTCACAGGGAGAAAGGTATTTCCATGCCGAGGCAGAAAGACATACTCACAACCGGCGAAGTAGCCAAAATCTGTAGTGTCGCGCCGCGCACCGTCAGCAAATGGTTCGACTCCGGCCAGCTTCGCGGGTATCGCATTCCGGGCTCCAAGGATCGCCGCATCCCGCTCAACGCTCTGATCCGTTTCATGAAAGAGCATCACATCCCGCTGGAGGGCCTGCAATCCGGGCAGACCCGCGTGCTGATCGTCGATGACGAATCGGAGATCGTGGACGTCCTGGAGAAAGTGCTCAGCGAGCAGGCCAACTACGACGTGCGCACCGCCCACGGCGGGTTCGAGGCGGGCGTCGTGTGCGAAAAATTCCGGCCCCACGTCATGCTGCTGGACGTGCATCTGGGTGACGTGACCGGCGAGCAGGTGCTCAAGCTGGTGCGCGGCAACGACGACCTGCAACTGTGCAAGGTGATCGCCATGAGCGGCAAGCTGACCGACGGCCAGGCCCATCACCTGCTGCAACAGGGCTTCGACGGCTACCTCAAGAAGCCGTTCCACGTGCGCCAGGTGATCGAGGCGATCGAGGAATCGACCGCCATCGTGTACTAGGCTCCGTCGGAAAACAAGGTTATGTTCCAGTGGGGTGGCCGTCTCGGCCGCCAGCGGGCGAGACGCCCGCTCCACCTTCAGTTTCCCGACAGAGCCCAGAAAAAGTCAGGGATCCAGGGAAAACGGGCAAAAACCCGTAATACCGAGACGCCCTGCAACCGGCCGGGTTCGCTCAAAAGCGGGCCCGGTTGTTTTATTGGCGTCGAAGCAGTTGCAGCCACGCGGGTATGAACAGGATCAGCGATCCCGGCTCAGGCAGTTGTAAACCAACCGTCGCCAGGGCCTGAGCAAAGGACAGATCACCGCTGAATCCGTAGTGCCAGTTGTCGCCGAGAATCTGCAGGTCGGCCAGGTTGACGATGCCGTCGAAGTTGAAGTCGCCGGTGGACCAGTTGGCGTTGGTGGACATCCAGTGATCGCCGATGGTTTGCAGGTCGCCAAGGCCGACCTTGCCGTCGCCGTTGACATCACCCATGTGGTTCTTGAAAGCGGGCGCGAGACTGGCGGTGTGCAGGCTGCGGGTGATGCGGAAGATGCCGTTCTCTGGCGTGTCGCTGTTATTGCCACCACCGGCATAAACGAAGATGTGCTGCACGCCATGTTCGAGGTCAATCACGGAGCCGCCGGGGTGCAGGCCGTCAAGATGGTTCATGTTCCAGAAGTCGTCGCGCTCCAGCAGCGTGGTTTCAAACTGCCAGTTGGTGCTGCCATCGAGCAGGTCCTGAGGATCGATGCTCCAGAGGTTGAGTGTGGAGAGGGCAAGCCCCGGCTCGGTGCCCGTGTTGGCGCCCGCACCGCCGCGGCGATGACTGTCGAGCAGTTCGATGCGCCCGGTGATGGGATTGAAGATGACATCGGCGGTATCGTGAGCCCACGCTCCGGGCGAGGGATCGCCTGTGGCGCCGTTCCAGGGATTGCCCGCGATGTTGGTGCGGAGGGTTTCGAACTTGATGTCTGCGGGAGTATCGCCCTCTTTGTAGCGATAAAGGTGCTGGGTGAGCATGTAGTAGCCGTTGTCAGGGTGCAGCCCGAAGTCGGGGTTGAACTCGCGCGAGATGAGCAGGATATTGCCATCCCATGTCGCGGCGGCCGGCTCCTTGGGTAGAAATAGCCCGGTGTCCCACGACGTTTCCTTCCAGTGCTCGCCTTCATCCTGTGAATAGCGGATGTACGCCCGGTCCGAGCCGTCAGCCCGGCCGTTGAACATCATCAGTCCGAACGCCGGGTGCTCGATCATGGTCGGCCCGAAGTGATGCACATCCGAGGACAGGTTGGTAAAAGCCGTGGGATAATGCGTCCAACTCTCGCCGCCATTCTCGCTAATCAATGCGCCGCGGAACTTGATAATCATGCGGCCGGAGCTGGTGGACCCGATGACGCTCATGCCCCCGGGCTCGATGCCGAAGGGCATCAGAGGCTTGAGGTCGTTCATACCCGACCAGGTCTGGCCGCCATCGGTGGAGCGGACGAAGAACGGCCCGCTGCCGGCGTTGTCGGGCAAGCCGTGACCGGGTTTGCGCCGCGTGCTGACAACGATCGAGTCGCCCACCATGGCCGCCACCGGCCAACCGAAGTGGATGTTGCCGTCGATGATGTTGTCGCCTTCCGGCAAAATCACCGGCGCGATCTCGATGGCCCCGTTGGCCTGGCCATGCTCCAGGCGGGCACGCTCGGCCGCATCGATGTGCAGGTACGTGTTGACCAAATGATCCGTCAATGGCTCAGCCAAGGCCGGCCGCGACGCCAACAGCAACGCCAACCACAGCCAGCGCCACGCACACGATCGTCTGCCGCCACGCATCTTCTGCTTCCTAACTCCAACACCCCGCGTCACTGACCTTCGCCGGCCGCCTCCAGCCATTCGAGGTTGAATCGCACCAGCATAATGTTCTCCGCGTAAATCTCTTCGCCCGTCTCGAACACGCACAGCACCGTGCCGTCGGGGGCGATGACGATGTCGCTGTAACCGCCTTTGCCGTCGTGAATCAGCTTGGCCAGGGGCCAGGTGCGGCAGTCGTCGTAGCTGACGTGAACGGTCATGTTCCGCCGGCCTTCCTTGGGCGCGATGGACGTGCCGGGGATGGACACCGCGGGATTCAGGAACAGCACGCGGCCGGGCTCGTTCTTGTCCGGGTTGGGAAAGTGGTAGCGCACCATTGAAGCATGACAGCGCGGTTCGGGCAGGTCCTCCGCCACGCCGTGCTCGCTGAAGGTCCGGCCGCCGTCGTGACTGATGTCCCACGAGCGGTAGCCCGCGGTGTCGGGGTTGTGATTGCGATTGCCCATGTAGATCGAGCCGTCGGATAGTTCCACCGTGCAGGCTTCACCGCTGTAGCCCTGGGTGTCGCCGCCCCACTGCCAGGTCTGTCCGTGATCGTCGCTGTAGATCAGCGTGTTGTGCGAATCGGGCCCGCAGCGATCCCATTCCTTGCCGAAGTGACGGCTTGTGATAATCAAGCGACCGGCATGTGGGCCGCGCTGCAGTTGCAGACCGGTGCCGATGAACCAGGCCAGGCCGCCGTTGGTGTAAGTGAAAAACTGCTGGGTGACATCGCGTTCGTTCCACGTCTTGCCGCCATCGCTGCTGCGACTGATCTTCACCCAGGCGCCCAGCTTGATGCCTTCCTGCGGGTGATTGATCATCCACGCTTCGGTCATGGGCTGGCCGTCGGCATCGTTCATGGGCCAGAAGCGATCGATGGCGAACAGGTCGCCGCTGTTCTGATCGACCACCACGCCGGGCTTCAGGTCGGTGGTTTTGTTCCAGGTCTTGCCGTTGTCATCGCTGTACATGTACTCGTCATGCTCACTGCCGCCGGTGTCGCGCATGTGGCCGACTTTGAGGATGGCGCTGGCGATGATGCGTCCCTCTCTGGTCACGCACAAACGCGGACCGCGATAGTGATCCTCAGCCGTCGGCCGCTCGAACAGCAGCGTCTTCTCGAACATCGGCTCAGCCAGCGCCGCTTGCACCCCAACCAGCACCAGCACCATGACACCCAACATCATCTGTCGCATGAATCGCTCCTTAAACAGATTGACGGACCTCAGCTTCGTACTCGCCCAGCAACGGCTCGCTGGTGCGGGTCATCCAGTCGCCCAGGGCTCGACGCAGGTCGGCCAGAACGTCCCCATGCTGCGGATCCGCGATCAGGTTGATGGTTTCGCAGGGATCAGACTGCAGGTCGTACAACTCATCGCGGTCGCCGCGATTCCAAGTGTACTTGTAGCGGCCGTCGGTCGCCATGCGCCAATCGACGGCATAATGGAAGCGGCCGAGGTTGCGAAACTCGCTGAACATGTACGGTCGATCGTTCATCCGGCCGCTGCCATCAAACGCCGCGGAAAGGTCCTGCCCCTGATACTGCGCCGGCGGCGTAAGGCCGGCCTGGGCCAGAATGGTGCTGGGCAGGTCGATCAACGAAGCTGCCTGCGTGCAGCGCGTGCCGGGCTTGATCCACGGAGCACTGAAAATCAGCGGCACACGCAGCGATTCCTCATAGGCGTGCATCTTGTGCCAAAGCCCGTGCTGGCCGAGCATTTCGCCGTGATCGGAGCCGTAGATCACCAGCGTGTTGTCCAACTGGCCCTGCTGCTGCAGGTGATCGAGCAGCAGGCCGATCTGGTCGTCGATCAGCGTGACAAAACCCCAGTACACCGCCACTGCTTTCTGCCACGACTTCCAGTCGGTGCCGTAGTCCTGCCAGAGCTGGCGATAGAAATTGTGCCGGTTGGCGTCCGGCTCCAACCTGGTCGGCTGGAAGTTGAGCGGCTCGGGAATCGAAGCCGGATCGTACATGCTGAAGTACGGCTCGGGAATCTTGAACGGCGGATGCGGCCCTTCAAAACCGCAGGTCATGAAGAACGGCTTGTCCCTGGGCAATTGCTGCATCACCGCCAGGGCTTGATTGGTTAGCCAGGCATCCTCGTAGTGATCGGCATCGACCTCGTTGACCAGCGGCGTGGGCATCGACATGTTGGGGAAACGCTTCGAGCGCACGCGCGGATCGCTCCAGCCTTTGCCATCCGGCAGGCCGTGATCAAAACACCACTGGCGATACGCGGCCGAATCATTCTCCCGGTGCACGTCAAACCAATCGTCCATCACGTCACTGCCCAGGTGCCACTTACCGGCATAACCGACCGCATAGCCGTGCTGGCGCAGCATGTCGGTCAGGATCGGCTGTTCGCGCAGTGATGTACCGTTGCGCAGCATGTCGGCCGGACCGCCCCAGTTCATCTCCGACTGATCCATGCCGTAGCCGGGCTCGTCGGGCAATTGGCCACGGGCCTGGTGCGGATAGAGCCCGGTGAACATCGAGCAGCGGGCCGGTGTGCACAGTGGATCGGGCGTGATGCAGCGATCGAACGAAATGCCGGTGGCAGCCAGACGGTCCATGTTGGGCGTGCGGATCGGATGCAAGCCGCGGAAGCCCATGGCCTGGGCCCGATGCTGGTCGGACAGGATAAACAGGATGTTGGGCTTACCCCCGCCCCCAGAAGTGGGGACAGATTCTGTGGCGGAACTGCGAGATAAGGCGGCGCAACCCGGCATGCCCAGACCGATAGCACCCGCGCCGCATGCTTTGAGAAATTCGCGACGCGTACCGTATGTTTGCGTCATGAATCGATCCGTATTCAAGGATTCAACACTAATTTGTCACGCCACTTGGCCACTTCCTCGTAGTCGTCGCTGTAATCATGCAGCCACTGGGCCAACTGCTGCTTCATGGATTCAAACAACTGCGGCTTGAGTTTGGCCAGGTTCTGCTTCTCGTCGGGATCGTTGACCATGTCCACCAGGCTCAACGAGCCATCCTCAAACAGGCTCAGCTTGTACTGCTCGCGTGTGAGGATGAGACTGTCGTACTCGTTGCCGAACGGCACGGGATCGATGACCTGCGGCAGTGGTTCGAGCCAGTTTTCCATCAGGACGGGATCGAAGTATTGATCGCCGCCCTTGATGCGGATGCCGTTCTTGCTGTAGTGACGCCAGGCGAGCCAGGGCAGCTTGAATTTGTCCGTGGTCGGCAGCGTTTCCAGCAATGCGGGATCGCCCAGCTCGCGGAAGATGCGGTTCTTGGGGCGAAAGACGTTGAAAGTGTAGATGCCGTCCACGCCGCCGCGCCAGGCTCGCAGGGCTTCACCGCGCCAAACACGGAGTTGCTCCTCCGGGTCCATGTCGTAGTAAGGCAGACAGGAATCGACCAGGCATGCGTAGTACGGCACGCCGAACTTCTTGACCTCTGCGGCCGACTTTTCCCACGGCTGCAATCGGATCAAACCGCCCCCGACCACCATGTCCACCAGGTCTTCTTGCAGCCATGTGGCGACATCGAGGCCAAGCTCCTTCGAGTAGCCGATTGAATCGGGCACGCGGATGGCGATCAGCATGGGCTTGCCGCGCTTCATGCCGACTTCTTCGGTCATGGCCCGCACGCGGCGGAGCAGGTCAGTCATCATGTCGCATTGTTTCTGGGTGACGGGCACGCCCATCAGTTGCGTCTTGAAAAACTGCGGAAAACGCAGGAAATCCAGTTCCACGCCATCGATGTCGTAGCGGCTGCACACGTCCTGGAGGATGGCGAATACCTTGTCGCGCACCTGGGGGATCTCGTAGTTGACCGCGCTCCAGACCCACGTCGGCCGCACGTCCCAGCCGTAGGGAAACGACGTGTATTTTGTCGCCATCAGCCAGTCGCGGTGCTCGTCCTTCCACCTGGTGAACAGCCACGGCCGCCCCTTGGATGAATCGTGTACGTCATTCATGCGCATGGACCAGAAAAATTCCATGTCATGATCGCGGGCGAATTCGATCTGGGATTGCAGCGTGTCGAAGCCTGCCTCATTGCAGCCGACAACCCACTTGTGATGGTCAGTCCCCAGGCCGTTGTAACCCAGTTGCTCGCTCTCGTTGCTCTGATGGGTGTAGGCGTTGAACACCCCAGTGCAGTAGAAGATGGCATCGACATGGCTGCCGGCCAGGGCCGAGGTGCGGGCGTCGAGGAACTTCTGTTTGGTGACTGGAGGATCGACCCGGCCGCCCAGGCCGTCGTTGCCGTCGTTGTTGTAGATCATGCGCCTGGCGCGATGAGCCGCCTGCTGTCGCTGCTGGCGATAGGCATCCAGATCCTGGTCGGCATCCGAAAACACCGGCAGCGCGGACAGCATCACGATCAGCAATATGATCCGCTTCACGGCGACACCCGTTCGCTGTCCGGCGTGCGGTGGTCGTCGTAAGTCCAGCCCTCCCCCTCAATGTGCGCATCACCTATATTCTGAGCATAGGGCACCTCGATGCTCGCGCCGTGACCGTCCACGAACACCACGTTGTAGCGATTCTCCTGATCATGCCAGGGGTAAGGGGTGTTGACCGTCCATCCGCCCCAGGCGTTGGCGTGGGCCAGGTGTTCACCGCCCATGACCAGCAGGCTGGCATGGCGGACTTCCGTGATCCGCGTCGAATAATTGTCGTCACCGTAATCGGCCAGGTCATCGTAGTATTTGTTGTGCACCGAGGAATACGACGTGCCGGTCGCGTTGTATTGCATCTCACCCCGATCAGAGGGGCAGCGGGCGAAGAAGACCTCCTCGTCGTCACCCATCACGCGATTGAACAGGTAGCGATTCAACGGCCGATAGCGCGGCGTGATAGGAGCGTATCTGCCGCCGCCCCGCTTGCCCATCCAGTTGAACACGCTGACAAGCCGGCCGCCGGTGGGAATGTAGCCGCTGTCCTTGTTGGTGAAGTAATCGTCGTAGTCGTTACAGTAAGCGTTCATGGCGATGCCGATCTGGCGGCAGTTGCTGAGGCAGGTGGCGCTCTTGCCCGACTCGCGGGCCTTGCGCAGAGCAGGCAGCAAAAGCGCGATCAGCAATGCGATGATCGAAATCACGACCAGCAATTCAATCAGCGTGAACCCTCTGCGGCGCGACATGTGAAGGTCTCCAGGTACGTTGGTTGTCCAGCCCTGCAAAATCGAAGCAAACACAAGGGCCGCGATCAGGCGACCCCTGCGTGAGGTTGGCATCAGCCCATGCTGCGCCGTCGCAGAGCCAGCAGCCCACTGAGCCCCAGCAGCCCCAAAGTCGTCGGCTCGGGAATGGCGACCTGGGCCAGCGCCTCATCGAACGCCACGTCCGGTCCCGTACCGTATCCCCAGTTGTCACCGAGGACCTGCAGGTCAGCCAGGTTGACGCTGCCGTCGCCGGTGAAATCCGCCTGTTCCCAGTTGGCGGAGGTCGCCTGCCAGTTGTCGCCGAGGATCTGCAGGTCAGCCAGGTTGACCATGCCGTCGTGGTTGGCGTCGCCCGGTTGCAGGCCGCCTTCCATATCCAGGCGCACATTGTCGATGAACCATCGGGTGAGAATGGTGGTGGCTCCATCGTTCTCAAAGCCGATGTAGAGCGCCTTGCCGACGTCGGCGGGATCGACCGTGAAGCTGGCGGTGAAGTCATTCCACGCCGTATCGGTCAGGGCAATGGTGTCGCACACCACGTTGTCGTAGGGCACGGTCATGGCGGCGTCTTCGTACAGGCCATAACGCAGCCAGGCATTGGCCACGCTCTCCGTACGGATCATGGACGCGGTCAGTGTGTAAGTGGCCCCGCTGAGCAGGCCGCTGCCCACGCCGTCGTACACCATCTGCGTCATCTGAGTCTCCGAACCCACGGCGGCACGGTTGCTGACCGCGGCGCACTGGTCGCCATAAGGCGTCTGCACCGGCTGGGGCGTGGTCGCATTGTTGTGGATCAACAGGATGCCGTAGCTGTGAGACTCAAACTCGTCCCAGTTTTCGATGTCGTGAAAGAATGTGCCCCCGGCTCCATCCGGGCTGCCAGGTAAATCCATCAATTCAAAGCCCTGGTTAAGCAGAGGCACCGACGTGGCAAATGCTGGTGCGGTCATTGCCAGCAGGAGTCCGATGCCCGCCAGAAAACTCTTTGATCCCCGTGACCATTTCGGTACTGCGCGATTCATTGTGATCCTCCCAAAGTTTCAAACGGTGTGTGGATTCTGATTCACATCGAGCCATTTCATTCCTGAAACCAGACTGTCGATCGCTTTGACTGAGCACGCTGCCAACCTCGAAATACCCACCCGGGCTGTTGCGCCCGGGTGGACGGCAAGAGCGCTCGGCAATCACCTGCGACGCGAACCGATCAGCGCCGCACCCAATCCCAGCAGCGCCAGTGAGGCCGGCTCGGGAATCGGGTCACCTGTCAGACGCACGTTATCCACGAACCATCGAGTCAGGATCGTGGTCGGCCCGCCGTGCTCGAAACCGATGTACAGGGCCTTGCCGGCATCGCCGGCGGAAGCGGTGAAACTGGCTGAAAAGTCATTCCAAGCCGTGTCCGTCAGGGCGATGGTGGTGCAGTCCACGTCGTCGTAGGCTACGGTCATGGCCGCGTCCTGATACAGGCCGAAGCGGAGATTGTCGCTGGACAAGCCGGCCGCCTTGATCATGGATGCGGTCAAAGTGTAGGTCGCGCCGGCAACCAGCCCGGTCGAGGAGCCGTCATAGATCTGCTGGGTCATCCGTGTGGCGGCGCCCGTACCGGCACGATTGCTGACGGCGGCATACTGAACACCGGCGGTGGTGGGGGCGGGAGCCGGAGACGCGGTAGCGTTGCTCAGAAACAGAACGCCGTAGCCGTGATACTCCAGTTCGTCCCAGCTTTCGACGTCGCCGGCAAATGTCGCCGGCAAAACAAGCTGTGGCGATTCAAAGCCGGCGTTGACCACCGGGATCACCGCGCCGCTGACCGGCTGTGCCATGCTTAACAGCAGACAAACTCCAGTTAGCAAACACACCGTTAATCCCATTTGCCCTCTTGAAGCCATTTTCATGTCTTCCTCCAATCAAAATGTGTGCATCAAGCACGGGGAACGAACAGTGCCATCGTGTCGCCACTGCGATCACGCTTCCACAAAACGCATCTCCATGCGAACCAGTTCAGCCCGCTCCGTCGATGGATCAGCCTGGGCCTGCAGCAGCCGACCCACCAGCGCCCCCTGTTGCTCAGCCGTCAGCACCGCCTGCTCGTGCGGCAGATTCAGCACCGACGCCGGGCCGGTGGCGTAGTAGCCGCCGTAGGTCAGGATCAGGTCCCGCCCGATTTTCAACTGCAACGCCTCCATCGCCCGCAACGTCAGGTCCGCCAGCGGTCCGCCGAAAGCGACCACCCCCGGAAGATCCGGATGATCACCGTCCGCGAGCGCCACCTGCCCGATCACCTGCCTCACCGCCGCCTCGTGCGTGGGCACGAAACACTGCTTCACCGCATCCGATGAAATGCCCTGGTCCGCGAACTCGTCTCGCAGTGCATCCAGAAACACAAAACCGCCGGCATACATGCGGTCGTGCATCAGCAGCATGAAACGTCGGCAACCCTTGCTGCGCAGATACTCGATGTGCAAGCGGGCGGCCTGCACGTAATCGCGGTCCACGGCGGCGATGCCCTCCACGCCCGGGTAAGGCGTGCCGTGGATCACCGCGGGCAGGCCGGAGTCCACCACCGCCAGTTGCGCTTCGATCGACGATCGCACCAGCACGATGCCCGTCATCTCGTTGCTGTGAGCCGAGTTGTTGATAATCTCGCGCGTGAACTGGCCGTCGCCGTGATCGGGATAGAAGTTCAGGTGCAGGTGCGCCTCGGGCATCGATTGCTGAAGCCCGACCATGCAGCCGTCGGAGTACACGCCCTCGGCAGTGATGTCAGCTTTGGGGATAAAGATGTGAATTCTGCTGATGCTGTGAGTCAGTTCCCCAACCCGAGGCGGATCGGCCACCACCGGCGCTGCGCCGCGACTGCGCTGCAAGGTTCTGCGGGCGGCTAGAAGTTGCAGAGCGCGATTGGCTCGGGACTTGCTGACGTTCAGCAGCATCCCCGCCTCCGAGGCTGTCAGGTAGGTATCGCCCGGCTGCAGGCCGCGTTCGCGAATATCCAGGCTGAGCCGGTTCGCCAGTTCCACCGTGGATGAACGAGCTGTCATGCTCATCAATGCCACCTGCTGTGCCCACCACTGGTTTTCAGCGCGATCTGAAGCACTGCTCGCGCGTGATGCTGATCAGGACAGCCACCAATCCATCCGCATTGGTTTTGAAAAGCAAGAACTAAGTTTATAAGTATGGAACTTTACCAAGCAAGCAAAGAGGCATATTCCTGGACAAAAATCTCAAAATTATGAATAATATGGGTTTACAGAGACAATACACAAAGTGATGCACGATATGATCCCCTCTGGGATATGACCCCAGAATGGCCCGAAGTGAGCATGAATCAGGGCAGCGTTGCCCCCTGTGCAGGAATCCCAGACGATGGAGCATGATCTGATCAGCAATCCCCGTGATGGCCGCGAGCCCGTGCGCGACGCGCGGGTGCTGCAGGCCATGCGCTGCGTGCCGCGCCACCTGTTCATCCCCGACAGCAGCGAGCAGGATGCCTATGCCGACGTCCCGCAATCCATCGGTCACGGCCAGACCATCTCCCAGCCCTACATCGTGGCGCTGATGACCCAGCTTCTGAACGTGCAGCCGGGCCAGAAGGTGCTCGAGATCGGCACCGGCTCCGGTTATCAAACCGCGATCCTCGCCCAACTGACCGACCAGGTGTACAGCGTGGAGATCATCGCCCCACTGCACGAACAGGCCAGGCAACGGCTCCAGCAACTGAACTGTCAGCACGTGCACCTGCGACTCGGCGATGGCCATCAAGGCTGGCCCGAGCATGCGCCTTATGACGCCATCATCGTCACCTGCGCTGCTGACCCACTGCCGCCGCCGCTGTGGCAACAACTCAAACCCAGCGGACGCATGGTGATTCCTCTCGGCGCCGCCCACTCAGCGCAACAGTTATTCGTGTTTGAAAAAGATGCCCACGGCAATCGCCGCAATCGCGAAACTATTCCCGTGCGATTCGTGCCCATGACCCGGGACGAGACGAGCCGCGAATGATTGCGAATGCTCGCAGAGTCGCAGTCGCCCTTCCGTAACCACCACGACCGCAACCACGGCGCTATTATTAGTTTTCTAGAAAACTAAAAATAGCCCCAGAGGCCGTGGAGGGTGGTACAACCTGGAATGTAGGGCGATGGCGCTTTCAAAAATGCGTGAGAAGGTCGAAGACATCGATCCAAAAGGCGCCGGGCCGCGGACGGCGGTGCTATTTGGCATGCTGTGACAATCAGCACGACCGATGCGCGGCCGTGGCGCCTTTCTCACCCATGTTCTAACGTTTTGCCCTGTGGCGCAGGATCACAACCAGCAGCCCCATACCCAGCAGCCCCGCCGACACCGGCTCGGGAACCCCCACCCCCGCCCCCGGAAGGCCGGCCAGAGGCAGGGCGTCATCGAAGGGGAGGTCCGACGATGTGCCGTATCCCCAGTTATCGCCGATGATCTGAAGATCAGCCAGATTCACAACGCCATCGCCGGTGAAGTCACCGGTCGCCCAGGTGGCGGTGGTGGACTGCCAGTGGTCGCCGAGGATTTGCAGGTCGGGGAGGTTGACCATGCCGTCCAGGCCGGCATCGCCCGGCAGGGCGGCGGTGACGGTAACCGCGGTATCGGCATAGGTCACCGCCAAGGACAGATGGTCGCTGATCGTGACGCCGGTGACGGTTGCAAACGTCCCGGCGATGCTATTGGCGGTGAGGATGGTGAAAGTGTCGCCGAGGTTAGGGATGTAGGCGTCGAGGAGTTCGAGCGCGAGCGTGCCGGCGAGGGCGACGTTGCCGATGACAGCCAGTTGATCGTGCGCGGTGTCTGCGAGTTCAATGGCGAGTGTGCCGAAAGCTTCCTGGGTTAAGTTGCCATCGAGGTGTAGCGTACCCACGGTTTGACCTGGGCAGATATACCCGCTATTGGAAACCATTTCGGCAATGACATTGCCGTCACCACTGAGGGTGCCGTAGTTAATGTTGAGTGAACTGGCGATGACGCTCCCGCCGTTACTGACAACCAGAGAACCTTGGACGTATACAGAGGACGAATTGATCCATGTCGATCCGTGTCCATCCACCGTCACGATTGCACTTCCCCCCAGGGTCGCGATTCGCGCCGAGCGGTTATTGACCTGTCCACCATTGGTGATAGTCAGCGATGCTTGGCCGTAGCGGCTAATGATGAGGTCGGATGCAAGGGCCCATGTCGAACCGGGACCATCAACCGTCACCAAGCCTGTGGACTCAGAGTAGTATGAGATTTGTCCGCTGATACTGTTGACGGCACCGCCATTGGTGATTTCGAGCTTTCCCTCGCCGGCACCTCCAATGCTCATGTCACCGCTGGTCCAGGTTGAGCCGGCACCGTCCACTGTAACCGACCCTGTCGAGTTCTGCCTTGATGTGATGCTCGATCCACCACTGCTGACGGTTCCGCCGTTGGTGATCTTCAGATCACCGTTGCCCTCATAGCCGATGATCAGGGAACCGCTGGTCCAGGTTGAATCGGTGCCGTCCACTGTGACCAATCCTGTCGAGTCACGACGCGCTCCGATGTGTCCCCAGGCCGAAATATTGACAGTTCCGCCGTTGGTAACCTTCAATTCACCGTTGCCCTCAGCGCCGACATCCATGGCGTGGCTGGTCAAGGCTGAGCCGGTGCCATCGATGGTCAACAAGCCTGTTGAACCTTGTTTCCATCCAATGAATCCATAGCCTCCATTGTTAACGGTTCCACCATTGGTGATGTCCAACAGGCCATCGCCCTCAAGGCCCACCGCCATGGAGGAGCTGTTCCAAGTCGAGCCGGCACCGTCCACCGTTGCCAAGCCCGCCGAGTCACGACGCGCGCCAATGTATCCCCTACTGTTGACGGCTCCCCTATTGATAATCGTCAACTCCCCGTTGCCCTCATAACCAACATACATGGGACCACTGGCGGTCCAAGTTGAGCCGGCCCCGTCCACCGTTGCAGCACCGGCTGCGTCAAAGTAGTTCCCGATAAACGCGTACGATGAATCAACTTCGCTGCCGTCATCTATAAACATCGAGCCATCGGCGGTGTTGCCGATGTAAAGGTCGTCGCTGCTGGTGGTGGTATTGGGATCGGGCGTCACGTCGCCGGTGGTGGTGATGTCCGCCCGGCCGGGCGGGACGGCCAATACCAGCGCGGAAACAAACAATGCGATGATCACGGTCGCCTGTAGCCTGTGGTGGTGACGAGTTGTCATGGCCGGAAGGCCCCCTTTGAGGTTGATGATAGACGTGCATGATAGCGTGGGGTGTGGTTATTGCGGTTGTAGGACGCTCGGGGGACAGGTGGGAGAATTCTGTGATGGTTCCAATGAGTCGTGAGGATCAAGGTCGTTGAGAGCGTCTGGCGTCGGACTGCGCGGTTAGCCGCCGGACTTCACCACGGGCGGCGAAACACGGCATCCAGATAGCGATCGAAGCGGCCGGTCATGTACGCCAGGTCCAGAATGGTGAAGCGATTGCGGATCAACCGGGCTTGATGGAAGCTTCGCCGCATGCGCAGGGCATCGATGCCGATCTGCTGAGGGCTTACCGGGCAGCCTGCGGTCTGGAGCATGGCGGCGATGCGCTTGCTGGCGATCAACTGTCGCCGCAGGCGCTGGCGCAGCATCGGCCAGCGCTCGATCAGATGAGCCAGCAGCTCGCGCAGTTGGTCACTGCTGAGAAACTTGGCGTCCACTTCACCGGCCGCCAACTCGCTCAACTCGGGCACGTCAAACGCAGCCCGCGCTTCATCGATCTGTTGCCCGCGGTCCGGCCAACGTGCGCAAAGCGAGTCGATCTTCAGCGTCTCCAGATCGTCATCCAGCAATTGCTCGTACAGCTTCACGCTGGCCAGCGTGGCGACCGCCACCTTGAAGCCGTGCAGCGGCGTCGCGCCTTCGTGCTTGTGGTGCTGCATGTCCCACAAGTGGCTGAACTGGTGCTCCGCGCCCGCGGCCGGCCGGGAGCTGCGATGGACCTGGATGGCTAGGCCGCTGCACATTAGGCCGCGCACCAGATGATCCAGCATCTGCCTGTCGCCGCGGGCCACGCCGCCGGGGTCCTCCAGCGATGCACGCAACGGGCCCTGCACGATGGACCACGCCCGCCCGTCGATCGCCTCGAAACCCATCAGGTCGGCCACGAGCCAATCCGCGCCGGCGGGAATCTTGGCCAGCAGGTCCCCGTAGCCTGCGGCGTTCAGTTCCATCGGCGTCGCGGCGATCACGTCCAGGTCGGCCAGCACGCAGCGCGGGGCGGGACAGAAGAAAGTCTGCTTCAAGCCATCTTTTGTGATCGAGGCCCCGTAAGCGGTGTAGCCGTCAACCGAAGCGGCGGTGGCCACACACAGATAACTTCGCCCGCACTCGTAAGCTGCCAGCTTCACCAGGTCGTTGATCGTGCCCGAGCCGACCGCCACCGGCACGGCCGCCGTCGTCTGCAGTTGCTCCCGGATGTATTCGACGAAGTGATACTCCGCATACAGGTCATCATCGACCAGCAGCAGCGGTTCGCCCGCCGCCAGGCCCGCGCGTTGCAGGTGTGATTGCACTTGTTGCCCGGCTGCCTTGAAGGTGTGGCTGTCGGCGACGACCAGCGCCTTGCAGCCGGCGAAATGTCGAGCGAACGACGAAGCGATCCGGGCATTGACAGCTTCACCGACCAGCAGCTCGATCGTGTCCGTCGCTGCCGCCAGGGCTGCCTTCAGATCGCCGTCCAACTGCGTCGCTGTCGCGCTCATGGCATGCCGGCGTGGTGAACCGCTACACGCCCTTCCACAGAAGATGATTCAACCGTGCTACGGACTTTCACATTGTACCGCGCGGCTCGCAGGCGCATCGCTCAAAGACGTGAATTGCCGATATGCCCGGTACTGGGCTTGCCGCTCCTGATCATCCCAGCCCAGCAGGCTGCCCATCCAGTGACCGACCCACCTTGCCGCCTCCTGCTGGTTGGCCAGGTAATGGTGCCAGCTTGTGCGGCGGATCATCACGTCGCTGAGCGTGCGCGCCCACTCGTGCGTGCAATAGTAAATCACCGAATCCTCTGACAGCGGCGGAGGCAGGATGCTGCTGTAGGTATCGGTCAGGCCCCCGGCCAGCAACGGTTGCCCGGCTGTCAGGCACGGGCCGGCTGTGAGTTTCTCGCGCTTGACGATGCGGTCCAGGGCCTGCTCGGCGATCAGGCGATACGTGGTCAGCTTGCCGCCGGCGATGTCCCACCAGCCCGGCTGGCCGTTGAGGATCACGTGACGCCGCGAAATGTCCGACGGCGTGCCCTTGCTGTCAGCGATCAGCGGACGCAGGCCCGCCCAGTGACTGATGATGTCCCCTTCGTTGAGCACAGGGCCTTTGAAAGCGGTGTTGACCGCGTGCAGGATGTAGGACACGTCAGCCGCCTCCGCCCGCACGTCTTCCAGCGAGCCGGTGTAATCGGTGTCCGTCGTGCCCAGGATCAGGCGCTCGCCCCAGGGAATGACAAACAGAATCCGCTTGCCCTCGCTGATCACCACCGCGTCGTCCACGGGCAGATGACGGCGATCGACCACCAGGTGCGCGCCCTTGGAAGGCCGCAGTCGCAGACCGCTGCGCTGCCAGTGGCTGGCCCAGGGACCGGTGGCGTTGACCACGCAACGGGCCCGCAGTTCGTGTTCGCAGGCGTCGGTTTCATCCCGGCAGCGGCAGAGCCAGTG
>JADLFV010000111.1 GCA_020849625.1 Phycisphaeraceae bacterium
TATGGGGCCTTGCCGACGCTGGCCTTCCTGTTGTGTCGCTTCGCTGCGCGCGTGGCGGGTCTGGGCCGATCGGATCCGTCACGGCGCGGCGTGGCGAATTTTCAAATGTTGAATTTCGTATGTTCGCACAGGGTAATAGCGATGAATCGATCGCAATTCGCAATTCGTATATCTCTTACGGCAGCATGGCCCAGATGGACAGACCGATGGTGACGCCTGAGACACCCAGTGCGAAGGCGGCGACCAGGCCATCATCCGCAATGCGAGCAAGGCCGATCAGCACCAGGTTCCATGCGGGCAGTTGGACGGCGAAGGGAATGGGCGCCAACGGGAATACCAGCAGGGCCATGGTACATGCCGCGACTTCGAGAGTGGGCTTCATGGCTCCATTAACCAGGAAGCGCATGCGTGGACGCAGCAGTTTGTCGATCCAGCGGGCTGCGGGTTTGAGCTTATTGATGGCCTTGACCAGTTTGTCGCGCCTCATGTGGCGCTGCGCGATCCAAGCGGGCACCCAGGGCTTGCGACGAAACAGACTCTGAGCGGCAATCAGCAGAATGAACAGCGCCACCACGGCCGGCAGAAAAGGAATGCCGCCCAAAGGCGAAATCAGGATCAATCCCGGCAGGATCATGAGCGGACCGAACAAGCGGTTTTCGAATGCATCCATCACCATCTCGACGCTGATGCAGTCGCGGCCGGTGGTGGCTGCATCCAGTTCGTCAATAATGCCGACGAGATTTTTAGCAGGCGTCCGCGAGCGCTTGGGACGACGCTTGTCGGCTGAGCGACGCCGTCTGGACTTTAGCTTGAGCCGACCGACCCCCTCTCGACTGATGTGCGCGCTTCGCATGCTACTGGTCATGGTCGATCATAGTCCGATGGCACACCCCAGGGCCATCGGGCAGATAGCTATGTATCGCATCGGTGAAAACCGTGGACGTGATGCGTGGACATTTCAGCGGCCGAGTCTATTGACGGACAGCGCCACGCCGCAGTGAGGTGATTGTTGATTGAGGATTTTTTTGATTTTTGATTGGGGAAGCATTCCTCAGTTCTTTCAATCAAAAATCAAAAATCCTTAAACCCTCATTCGTCCGCGGGTTGAAGCTCCGCGGATTCAGACTCGCTCTTGGGGATGTTCAGTTCGTCGAGTTTGCGGTAGAGGCTGGAGATGCCGATGCCCAGGTGTTTGGCGGTTTCGGTTTTGTCGTAATCGTGGCGCTTGAGGCACCAGAGGATGTGCTGGCGCTCGAAGCCGGCCATGGCGTCCTTCAATGTTTCGCTGTCGCCTTCCGTAAAACCGGGCGCGGCGAAGGGCAGATCATCCACCTGCACGTGGCGACCTTCGGCAAAGATCACGGCGCGCTCGATCACGTTTTCCAGTTCGCGCACGTTGCCCGGCCAGTCGTGGCTGAGCATGGCCCGCATGGCGGCGTTGCTGATGCCGAGCACTTGCTTGTTCATAATCCTGGTGTATTTGTCGAGGAAATGCTGCACAATGGCGGGCAGGTCTTCCTTGCGCTGGGCCAGCGGGGGCAGTTCGAGTTTGACCACGTTGAGACGATAGAGCAGGTCTTCGCGGAATGTGGCGTCGCGCACCATCTGGTCGAGATTGCGATTGGAAGCGGCAATGATGCGCAGGTCCACCGGGCGGGGGCGGGTGTCGCCGACGGGCACCACGGCGCGTTCCTCGAGCACGCGCAGCAGTGAGCTTTGCACGCCGACAGGCAACGTGGAGATTTCATCAAGGAAGAGTGTGCCGTGGTTGGCTGCTTCGAAGTAGCCGATCTTGTCGCGGATGGCGCCGGTGAATGCGCCGCGGCGGTAGCCGAACAATTCGGACTCGATGAGGTTGTCGGGGATGGCGCCGCAGTTGACGGGGACGAAGGGTTTATCGCGGGTGATGCCGTTGTAGTGGATAGCGCGTGCGAACAGTTCCTTGCCGGTGCCCGAATCGCCGACGATCAGCACGCTGCTCTTGACGGTGGAGAGTTTGCGCACCATGTCGAAGAGTTTCTGCATGGAAGGCGCGGTGCCGACGAGGTTGTGGAAAGTGGATTCACCGGCCAGTTGCTCGGTGATGATCTGTCGCGTGCGGCGGGCTTCACCGTAGTCCAGCGCACGTTGAATCTTCATCAGCATGTCATCGAAGTTGACCGGCTTGAGCAGATAGTCATAGACGCCGGCCCGCATGGCGCTGACAGCGCTTTCCACTGTGCCGTAGGCGGTCATGATGATCACGGGCGTGTCGGGACAGATCTGCTGGAGGTGCCCGACCAGGGTCAGGCCGTCCATCTGGGCCATGCGGATGTCAGTGATGATCAGGTCGAACGTCCGGGCCAGGGCCTTGTCTCGGCCGACAGCGCCGTTGTCCGCCTGCTCGACCTCATAGCCCTCCTCGACCAACAGGTTGGCGAGGGTGTCTCGGAGCACGGGCTCGTCTTCAACGATCAGGATCGCTTTACTCATAAGCTGCTCACCGGACGAGAGTTCTGCCTTATTTGGGAACCTCGGACAGGGCGTTATTCTCAAAAGTGGGAACGATCAGCTCGCCGGATATTTCTGCGTCGGTCAGGTAGCAGGCGGGGTCGGACTCCCACGGGTCGCCGGTCACCTGCTCGGCCCGGGCCCGCAGCGAGCCGGCACAGGCGTAGCGGAAGCGGCAGGTGCCGCAGCGGCCCTTGAGCAGCGGCAGGCGGTCCTTGAGGCCGGCCATGATCGGATCGCTGGTGTCCTGCCAGATGTCGGAGAACTTGCGTTGTTTGACGTTGCCGAAGGTGCGGTACATGGAGAACTGATCAGCGTGGACGTTGCCGAAGAAATCGATGTTGGCGATGCCGACGCCGCTGGAATAGCGTCCGCCGCCGTTCCAGAGGATCATGTCCAGCACCTGTGCGGCGCGGGGGTGGCCCTCGCGCAGCATCTTCAGATAGAGGTACGGCCCGTCACAGTGGTTATCCACGGTCAGGATTTCGACGCGCCGGCCTTCGTCGTTCATTTGCTTGGTGCGGTTGAAGATGGTGTCGATGGCCTGGCGACTTTCGGCCGGATTCAGGGCCATGAGGTTGACTCCGCGGCCGGCCGGGCACAGGTGATAGAAACAGGCGCGGTTGATGCCCTCGCGCTCGATCAGGTCGAAGATTTGATCGAGGTCCTGTGCGGTGTGACGGGTCAAAGTGAGGCGCAAACCCACCTTTTGCCCGGCATCCACGCAGTGGCGAAAGCCGCGCATGGTGCGCTGGTAAGCGCCCTGCATGCCGCGAAATTCATCGTGAATTCCAGGGGTTGCCGAGTCCAGACTGATGCCGATGTAGGCGAATTGCAGCTCCACGAAGCGCCGGGCGATCGCCTCGTCGATCAGCGTGCCGTTGGTCGAGAGCACCACGTGCAGTTTCCTGCTGCGGGCGTATTCGGCCAGCTCGAAAATGTCCGGCCGCACCAGCGGCTCGCCACCGGAAAACAGCACGGCCGGCACCTGGAACTGGGCCAGATCGTCCAGCACCGCCTTGGCCTGCTCGGTGGTCAATTCATCGGGGTAGCGCTTGGCTTCGGAGTCGGTGTAGCAGTGGACGCATTTGAGATTGCACGTGCGCGTGAGGTTCCAGACCACGATCGGGCGGCGGTCTTTGGCAGCCTTGGCGACGTTCATGCGTTGGTGCTCGGGAGGATCAATCTGAGAGATGGCCCGCCCGTAGCGATGGGGCGTGCTGGGCGTTTCCAGGCCGGCGTAGAGGACACTGACGTCAATCATGTTTGGCTCCGATTCAGCACAAGCGCCCGCAATGCGATCCGGGCTGCACAAAGGATAGCGCCGGACGATGGAAATACTCTAAACAATCCGCGTGCCGGATGGGACGAAATGTGCCAAACCGCCAATATTTGCCCGCTGATTGGGATGCGACGCTTAAACCGTCCATCACAAAGGAGATAACACCGGCCAGGCCAGCTCCACGCCCTGCCGAGCCAACATGTTCTGGAAATCGCTCAGATGATCAGATTTCTCACGCACCGCGTTCGGCTCCAGATCATGCTCCAGGCAATAAGCCGCCAGGGCACCAGCCGCTTCGCCGATGTTCCATTCCACCGGGTGCAGGCGGTAGCAGCCGTTGGTGATGTGAGTGGTGCCGATGTTCTTGCAGGCGGCCAGCAGATTGCGCACGCGGCAGGGGATCAGCGCCCCCAGTGGAATCTGGAAGGGCAGGCTGGAGATGTCGATGTAGTTTCGCCCGGCAGTGCTGGGGTGCAGGTCAATGCGATAGGCGCCGATGCCGACGCTGTCGTGGAATGTTTCAGCAGTGACGCCGGCGAAGGAGCCCTGCTCTTTGCCGTGATAGACCATGTGCTCACTGGAGATGTAGTTGCGCCCGCAGCGGGCCTCGGTGCCGACGTGGTTTTCGGTGACGGTGAAGAGGGCTTTGATTCGGCGGGACTCGCGGATATAAGGCGCTTTGGCAAGACCGTCGCTTGTGCCGGTGATGTCGCCGCGCATGCACAGGCCGGGATATCCGACGCCGCCATCGGGGCGCGGAGCTTCGGTCTGCAACCAATAGAGCACGCTCAGCGACAGTTGTCGGGCGGCTTCAAGATGACACGCCACTTGCTCGGGCGGTGCGTCGATGATGTTGGCTTGCCAGTAGTCGTTCATGTGCCAGTTGACGATGGTGACCTCGTCGGGCCTGGGTTGTTGATAGTGATGGGCGGCCAGGATGCGCCGGAACAACCACAGCGCCTGTCTGTTCTGCTCCTGCGTGCCCTCATCGGACATCAGCACGCGATGGGCTGTCTCCAGCGTCTGCGGCAACTGGTGCGTCCAGCCCAGCAGTTTCATGGGCCACTGCGGCGTGAGTTTCGGCTGGTAATCACGCCAGAATTCGTACTGCGCCGGCTTGTCGATCACGTGCTCGCCGTGCGGGTCGTAACCCATGGCGAAACACCAGGTCAGCGACTGCACATCCTCAGGATTCGCAGGTCCATCCAGGGCGTGCAGTTCGCCGGTGTCACGGCGCGACTCAGCTCCGCTGACATATTCGACGCCGGCCAGCGGCAGCAGATCGCCCAGCTCGGTGGCGTCGAGAATGTACGGGGCGCTGATGGTCAACTCGTTGCCGCTGTTCAGATCGCGCAACGTCACGCTGCGCACGCGATCGCCAACAGCGTCGGCCGCGATCGGCTCGTGCCGCGGCAGCACGGCCAATCGTCCGCTGCTTCTGTGCGGAGCGAGCATCTGCTCGATGATCGCCAGACCAACGCGCGGCTCGTGGCACAGGCGCGAGACAAAACCATCGCCGGGATTCAGATGAGGATTGCCGCGGGCTTCGGCCGTCAACGGATAATGTTGGCGGTAGTACCGGCGCACCGCGTTGCGGAATTGCCGGTAGCGTCGCGTGCAGCCGAAGGACTCGATCCAGCGATGCTCATCGGGCGGGACTGCCTGCGCGGTCAGTTGCCCGCCCAGCCAATTAGTGGGTTCAGTGATGATCACGCGCCGGCCCATCGCCGCGGCCGCCAGCGCTGCCGCCACACCGCCCACGCCGCCGCCGACGATCAGCACGTCCGTTTGACTTTGTTTCATGGTTCAGCCGCTGACTGCCAATGGTGCATGCCGGCACTGATGCTCGCTGTCCGGCAGCAGCGCCGCCTCTGGCCAGACTTTCTCCAGATCGAGCAGCATGGCGGCCGCAGCCTGTTCGCCGATGTTTTTGGCTGGTTGCCGGGTAGGCCCGCATTCCAGTCCCAGCAGGCGCATGGCAGCCTTCATGGCGGGTATGCCGCCGCCGTGTTTGCTCAGCGTGGTGATCACCTCCTGAAGTTTGCGCTGTTGCATTTGCGCTTCAGCCAGATTGTTCTGGTGAAGCGCCTCACGGATTTTCACCACCAGCGGCGAAGTGAGGTTGTAGCTGCCGCCGATCAGGCCCTGCGCGCCGCAGATCAGGCCGTAGAGCAGCATCTGGTCATAGCCGTAATACGCCGCGCCACGCTCACCCATGATCGACAGGGCGAGACTGAGGTCCATCAGATCGCTGTGCGTGTATTTGAGTCCGCCGAAGTTGCCAATGCGCTGCAGCGCCAGCGGGCAATATTCAGCCATTCTGATGCTGAAGCCCGCATAGTGGTAATGCAGGAACGGAAGTTGCGGCGCCGCGGCGGCGATGGCGGCCGACCAGTTGATGATGGCCTCCAGGTTCCCGGAGGCGGCGGCGGGCCCGAGGGAAGAAACCGCGGATGCGCCCACACGTTGAGCGTACGCCGCCAGGGCGCAACTGTCCTTGAGACAGACGCTGCCCACGTGTACGAACAGCGGCACGCGATCGCCAATCACTTCACGCCAGCGCCGCACCAGTTGCATGCGCTCATCCACCGTCAGGTGATAGCCTTCGCCGGTGTTGCCGCAGAGATAGAAACCTTCCGCCCCGCGCTGCAGCAGCAGTTGGGCCTGTTGTTCAATGCGATCGAGTGCCAGCGAACCATCGGCGTGCATGGGCGTTACCGGAGCGACAAACAGGCTTTGTTGAGAAGTCATTATGGGTCTTTCACTTTGCATGTTGAGGCTTGGCATTCTGTCCGGCGTTCCAGGCGGCGCGTTCGGCTTCGGCTTCCTCGTGCCACCATTGACGGAAGTCGCACGCCAGTTGCTCCGCCAGCGCCGCCGGTGCGGGCTGATAAGGCGATCTTGTGTAACCGGCATCTTCCAGGAAGCCCGAGGCGGCCACCCTGATTTTCCCGACGATGCCGTGCAGATAACCCTGGGCCACGATCGGCTCGACGCACTGCGCTTCCCAGTTGTTGAACTTCACCTGCATGGCCATCGCTTCGTCCCAGCGTTTGTCGCGGCACAGGTCCAGCAGCCGGCGTTGCCAGCGCGGCAGGGTGTTGACCCAGAAGCTGTACGTGCCGCGCCCGCCGAGCATCATGCCCGGAACGATGGTGAAGTCGGTCAGCACGTGGGCGACGTGCGGCGTGGTGGAGATGACCAGAGACAGTTCGTGGAAGTTTTTCGTGGCCAGCTTGGTGCCGATGAACTGCTGGGGAAATTCGTCAGCGAGCCAGCGGTATTGCGGGGCGCCCATCACGACGTGGCCGCGCGTTGTGTTGTAATGAACCCAGCGAGCCTCGGGAGCAGCGGCCGCCAGGTCCGCCCAGAAGCGCTTCACATCTTCACGATTCAAGGGCATCCAGTAGGGATAACAGACGTGCACGGTGGAGATGCCGTGGTCGAGGCAGACCTTGATGCGATCGATGATGCCCTGGGTGTTGGTCCACGTGACGCCGACCTGAACGCCGCAATCGACGCTGCTCATGCAACGGGCGAAGACGCGGACGAAGTCGCCAAACTCATCCAGCTCCATGGCGTAGAACTCGCCGTCGCTGTCGGTGCTGTAGATGCCGTCCACCGGCACAGCCGCCAGCCGGGCGATGTTGCGCTCGAGCATGGCTTCGTCGAGTTTGCCCTGTTTGGTCCAAGGCATGGGCACCGCGGCCCACAGTCCGAAAATGTCATCCGCGTCACGTATATCTCTCATGATGGTTGTCCTGCCAGATACATCGGTCGGTAACCATCTCAGCCGCGATCCTGGCTCTCAGGGTCACCGACTTGCGGGCGAACCGCAAGGCTGAAGTACGGACCGAAAACAGGCAAAGCGCGTGTAACATAAACATCAACAGAAACTTACAAGTTTTAATTGCGTTGTACATTCGGCCCCGCCTCCATGGCCTGAGGGTGTCAGAGAATTATCTTGACACCATGTTAGAACTATGCTATAACAGTGCAATTATATCGTCAAGCGCTTTCTACGCTCGCAAGTGAAAAGGTGTCTAATCTGATGCCCGCCACACTGACCGAACAAGCCCGTGACTACATCTTCAACAAGCTGGTGCGCGGCGAGTTGGAGCCCGGCCAGCGGCTGTCCAACCGGCAACTGGCCAAGGAGATGGGCATCAGCTTCATCCCCGTCCGCGAAGCAATCCATCAACTGGCCAGTGAGGGATTGATCATGCATCGACCCAAGCTCGGCGCGTTTGTGGCGATACCCAACCGGCAGGAACTGGCGGAACTGTACGACCTGCGCGAAGCGTTGGAGTGTCACGCGGTGGGCTCGGCCGCCATTCGACAGGCGGACATTGACGAGATGCAGCGGCAGAACGACGTGATCGGCGACATCGCCCGATCGCTGGCGCAGGCGACCGATGCCGACGCCATCAGCGAGTTGAACGATCGCTATGCCATGACCGACGCCGCATTACATCTGACCCTGCTGCGTGCGGCAGGCAACACGCGCGCCATCAAGGTGCTGCGTGACCTGCGCATCATGACCCGGATTTTCGGGCATCGCCGCCGACATCGGCCGACGCACCTGATCGAACGCGCCCACCGGCAACATGAAAACATCATCGAGGCCCTGCGGCAAAAAGACAGCGAACGGGCACGGCAATTGATGACCGAGCACATCCGCCACGGATGCGAGACAGCCCTGGAGCTGTTCGACAGGGTGCGGGCCCAGAACTTCGCCTCTCAAGGCGGTGCGCCATCGGACGCTGAGTACGCTCCCGATCTGCAACAGCGCGTACAGGACATGGAGCAACTCTGACAATCCGTCTGTCAGAGCACTTTGGCCTTCACAGGATGAGACAGCCATGACGAAGCACCTAAATGGTTTCACGCTGATCGAACTGCTGGTGGTCATTTCCATCATCGCGCTTTTGATTTCGATCCTGCTGCCGGCCCTGGTGCAGGCGCGGCAGGTCGCCCGCATGGCGCAATGCGCCACCCAGCAGCGCAACCTCATGCAGGCCAACATGGCTTACGCCGCCGACGAGGACGGCTGGTTCATTCCGGCCGTGGCCGGCCGTGTCTCAGGCTCCAGCGTGTTCTGGATGTATCCGCACTATCTGATGTACTACTCGGCAAGAGCGGGATCGAGTGGCGGCCTCAATGGCGGGTGGCTCGGCAAGTTCATGCTTCCCTACATGTCTGACGGCTCGGTCTTTTTCGATCCCATGTACGACTTCCCTACCCGCTACGCTTACGAGGCGTACAAGACCGGCATCGCCCGAACTGCGGCCGGCAGTCCCACCCACTGGGAGCAGACCGGCTACTCGATGCTGTGGAACTGGGGCGGCAGCGCTCATCAGGCGCCCGAGTTTGAAGGGCCCAAGCGCTGGGAAGACGCCCAAGCCGACGTCCCGCTGGTCTGCGACACGCTCAACGTCCCCAACAACCGCGTCTTTCTGCGCTGCTCGCATCCCATGCCCGGAGCCGTGGCGGTGGACTACGGCCACGGTTACTCGCTTTACGGCAATTGGTCCATCCCCCAATCGCTGAAGTTGAACGTGGTCTACGCCGACGGCCACGCCACCGTCTGGACGCCGTTCGAGCTCGCCCACGAGTACAACACCGGGCTCGATGGTTATGGCGGCGGCACGCAGGGATACTTCCTGCCCACCAGGGATTTAACCGTGAATTGATCGAAGGAGTCATTGAGTCGTCACTTTTTCGTTTCACTTTTTCAGGAGGAAAGATATGAGAGCGAGAATCAGACAACAGTCTATGTGGATCACGATGCTGGCCGTCGCGTTCATGGCCGGCAGCGCCATGGGCAGCGTGCTGGTCAACGGCGACTTCGAGGACACCACCGGCTGGGGCGCCATCGGCAGCACCGACAACCCAGCGGGCTGGCCTTCCACCAGCGGCACACGCTTCAACCCCGCTTCGCAGCAGACCGGCTCCGACGCCATCGGCGGAGCGGGAACCTCGGCCTTCATGTCGGACGTGCCCACTAACTGCGACATGCACCAGTCGTTCACGGAAACCGGGCCGCAATGGAGCGTGGCCTTCGACTTCGCCGCCGGGGATGCCGGCTCCGCGACCCAGCGCTCGCTCAGCGGCGCCATCAAGGTCGGCGCCAGCCAGATCATTTACCGCGTCAACGGTGAAGGTGATTTCCAGGTATTCGACAAGGCTGCTAACACCTGGGGCACGCCGATCGGGCTGGCCGCCAGCGTGGTCATGGACAGCGACGTCTCGGTGTCCCAGTTGGTCCATCACATTGTATTCAGCGCCGACACCAGCGTTTCAGTCTCCTACGACATCACCATCACCGATTCCAACAGCACGGTTTTCAGCGCCACCGGCATCACGGCCTGGGGCGTCAGCACCCTGCCGGGACTGGGCGACGGCGTCGCTGATGTCAGCTTTATCACGACTTCGGCCACCGCGCCATTCGTCCTCGATAACGTGGAAGTGATCGTGCCCGAGCCGACTTCCGCTTCACTGCTGGCACTCAGCGCGGTGCTGATGTTATGGAGACGGCGTTGATGGCCGCCATGACCGACGTGTATCGCCACCGGTCTGATCGACGACCGGCGCATTGTGCAGGCTTGTTACCCGTCACTTTTCATAGGAGGTTTAACGTGTTCGACAATCTCAGACCAAAGACAACACAACTTCTGCTGCTCCCGACGCTCTGTGCCGTCTGTCTGCTGCTGCTGTCGGGTCATGCCTGGGGGCAGAACCTGCTGGCCAACGGCGACTTTGAAGATGTCACCGGCTGGGGTGATACGGGAACCCATGACAACCCACCCTTCTGGCCATCCACCGGCACCCGCAACAACCCCGCGGTTCAGCAGTCCGGCGCCAACGCCATCGGCGGTGCGGGAACCTCGGCCCTGATGCCCTCGGGTGTCACCAATGCCGACATGCAACAGTTGTTCGTGGAATCCGGGCAGCAGTGGAGCTTTGAACTCGACTTCGCCTCACTTGACCCTGGCACCGCCACCCAACGCTCGCTCAGCGGCGCCTTCCGTGTCGGCGGCAGCCAGGTCATTTACCGCGTCAACGGAGACGGCGATTTCCAGATCTTCGATCGTTCGATCTCCACCTGGGGCACGCCGACCGGCCTGGTGGGAGCTGTGATCTTCGATGACGACGTCACCACCACTCCGCTGGTCCATCACGTGCTCATCACCGGCGACTCCGCCTCTTCGCCGATGTATGACGTCACCGTCACCAACTCTGACAGCACCGTGTTCTCCGCCACCGGCCTGGCCCTGTGGGGCGTGCTGACACTCCCGCAGGCGGGCGACGGCCTGGGCGGCGTCAGCTTCGCCACCACTCTCACCACCGGCAGTTTTGTCATGGACAACCTCCAAGCGATGACGCTCACCCATCCCGGCGACGCCAACGGCGACGGCCTGGTCAACCTCAGTGACCTGCAGATCCTCGGCGACAACTGGCAGTCCACCACCGCCAAGTGGAACATGGCTGACTTCACCGCCGACGCCGTCGTGAATCTGTCCGACCTCCAGATTGTTGGTGACAACTGGGGCTTCGGCGCCGGTCCTGACGTCTCCTTCGACCAGGCCCTCGAAATTGTCGGGCTTGCCATCCCCGAGCCGACCTCGCTGGCATTACTGACGCTGGCGAGCCTCGGCCTGTTGCGGCGATCACGCCGTTGAGGCTGAAACCTCCTTCGTCGTGAGGGCCGCCTGATCGCGGCCCTTGCGCTTGACTCGATGGGCTCGTCATACCATGCCGTCGGTGGTGACGAGCTTCGGCCATCCCCCCGACCCGTGCCACAAACCGCTCGCCGCGCCAAGGTCAAGCATCATGCCTAACGGTCCATACCGGGATTCCAACGCCTCGGTCCAGCTATGCGGCCGGCAGGATCGGTCCCTGTCCATTGCCGACCTCGAACTGGATCACGTCGCCCAGGAAGTCGGCCGCCCCGCACGCAACCTGTCGTTCACCGGCCAACCCTTGAACATCGCGGGCCGCTCGTTCCAGCGTGGGTTGGGAGTATGCGCCTTCAGCCGGATCGACATCGCATTGGACGCAAACGCACAACAGTTCACCGCGTGGGTCGGCGTGGATCACACGGTCAGTCGGCAACCGCAGCCACCGACACCGCCCGGCGTGCCCCGCTGGCAGGCCAATGTTGAGTTTGTGATTGTCGGCGATGACAGGCTGCTGTGGCGCAGCGGCGCGATGACCGTCAACGACGCTGCCCGACAGGTGGATGTCAACCTCAGCGGTGTTCATCGACTTGTGCTGATCGTCGAGCCGTCCGAGCAGGGTGGCAGGCACAACAGTGCGGTGTGGGCCGAGCCTGACATCATCTATCGCGGCCAGGCGCCCGTGATGGTGACCATGCCGCGCGCAACCGAGGTGATTTCATCTCCCGTGCCCGACCAGCAGCCGCGTATCAACGGCCCGCGCGTGATCGGGGCCCGGCCGGGGCGGCCGTTTCTGTTCACCGTGCTCATCTCGGGTCGTCGCCCTTTCACCAGCATCGCCTCAGGACTTCCGCCGGGTTTGCACCTGAATGCGAAGACCGGCCGAATCACCGGCATGCTGGACGAATCTCAGCGCTGCGAGCACGAGGTGATGCTGACAGCCCGCAATGGCCAGGGCACGACTGTGCGATCGTTGAAGATCGTGGTCGGCGATCAGCTCGCCCTCACGCCGCCGATGGGTTGGAACAGTTGGTCGGTCTGGCACGATACCGTGGACCAGCGGAAAATCCTGGATGCAGCCCGGGCGATGATCACCAGCGGTCTGGCGGACCACGGGTGGTGCTATGTAAACATCGACGACGGCTGGCAGGGAGCCCGCGGCGGTAAATACAACGCCATTCAACCCAACGATAAGTTCCCCGACATCAAAGGCCTCTGCAATCAGGTCCACGATATGGGCCTGAAAATCGGCATCTATTCAACACCGTGGGTGCAGTCCTATGCCGGCTACATTGGTGGTTCGGCTGACAACCCCAATGGTGACTGGAATCCGCTACCCACCGGAACGGTTCAACAGCGTTCCATCGGCCGCCATGTCTTCACCGACAACGATGTGAGACAGTGGGCGGAATGGGGCTTTGACTACGTCAAGTTCGATTGGAATCCCAACGACGTGGCCAGCACCCGCCAACTGGCCGAGGCGATCGAACGTTGCGGGCGGGACATGATCCTGAGCCTCTCCAACAGCACGCCGTTCCACCTCGCGCCTGACCTGAGCAGGTACGCCAACAGTTGGCGAACCACCGGCGACATCCGCGACAACTGGTCGAGCATCTATCAGATCGGTTTCATGCAGTCGCGTTGGGCGCCATATGCCGGCCCCGGCCGCTGGAACGACTCCGACATGCTGGTCGTCGGCCGAGTGGGCTGGGGTCAGCCGCGCCCCTGCTACCTGACGCCCGATGAGCAATACACGCACGTGAGTCTGTGGTGTCTCCTGTCCGGGCCCCTGCTGCTTTCGTGCGACATGACGCAACTCGATGAATTCACGCTCAGTCTGCTGACCAACGATGAAGTGCTCGAGCTCAATCAGGATCCGCTCGGGCATCAGGCGGTGCCGGTGACGCGGGATGAACGCAGCGAAGTGTGGGCCAAAGACCTGGAAGATGGCGCGATAGCTGTCGGCCTGTTCAATGTCAGTTACGAGCCGCAGACGGTCAGCGCGTCATGGTCCGACCTGAATATTGTCGGCAAACAAATGGTGCGCGACCTGTGGAGACGGAAAGACCTGGGTGCTTTCGAAGGCCATTTCACCGTAAAAGTACCTCCGCATGGCGTGGTGCTGGTGCGCATGAGGAGTGAACCAGCCTGCGGTATAGTTCGTTAACCGGATCACAAGAGAGATAACCATGAACCCCACCCCTCAAGCAACACAAGTTCGTATGGCCTCCATTATTCTGGTTGGACTGATCGTCCCGATGATGGCTGCGTGTCAGGTCGTGCTGCCGCCGATCACCGCCTTGACCTTCAACCATGATCGCGACGTGCCGCTGGCGACGGACTTCTCGTCAGCCTCCGATGGGGCGTTCCTCGATTGGGACCATGACGGCGATCAGGACCTGCTGGTGATGGGCAGGTACAACTTCAGCCTGATCGAAAACATCGGCACCACGCAGCAGCCACGCTTCGCCAACACATTCCACGATCTGAAGGTGTTGCTGGAAGATCAGCGCATCGGCAGGTTCATGACGCTGATTCATCAACCCGGCACGGCTGGCTACGAGACAGGCGATCCTTCCATCCTGTGCTTCACCCGGCACGCCGGCACCGCCGAGGTTGGCAAAGTCGCTCTGAAGTTGAACATGTTCATCCCGCAGCGCGACGGCCAGCAACTGCAATGGGAGGTCGTTCCAGCTTACGACAGCAGCGGTCAAGAGATCGAATCGTTCGCGGACACCTGGATGTGCCCCACCATCACCGCGGGCGACCTCAATGGTGACGGTAAGGACGACATCGTCCTGGGCACCTCGCACCCAGGCAACCAACTGAGAATCGGTAATATTAAAGAAGGATACAACAATCCCCCGGAAAACTACGACCCTTATACCAGCCGTCTGTATATCATGTACAACATCTCGCAGGGGGATAAGCTGGCCTTCGCCGAGCCCATCGTAGTGGAAGCGGATGGCAAGCCCATAGCCCCGTTCGCCTATGTCTACCAGCGTTTGATCGATCTGGATCAGGATGGCCTGCTCGATCTGGTTGTCGGGCAATCCAAACCCGGCATGACCTGGTATCGCAACTCCGGCACCGCGCAAAAGCCCGTTTTTACCGACATGGGAAATATCTGCGACCAGGACGACCAACCCATTCTGACCATCTTCGCCATTCGTCCCTACTTCGGCGATCTGAATGGCGACGGCCGACCTGAGATGATGACCTCCACCTATTTTGGCTGCATGAGTCGGCTGCTTCGATACGACCAGCAGCACGCCGCCGGCGCCAACCCGGCATCTGGCTGGCAGTATCAGGGTGACTTGCAGATGGCCGGACGCGCCGACACGCCGGTCACCGCTCAGAGCATTTCCACCATGGACCCGTTCGATTGGGACAACGATGGCGACCTGGACATCGTGCTGGGTTCAGAGCCATGCGCCCCGGCCGTGCTGGTTAACGAAGGGACGAACGCCGCCCCCGTGTGGGCGCCGCCGCGTCGCCTGCAATTCACCGACGGCAGCCCGGTGGAGTATTACAGCATCGAAGTCGGCCGCGGGTCCGTCTGGGGACCGGGTGAACACTACATGGAGCGCACGCAGCCGCGCATGACCGACTGGGACGGCGACGGTGTCACGGATATTCTGACCGGCTCGATGGGCCTGCGCCAATTGTGGCTGCGCGGGAAGATGATTGACGGCGAACTGCGTTTCGAGCAGCCGGTGGCGTTCAAGGTTGATGGCCGGCCCGTGGATGCCGCTCATCGCGTGCAGCCGGCGGTGATCGATTACGACGGCGACGGGCGTCCTGATCTGATCGCACTGGACGATCAGAACATCGTCTGCCTGTGGCTGGGTGACGGCAGCGACGAGTTGAGAGCGCCGCAGTGCATGCTCAGCGCCGACGGCTCGCCGCTGCAGATGAGCAAGAACATTCTCAACACCAACAGCGGGCGCAAGGCCCTGGATGCGGTTGATTGGGAGCTCGATGGCGTGATCGATCTGGTGGCTTACCGCACGTTCACTACTGGCGAACTGGCTGGTGTGCTGCTGTTCCGCGGGTCGAAGCAACCGCTGCAATTTGAGGAGCCGGTGCAGTTGCATACCAAGATCTCGTATCACACGGCCGGCGTTGGCCTGGCGGATTGGAACGGCGACGGATATCTGGATGTGTTTATCGGCGGTGACACGCGGGCCCTGAGTTCAGAGTACGAAACGCGCGGTCAACTGTTCGTCCTGTCCGGCCGCGATCTGCCCGTGCCGCCGGTTAGGCGATGATGCGCACTGTCACGTTTCACCACCGATTCGTTTACCTGGAGCAACCAAGTGTCACGCCATACCACGCCAACGGTCAAACTTGCCGCACTGCTCCTGCCTGCTCTGTTCTGCACACATGCCGACGCCACCTCGTCGCCGCCAGTCACCAACGGTCTGATCTTCGCAGCCGATGCCGATGACGTGACGCTGGATGCAGGCGGTGTGCAGCGGTTGAACGATCAGTCGGGCCGCGACAATCACGCTTCACAGTCTCAAGCCGAGCGCCGCCCCACCGTGCAGAGCGCGGCCACGCCCAGCGGCAGACCCGCGATGGTGTTCGAGGGCAAGCAATGGCTGGATATACCCCCCACCCCGACCGACTTCGACACCCGGCAATTCACCTGGTACGTCGTGTATCAGTCCAACGGCGGCGACAGCATGCGTCTGCTGTGCAGCGCCTACGAGGACATCGATCCTTCACCCACCCAGACCTACAGCGGCCAGGCATGGTCCACCGTGGCCAACACCGACGAACGCCGCAACAGCGAATCGATGCGGATCATCGCACGGGACGCTGCCAACGGATTCAAATCGACGAACATCAGCGGGATCAACACCACCGATTTTTTCATCGCCGGGGCGGTGTGGGACACGCAAGACGCCCAAGGCTCCAATCTCAAGTCGGTGCTGATCGGGCCGGACGCACTGGGCAAAACCAACAACACGCTGACCTACGGCCCGGCGCCGAATCCCGCGCCCAGCGGTCACCTGGGAACGCGCATCGGGGCCGGCGCTCATCTGACCGACCGCCCCAGGCTCGGCCGGCCTTTTGCGGCGTTTTCCGGCCGAATCGCTGAAGTCCTGATCTACAACCGCGCCTTGAGCGACGCTGAGCGCGAGCAGGTCGAAGGATATCTTTACCGCAAGACATTCGGCAAGACGCAAGAGACGGCGGACAAGGCTGAGTATGACATGAGTCCCGACTCGCCCCACTTCCGCAGCGATGTCTATGTCAGCGGCGAAGACGGCTACAACACCTACCGCATTCCTTCGATCGTGGCCACCAACCAGGGCACGCTGCTGGCGATTTGTGAAGGGCGCAAATGGTCGCGCAAGGACACGGGCAACATCGACCTGCTGTTGAAGCGCTCGACCGATGGCGGCCGCACCTGGCTGCCGCAGCAGGTGCTGTGGGACGACGGCGAAAACACCTGCGGTAACCCGACGACGGTGGTGGATAAAACCACAGGCACCATCTGGCTGCTGGCGTCGTGGAACTCACCGCAGCAGCGCAGCACCAACACCGGGTACGGCGATGACTCGCGCCAGGTGTACGTGCTCAGTTCGAGCGATGATGGCCGGACCTGGACGCCGCCGCTGAACATCTCGCGCCAGGTCAAACTTGAATCGTGGGGTTGGTACGCCACGGGTCCGGGGGCGGGCATCCAACTGGAGCGCGGCCCGAAGCGCGGGAGGCTGGTCATCCCCTGCGATCACAAGGAGCCGACGACGGATCGCGGCGTGCTGTATCACTCGCACGTGATCTACAGCGACGATCACGGCCAGACCTGGCAGATCGGTGGCTCCTCGCCGCGTGATCAGGTCAACGAGTGCGAAGTGGTGGAGCTTTCCGACGGGCGGCTGATGCTGAACATGCGCAACGCGGACAAGGCCAATCAGTGCCGGCAGATCGCCTTCAGCGATGACGGGGGCGAGAGCTGGCGCGACCAGGGTTTTGATCCCGTGCTGGTGGAGCCGATCTGTCAGGCCAGCATTCGCCGGTTCAGTTGGCCGGAGAATGGCAAACCGGGCGCGGTCCTGTTTTCCAATCCCGCCAACGTCGGCCGTGACGTCGGGCTGCACCTGCCGGCCGGTCGCGCCAACATGACGGTGCGTTTGAGTTATGACGACGGCCAGACCTGGCGCTATGCGCGGCAGTTGTACGCCGGTCCCGCCGCGTATTCATGCCTGGTGACGATTGGCGACGGCCGGGCGGGTTGCCTGTATGAATACGGCGAAAACCCGGAGAAACTGGTGTTTGAAGCGATGACGCTGGACTGGATCGAAAGCACCCCGCCGCCGGCGACGAACTGATATTCACGACTCATGGAATCGTCATGAAGCAGGTTGTCCATCGCATGATTCGATCGTTCACCTGGCTGCCGACGTTGGCGGCGCTTTGTCTTGCATGTTCAGCGGTGTCAGCCGCGGGGCAGAGCACGGATGAGCCGACCGTGGCCCATCCCTGGCTGAACTGGCGGACGATCGCAACAACGGCTGAACCACGCGGCGGTGCGTGCATCGGAGTACAGGGCGATGTGCTCATCATGGCTGGCGGCAAAGAGTTTGTTGGTCAGTCCATGCAAGACAGCGATCGCATCGACGTGTTGCGGCTGGATGATTCGGGTGATGGACATTGGCAGGCTGCCGGGCGATTGCCTTGGCCGGTGCAGCAAGCTGCGGTGGTTGCGACACCACAGGGCTTGTTGTGCATCGGCGGCAGAAACGACACCGGGGCGCTGGACCGTGTGATTTCATTGCGATGGGATGCGCAGCGAGGTGAAGTCGAAGTCAGCGAAGATTGGCCGACCCTGCCTCAACCGATCGTAAATTCCGCAGCGGCGATGCTGAACGGAAAGGTCTATCTGGCGGGAGGTCATGATGATCGGCGGTTCAGTTCACAGATGCTTATGCTTGTGCTGTCTTTGGATGATCCGGAGTCAGGATGGCAGCCAGTGCAAAGCTGGCCCGGCGTAGCGCGCTTGGGGGCTGCACTTGTGCCGCAAGGGGCTGCAGAAACCACGGACTTGTTCCTTCTGGGTGGCGCCAGCGTCCAAGGCGGCCTGGCGACAATGCGGCAAGCCTATCGCTACACGCCGCGCAGCGATACGTGGCAAGCGATCGAACCCATGCCCGAGCCATTGGATGGCGTGTACGCAGCACCACTGGGCACGACCCACCTGCTGGTGATCGGCGTTGCCGCCGGTGTGCAGGAGCCGCATGATGGACCGCGCCCGTTGGCGTACGAGACCATTACCAACACCTGGGTCACAGCACCGGGGGATGGTCCGGGCATCCGGCGGATCCGTGCAGTGGTTCCTTACGGCTCGACTATCGCCATCGTGGGTGAAACAGACAGCGGACTGACCGTGGCCGTTGGGCAGCTCACCTCGGCCTCCGAGCACTTCACGGTCCTGGATTACGTCGCCCTGCTGCTTTACATGCTGGCGATGGTGCTGATCGGGCTGCATTTCACACGCCGCAACACGACGACGAACGACTATTTTCTGGCCGGCGGCAGCGTGCCGTGGTGGGCGGCGGGTCTGAGCATGGTGGCCACGGGGATCAGCTCCATCGGCTTCATGGCGGTGCCGGCCAAGAGCTTCGCCACCGACTGGGTTTATGCCGTGGGCATCGTCACCTGGTTCGTCGTGGTGCCGCTGGTGTCGCGCTTCTACATCCCCTGCTTCCGCAAGTTCAACGTCACCAGCGCCTACAGCTATCTCGAACTGCGATTCAACGTGCTGGTGCGCGTGTTTGCGGCCGCGTCGTTCTGCGCCTTGCAGATCGGGCGGCTGGCGGTGGTGCTGCTGCTGCCGGCATTGGCGCTATCGACGGTGACGGATCTGAGCCTGACGGGCGCGATCCTGCTGATGGGGATCATCGCCACGGTGTACACGGTGACCGGCGGTATGGAGGCGGTGATCTGGACGGACGTGGTGCAGGCGGTGCTGCTGCGTGGCGGGGCGCTGGCGACGGTGCTGGTGGTGCTGGCCCGGGTCGATGGCGGGCTGGCCCAGTTCAGTTCGATCGTCGCGGCTGATCACAAGATGCAGATGGTGCTGCCGACCATGGACATCGGCGCCACCGCGCTGTGGGTGATCATCGTGGGCAACATTTTTTCCCGGCTCAGCGGCCTGACCGCCGACCAGGCCATGGTGCAACGCTATCTGACCACGCGCGACGTGCGGGCATCGCGGCGGGCATTGTGGCTGGACGTGGCGGTGGCCATCCCCTGGGCCCTGTTGGTTTTTCTCATGGGCACCGCGCTTTACGTCTTCTACAAAACCCATCCCGAAATGCTGCACCCGGCGATCAGCACCGACGGCGTCGTGCCCCTGTTCATCGCACAGGCTTTCCCGCCGGGACTGACCGGTCTGATCATCGCGGCCATCTTCTCGGCGGCTATGTCCAGCCTCGATTCCTCCATGCACTCGACCGCCACCGTCCTGGTCACCGATTTCTACGTCCGCTTCCTGCCCCGCAGCTCTGAACGCTCCCGCGTCAGGCTGGCCAAGCTGATCATCCTCTGCCTCGGTCTGTTCGGCACGTTTGCCGCCATCTACATGGCCAACGCGGGCATCACGTCGCTCTGGGACCTGTTCATCACCATCTTCGGACTGTTCGTGGGTGTGCTGGCGGGGTTGTTCATCCTCGGCATCTTCACCGTGCGCACCGACGGGTGGGACGCCCTGCTGGGCGCGGTGGTGGGCGCGGCGGCAACATATTGCGTGGTCCGCTACACACGAATCAACTTCTTCCTCTACCCGGCCGTCGGCATCCTTGTATGTGTGGCGGTCGCTTACACAGCCAGCTTCATCCCGCGCTTGCGCAAGAACACCATGCACCTGACCGCTTTCGCAGCCAATGGCGCGGATGCGACATGACGTCACATGACCTTCAGCGTGCGTTCCATTGCCGCAGTTCTTCAGCCAGCCAGGGCTGCACGGAATCCCCCGGCTGCAGATCGCGGAAGTCAGCGATGCGTTTGAACAGCAGATAGTTGGCGTCGTGTTGGCTGTGTGCGCCGCCGAGCCCATCGTCGTAGGCGGTACGGATGGCAGCGATGATGTCGTCGCCGTCGAAGCGGAAATCGACATAATGGAAGCCGTGGTGGTCGATGTCCGGGCCGTAGAGCACGGCACAGCGGGTTTCCCAGACGCGCAGATCTTTGGAGCACATCAGCACCAGCGTGTTGCGGGCACGCTCGGGGTTGTAGTCCCAGTGTTTGCGCGGCACGAAGTTGCTCAGCGTCCAGTAGAGCCCGGACTTCTCGTCGAAGAGGACGTTAAACTTTTTGCACCCGCCGGGGAAGTTGATGAAATCGCGCTTGGGATCGAAGTTCAAGGCGGTGCCTTTTTCGTCAGTGGCTTCGATGAGCACCGCTTTCTCGTTGCCGCCTTCACGGTAATCGCAGCGGATGATCAGCCCGGGCTTGCCACTGGGGAAGATGACGACGCCGGCCTCGAACCAGTTGCTCCATTTGAAGCCGACTTCATCCTCGCTTGGCTGGGGCAGCGGTTCGGTGTTGTACCAGTTGCTTGCATCGAGCAGGTCCGCTTCGGCATCGATGGAGAACAGCGAAGGCGACATGTCGCGTCGGGTGTCGGCATAGTGGAAGTCAATGCCGCGATAGATGCGGCCTTTGTGTTCCAGCATGGGCATGGACGAGGTATGCCATTCACCGTCACGGATGATGCCGGTCTTGGAATCGATGGCCTGGGTCCATGTCTTGCCCCAGTCGGCAGATCGATAAATAAGCAGTGACGAGAACCCGCTCCGCACGCCCATCATATATAGATGATCGCGATGGACGAAAAAGCCCGCCCAGCTCAGCGAGGTGATGCTGCTGAGCTGTTGCCATGTCTGGCCGCGGTCATCGGAACGGTAGATTTGGGTGCCTTCTTTGCCGGCGTTCGGCCCGAAGAACTCGTGGGCGGCGACATACGAGCCGTCGGGCAGGATAGCGATGGCGGGCGAGCCGATGTATCGCTTACTGGATGCCGGCGAATGCGCCACCGCCAGTCCCATGGCCGGATCCAGCGGCGGCACGTCGGGACTCTGGGCCCGGCTTGCCACGGACAGGATCAATGTGAGTATGACAACCCAGAGTGTATGACATTCGCGCATGAGCGTCTCCATGGGATTACTTGAGCACCGGCATCAGGAAACTTTGCGTTGGGTTGCCGATGGCTTCGATCCTGTGCAGTTTATCGTCGCCGCGGAACGTTGCCGCCGAGCCATCTTTCATGGCGAAGTTGGTGTCAATTTGCAGGCGCACGTCCTGAGAAAAAGAGGCCTGGTAGTACACGTCCGCGTAAGCGCCGGCGCTGGTGGCGGGATGGTAGTTTAATCCCCAGCCTTTAATCTCACCCGCGTGCTTCACGTTATAGATCACGCCATTCTGAAATGAAAAATCGCCGACCAGGGCGCGGACCTGATAATGATCGAATAGCCATTGATCCTGGCTGCGTATCCAGAAGATACCCGGGTCGGTGAACGACCAGGCTGCGCCCGTGACGTGGTCTTCATAATAACCGGGGGTCAGCACGTAATCCCCGTAAATCCGCCCGAAACCCGAGGGATACGCTTCCAGTGAACGATCGAGCTTTTCAACAAACGGGCAGGTGAAGAAATTGGCGTTGGCCAGATACGGCTTATAGGCGATCCGAACATCGGCATAGGGTGGCCCGCCATTGCGGCTCAGCAGATGGGGGTGCCCCTTGGGCACGCCAGGGTATTCGCTCACGTGAATGGGCAGTCGGTCCTCGTCCACCTCATAGGCAAGCATCGCCATCGCCACCTGACGCACGTTGCTCATGCACTGCACGTTGGTCCCTGCCTGACGAGCCTTGCGCAACGCGGGCAACAGGATGGAGATCAGCAAAGCGATGATGCTGATGACCACCAGCAGTTCGATCAGCGTGAAACCTTTGCGAGGGGACATCGGATGAATCTCCTTTTTGGCGGGATCCCATATGAATGTTCGAGCAAAACGCGAGGATCGCCGTTACGCGATTCCCGCGTGAGGAACGCAAAGGATCAACGAAGCCCGCGCCGTTTCAGCAAGGCAAGCACACTGATGCTGCACAGGAGCGCCGTCGCCGGCTCGGGGATGGCGATACCCACCTGGGCCAGCGCCTCATCGAAGCTGACGTCCGGGCCGACGCCGAAGCCCCAGTTGTCGCCGAGGATCTGCAGGTCGGACAGGTTGACGACGTTGTCGCCGGTGAAGTCCGCTTGAGACCAGTTAGCGGTGGTGGACTGCCAGTTGTCGCCGAGA
>JADLFV010000112.1 GCA_020849625.1 Phycisphaeraceae bacterium
GCATCTGGGCTGGACGATCGCCGCGTTCAACCTGATGCTCGACACCAACGCCGACCGCACCCATGACGACGACCGGCCCCTCTTCAGCATCGCCGATTTTGTGTTGTAAAAGTAGCACCATTGGTTACATAACGGTGACCCCCGTCAGGGCTCCCCCCCGGAAGTTGCCCGGAAGTTGCCCGGAATATCCCACGCCCGGGCAACGTCCTTGCATGAAGAATCGCAGGGAACGCTGCGGGCAAGGCCTTGACTGGGTATTCTTTATCAACAGCCGGTGACAACATTCTGGCACTGCCATGAGCGATTTGCAGATCATTCATGATGTTCCCGATCCGCCGCCGCGGCCGCAGGCTGCCCACAAGGGCACGTTTGGCACGGTAATCGTCGTGGGCGGATGCAGCACTATGATCGGCGCCCCCGCCCTGGCGGCACGGGCGGCCCTGCGCGGCGGGGTGGGACTGGTCAAAATCGCCACTGCGAGCGAGCTGTTGACCGCCATGCTCACCATCGAGCCGGGCGCCACGGGCATAGTGCTCGACGGCGATGCGCAGGCCCAGCGGCAGGCAATCGAACAGGCTGATCCGCAGCACCAGGCGGTGCTGGCGATTGGGCCGGGGATGGGATTGTCCGATTCGGCCGGGCGACTGGTGGAAAATCTGCTGCGCGGCCCGCGGGCCATTGTGCTTGATGCCGATGGGTTAAACCTACTGGCACAAACGACTTATCGCCATCCGCTCCAGGGCCCGCCCCTGGTGCTGACTCCGCACCCGGGCGAATTCATGCGCCTGGCCCAGCGACTGGGCATCGAGCATGATCCGACCGATGAGGCGCAGCGCCCCACCGCGGCGGCAGCCCTGGCGACAACGCAACACAGCGTCGTGGTGCTCAAGGGTCATCGCAGCGTGGTCACCGACGGGAAGCGCTGTTACATCAATGACACCGGCAATCCCGCCCTTGCCACGGCAGGCAGCGGCGATGTGCTCACGGGCCTTCTGGCGTCGCTGCTGGCACAGAACATCAGCGTGCTGGATGCGGCGGTGCTGGCGGTTCATGCCCACGGACGGGCCGGCGATTTGTGGGCACGGAGTCACGGCCCGCGCGGGCTGCGCGCCGGCGACCTGGCCGACCTGCTGCCCGCAGCGCTGGCGGCTACGGGTTGAACCGGCTTTCAAAGCATCACCTACCCGAATGATTCACCACGAAGACACGAAGGACACGAAGAAGATCACGAAGTTCGCCGAAAAAGAAACATATCATGGGGGTGTTCGAGTTCGTGGGTTAAGCGTGCTGTTTTTGAAACCATGCACATTCACTTGGCGTTTTCTTCGTGCTCTTCGTGTCTTCGTGGCTCAATGAATTATGCAGGTTAAACGTCTTGCATTGATGACGCGGACTGTCAGGTCTGATCCGTCTGCCGCGTGCGGTAGTGGATGACCTGCACTTTCTCCAACGTCACCAGGCCGTCGCCGATCATCCGGTCGATCACCGGCAAAAAGGCGTCGATCTTCTGCTTGTTGTCAACGATCTCGATGACGATGGGCAGATCTTCGCTGAGGCGCAGGACCTTGGCGGTGTGCAGGTGGCTCTTGGCGCCAAAGCCCATAGGTCCGCGCAAGACGGTGGCCCCGGCCAGGGGAAAGGCGCGGGCCTTGTGCACGATGGCTTCGTAGAGCGGCCGACCCTCGTAGCGATCGCTTTCGCCGATGAAGATTCGTAGCAAGTACCCGTCCTGCGACAGCTCCATGACGCGCCCTTTCCTGCTTTCCTACGATTCCTGCGATTCCCTCTCACTCGAATTATTCACCACGAAGACACGAAGAACACGAAGCAGATCACAAAGTTAGCCAAAGATAGGAACTTATCATGGGGAGTGTTCCATTTCGTGGGTTAAGAAAGCGTGTGAGAAGCCACGAGCGACCAGCCACGAGCCATCAGGGAAAGCCATGATTTGTGATCCCTCGTGGCTCATGGCTCATGGCTAGTGGCTTCTCACACGCTTTCTAATCTCGCTGTTTTTGAAACCATGCACATTCTCTTTGCACTTTCTTCGTGTCCTTCGTGTCGTCGTGGGTCAATGAATAATGCGGGTCAACTGACGGTGCCGAACCAGGCGACTGCCAGGCGATAGCCGAGCCATGCGGCTGCGAACCCCAGCACGTTGTTGAGCATGAAGTTGCTCACCGCCGCCAGCCACTGGCCGTCGTTGGTTAGCGACAGCGTTTCCCAGCCGTAGGTGGAGAAGGTGGTGAATCCGCCCAGCACGCCGACGAGGAGGGCGATGCGAAACTCCTCGCGCACGGTGAACGGCCCCAGCAGCGCGACATTCAATAACCCGATCAGAAAACAGCCGGTCACGTTGACGGTGAGCGTGCCCAGCGGAAACACCCCCACCCCCGGAATGAGCTTGGCAATCCCGCCATCGCCCAGCTTCTGCATCCAGCCGCCGACCAGGTAGCGCATCACTGAGCCGCCTGCTCCGCCAAGTCCGATCAACAGGAGTTTGAACACGTGCGACCTCGCATCCCGAACTGAAGGAACAACTCCGCGCTGATCCGCAGCGGGTCAATCCCTGCCGCGTGGAGGTTCGGTAGGAGTCATCAGGTCGCCCGACCGGTTCAAGGCGGACTCCATCGCCTGCTGGAGCAAAGGATATGTCGCCGGACGCCGCGCGACAAGACGTGTTGATGAAACCGAGCGCAAAGCGTCGGGAGACGGTTGGGCCGCCCGACGCAATCCAGTGATGCAATGGTTACTTCTGCCTGCGCGCCAGCAGCAGACCACCCAGCCCCAGCAGGACCAGGGACGTCGGCTCGGGCACACCGACCAGGGCCAGCGCTTCGTCGAAGCTGAGGTCCGGGCCGACCCCGAATCCCCAGTTGTCGCCGAGGATCTGAAGGTCGGACAGGTTGACCACTCCGTCGCCGCTGAAGTCCGCCAGGTCCCAGCTAGCGCCGGCGGCCTGCCAGTTGTCGCCAAGGATCTGAAGGTCGGACAAGTTGACCTGGCCATCACCGTTGGCGTCGCCATCATGCAGAGCAGCGCCGATCTGCACGCCGTTGCCGCTGGCATCCAGGGCGATCCAGGCATCGCCGCCGCCCACGGTTCCGCCGATCTCGCCCGCAGTGGACGAGGCCAGCCCGGTGACGTAGGACCACTGGTATCCGCCCGCCCCGGCCGAACCGCTGGCGGCATCGAATACAGCCTTGACGTTGTCGATGGAATACACATTCAGCCCGACGCCGAGGAATCGCCCAAGGCCGTGAATCAGCGCGATCTCCTCACCTGATTTTTCAGCGTTCCACAGGCCCAGATCGTCGAGCAGGCCGTCAAAATCGCGCGAGGTCTGGGTGCTGTAGCGTCCAATGAGCATGTCGCTCATGGCGTTGACCTGGCCAGTGACCGGCACGCCGGTGATGGGCGTCTGCAGGATGCCGTTGATGTAAAGGTTGACGCTGGCGCCATTGCGGGCGTAAGCCAGGTGATACCACGAGCCGGGGGCAATGATGCCGCTGGTGGTTTTCAATGTGGGGTTGCCGCCGCCGTCGTCTATGGAGTTGTAATAGACGTCGAGGATGTCGGGTTGATCGGCCGGAGCGCCCGAGGAGGTGCCGCTGATGGCCACGAGCAGTTGGATGCTGGTCTGCCCGAACACGGTGTTGCGACTGGCGGCATTGACGCCGGAGTGAGTGGATTCGGGCATCACCCAGCCGGTGAACGTGTGCGCGGTGCCGATGTCAGGCGCCGAGCCGATGGAGACGTAGTCGTCATTGGTGTCTTCGAAGTCATAGGCATTGCCGATCATGCCCGCCTGGTTGATGACCGGGCCGCCGGCAAGACCATTGAGCGTGCCGGAATACAGGTTGCCTGGGGCTGAATCATTGGCCGTGGTCCCGCTGGTTTCATCCAGTTTCCAGTGCGCGACCAGGTCGTCGCCGACCAGGGCCAGCACTTGTGGACTTAACGAACAGAACAACGCCACGACAACAAGGCCTGCGAACCATTGGTGTTTCATTTTGAATCTCCTCATGTGACAGGAACGGTCAGGTGAAACGGGAAAAAGACGCTTGACGTTGCGCCATGTGCAGTGTCGTGGCCACGTCAATCCAGTTTGAGCACGCCGATGCGGCCGGCTGAAGCGTATCCCGAGATAGCATCTTCCCACTTATCTTCGCCGCCGATCAGGATGCCGAAGTCAAGGCCGGTGATTTGATCAGCCTTTTCATAGACGGTGCTGCCGTCAAGCCGGGCCAGATTCTGGCCGCCGTCGTGCGGGCGGTGGATGAAGCTGGACGTCCCGCTGGTGCGCATCCACCCGCTCCAGCCTTCGGCGGTGAGCGAGGGTTGACTGCTGGGCGACCAGCGGGAGCGGACGATGGCCGCACCGGTCACGGTGAAGTCGTCGCGGAAGGTCACCACGAGCGTGCGTTTGTAGATGCCCAGATCGCCGAACTGCGTGACCACGCCGTTGGCCACGTAGCTGAACTTGTTGTATTCGTCAGCCAACACGGTGGGGTTCTGGTCGTACACGATGTACTGTTCCAGGGTGGGACAGAGGTACGAGCCCACCGTCCCGGAAATGTACTTGTGCATGGCGAAGGCCCAGGTGGGAATGTGCTTGTTGGTGGTCAGGGGCTTGTCCACCACGCGGGTGCTGCCGCGCACACCCCAGGCTGCGGTGCCGGCACACTGATAGGGGTAGGTGTCGCTGTTATCGACCGCATACGCCAGACCACAGGCATTCAACTGCCGCACATAGCCGGCACAGGTCATCAATCGTGCCGCTTCGCGGGCCTTGACCAGGGCCGGCAACAGGATGGCGACCAGTAATGCGATGATGCTGATGACGACCAGCAGTTCGATAAGCGTAAACCCGGCGCGGCGAACGATACTGCACATGGCATACCTCGGGGGCGGATGGCTGTGTACCGATCGAAACGAACGCAAAGCGCCGGGAGGCGGTCAGGCCGCCCGACGCCAGTTCATCTAAATGTATTACCTTCTGCGAGCCAGCAGCAGACCGCCCAGGCCCAGCAGGACCAGAGACGTCGGCTCCGGCACACCCACGACCGCCAGCGCCTCATCAAAGCTGAGGTCCGGGCCGACGCCGAAGCCCCAGTTGTCGCCGAGGATCTGCAGGTCGGACAGGTTGACGACGTTGTCGCCGGTGAAGTCCGCTTGAGACCAGTTAGCGGTGGTGGACTGCCAGTTGTCGCCGAGA
>JADLFV010000113.1 GCA_020849625.1 Phycisphaeraceae bacterium
CGTCCGGTTTCGGATGAGGCTCAATTGCTTGATTAACCCCAGTCGCCTGAACGGAAAAAACGTTCGGCACGGACGCGACCGGGCCCAAGTGAGTGAGTGCTGCTTCGACGCCATCGGCTTGACGTACGTCCGCCCGTGCCCGGATCACAAGCGTTCAGAAAGCCCCCCCAGAAGTGAAAACACGATGGGGCGGCCTGACAGGCGCGTCGCCTACCGGCTCTATGGGGCCTCGGCGAAACTGGCCTTCCAATTGTGTCGCTTCGCTGCGCGCGTGGCGGGTCTGGGCCGATCGGATCCGTCATGCGCCAGTGAGGTGATTTTTCAAATGTCGAATGTCGTATGTTCGCGCAGGACATCTGAGATGAATCGATCGCAAATCGAAAATCTCTTGGATTTCACGCTCGCCAGTTGGCTGCTTCTTCAGCCAGGGCACGCATGTTGTCGGCCGTGGATTCCGGCGGCAAGGCGCAGCCGGAGCCGAGGATGTAACCGGCCATCTGACCGTTGCCGTTCAGGCATTCCCGTGAAGCTTTGCGCAGCTCAGTCGTGTCGGACCTGGTGAACAGCAGCGTATGCACACCGCCCATCAACACCGTGTCTTTGCCCACGCGACGGCGCACGTCCTTGACGCTCACGCCGCCCAGCGGATCGAGCGGCGCGATGCAGTCCAGGCCCACTGCCGCCAGGTCTTCCACGATGGGCGTGACGTTGCCGCAGATGTGGCAATAGATTTTCACGCCCGGCTTGTAACGGTGCAGTTCGTCACAGACTTCTTTCATGTGCGGGCCGACGAATTCGCGCCATTGCTGCGGCGAGATGACGGACATGTTGCCGACCGAGTCGTTGAGGCGCAGGATGTTGATGCCGCGATCGATCCAGAACTTGCCGCGCTCGATGGAGGCGGCCACGCCCTTTTGCATCAGCTTGTGCACGAAGGATGGATCATCGAGCAGGTCCATCATGGCCTGCATCATGCCGCGCAGGCCCACGCAGTAGGCCATGGTCGCCGAGTCGCAGTCGCCGACCAGGCCGATGCGATCGCCGACTTTCGCCTTCAGATCCTCGACGATGTTGCCGTAGCCCCACTGCTCGAAACAGGCCTTGTCCGCGACGCGGATGCGCTGCAGGTCCGCTTCGTCCTTGATCCACGGCTCGTGCGATTTCCAGGTGGTGTTGAAGGCCATGCAATGTGGATCGGCTGGATCGAAGCGCGAAGGATCATCCAGATGCGTGGACAACCCGCCGGCCAGATCGACTTCGCCCAACGGATTGCCCGCATCATCGACCTCGATCAGTTTGTCACCCGCCCACTTCACGTTGCGGGGCGGGTTGAGAAACAGCCGTGCCCCGTCGCAGTTCATGGCCATGGCCGCATCGACCACGCAGTTCATGGCTGTCACCGGATCGCGCACGATGTCGGCCACGTCCATCTTCAACAGATTGGCGGCCAGGGTGAACCAGACCTTGGGCATGGATGGAATGCGATCCGGCACGCCGCCGTTGAAGGCGGTTTGCAGGCGCTGGGCAGGGGACATCGGACTTGCACTCACAAGACGGTTTCCTGTTTACAAGTGCCAAAAAAGGAGCGGAATTCACCGCGGAGTGCGCGGAGGACGCCGAGTCGAAACATGAGAATACAAGCTCAATTTGCTTGTTCTCTGCGATCTCTGCGTCCTCCGCGGTGTGTTGTTCTGCATTTAAGACTGGCCATATTGTTCCAGTGCGGGTTTGTGCTGGTGGGGTTTGGTGAAGCGGCTGACGATCAGGCCGACCAGCATGATGCTCAGCGTGCCGACGACGATGACCATGAAGTCGTGGAACGGGCTGCGAGCGGCTTCCCACGCGGGCGGCCAAAGGCTGGTCTTAGAGAAGACCATCCAGACGATGACCAGGCCGCCCACGATGACGCCGGTGACGGCTGCGGGATTGCCGGCCCGTCGGCTGATCATGCCCAACAGGAACAGGGAGACCATGCCGCCGGAGAAAATGCTGGACATTTTCCACCACATATCCAGGGCACTTTCGGTTTTGGACACCAGGGCTAAAGCGGTGCCGGTGCCCAGAATGCCCCAAAGGATGGTGCCGACGTAGAGGGCGATCATGGCCTGCTTCTCGCCGGCCCTCTTGTTGATGAAGCGTTTGTAGTAATCGGTCATGATCAACGTGGCCGAGGAGTTGAGACTGGTGGCGGTGGTGCTCATGCCGGCCGCGAAGATGGCGGCGATCAGCAGGCCGGTGATCCCCGGCGGCAGGTGTACGGCGATGAAGTGCGGGAACACGCGGTCGCCGATCTTGCTGTTGTCCAGGCCGGCCATCTTTTCGTCAAGCTGGGCCTGGTATGCGGGCGTGAAGGCTTGGGCGTCTCCGGCCGCTTCGACGTACTGCGGCTCGACGCCCTGCTGGAGAAGCTGTTGTTTAGCCACGATTTGCTTGACCTGGGGAATTTCATCGGGGTAGCTGGTGTAGTAGGTGTACAGCGTGGTCCCGATAAAGAAGAACAGCGCGCTGATCGGCACGTAGAGCAGTCCGCCCAGGTACAGGCTTTTCTTGGCTTCACGGTCGGACTTGGCGGCGATGTAACGCTGGCAAAAGTTCTGGTCGATGCCGAAGTTCTGGAGGTTGATGAACAGACCGTTGAGCAGCATGACCCAGAAAGTGGCGGTGCTCACATCGCTCAGCGAGTAGCTGCCCAGAGAGAACTTGTCGTGCTCCGCGGCGACGGTGAACACCTGTCCCGGCCCGTCGGGCAGACTGAACAGCAGCACGATCAGACAGACCACCGCGCCCACCATCAGCACCAGGGCCTGCATGGCGTCGGCCCAGATCACCGCCAGGATGCCGCCCACGAAGGAATAGACGGTCACCGATACGCCGGTGACGATGATGACGGTGTAGATGTCCCAGCCGAAGATCACCTGCATGGGCAGGGCCATCAGGTACGTCACCACACCGATGCGTGCCACCTGCGTCAGCAGATAGAAGGCGCTGACATAGACGCGGGCCCAGACACCGAAGCGATGCTCCAACATGGCGTAGGCCGACACCTCACCGCTCTTGCGGTAGTACGGCACGAACCACTTGACGCCGATCCACACCGCGACGGGAATGGCCAGCGAGAAGACGAACGGGTTCCAGTTGCCGGCAAAAGATTTCCCGGGCAAGGCCAGGTAGCTGATGCTGCTGAGATAGGTGGCGAAAATCGACAAACCAACCACCCAGCCCGGCAGCGATCGCTCGGCCGCGGTGAATCCTTCCGTGGATCGGCTTTTGCGCCAGAAGTAGAAGCCGATTGACATGGTGCCCCCGAAATAAGCCAACAGAACGATCCAGTCCAAAACCGTGAAATGACCTTGCATCAGTCAGGCTCCCAGAGGTGTTCAGGGTACATCCACCACAAACAGTTGCGCAAACGTCCGGCCGTCGGTTCGCGGCACGGGACGCATGTAAGCGATCATTTTGCCATCGGGGCTGAACACGCAGGCCATGCTCATCGGGGCCGTCGCATCATCCGTGCGCGGCGTCAGGCGCTGCGTCTGCCCGTCAGCGACGCGCGTCACGAAAACGCTGTTGTCGCAGATGTAACTGATGCTGGCGCCGTCCGGCGACCAACTGAAACAGGAGGCGATGCTCTGTTCGTTGTTCGTCACCTGCACGGGTTGACCACCGTTGGGCGAGATGGTCCACAGTTGCACGATGCCCGCATCGTCCTTCATCAGGAATCCGATGCGAGTGCCGTCCGGCGAGCTGCGCAACCAATGCCGCGGACCTTGCAGACCGGGATACTTGCGGTCGGCGGTGAACGTGAGGCGGCGTTGCACGGTGCCTTTGGGCGGGCGCGGGCGGGTGATGGCGGTGCCCTGCAATGGTCCGTCGTCGCTGGGAATCGTCACGTCATCGGGCAGATCAACCACGAACACTTCGCTGATGGTTTCACCCGACTGGGCGACCACGTTGCCCTGGAAAGCAATGGCGCGTTTCTGATGCCTGTTTCCGGGGGTGATGTAGCCGTCGGTGCCGATCCAGGAATCCTCGAAGGCCTTGCTGATCTGGTCGGAGCCGGGCTGAGGATGATTGACGGTGCGTGTGGCCAGCACGGTGAAGTGCGAGCCGTCGTGATTGCGCGGGTTGTCCTTATCGACCGTCACGGCTGCACCGGGCACGCTGATGCCGACGTTGCGCTGATTGATTTCGTGATCGTCGCCGTCACCGAGTGCTTTGAGCACGTGGTCTTCGTAGGTGAAGCTGACCCATTGGCCGTCACCGCTGAAGGTATGCACGTGCGTGCCGCCGCGCAGCGCCCCGGGGGTGAACGGCTCGGTGATGTCACGGGCATCCATGGTCAGGCCGCGGCCAGGTTGATAGGCGTGGACGATCGTGCCGCGGCGATGCTCCGCGGCGTAGGACCAGTCGGGGGTGGGATTCTCCGGGCCGTGGATGAACACCACGCGGTCATCGGTGGGGCTACAGGTGACGACGCCGCAATGCGAGCCGTCGGTCGCTTTGTAGAGCACCTGCACATTGCCGTTGCGGACGTTGACCCGTTCGATGCGTGGGCCGTCGAAGATTGTTTCATCGACGCGCAGATCATAAACCAGCCACTGACTGTCGGACGACCAGCAGCCGACGTTGGTCAGGATGTGTCCGCAGGGATCGAAGGTGACCTGGCCGGTGGCGTCGAACGGTTTATGTGATTGCTGTGGCGCCTTGGTCGGGGTCTTTTGTGGTGCTTTGTACGAGATTTCCAGCGGAATATCGTTGACCTCGCAGCCGGGCATCGCCAGAAACAAACCGGCCGCAGTCGCGCCCATGAGAACGCGCATGAGATTCGACGCCGAGCCCTGAGGAGTCGGCGACGAAGGGCCGGATTGCGCGGTCGGTGCGCATCCGATCCGGCCCTTCGTCGTCGTGGACTCCTCCTCAGGGCTCGGCGTCGCTGTGTTCATCCACGTTTTGAGTTTTTCAGTCATGTTGCTTGCTGATCCATGCGGCGGTGTCGCGATAGCGTTTATAGACCTGATCGTAATCCTTGCGGTTTCTGGCGATGGGCTTGACCACGCGGCCGCCCCTGGCAGCCTTGGCGCTCATGGCGGCGATGGCAGCCTTGGCGGAAGTGAAGCCGGTGGCCTTGTTGCCAGCCGCCAGGGCCCCGAGGATCGCGGCGCCCAGGGCCGGTCCCTGCGTGGACGGATGCACCAGAATGCTCTTGCCGATCACGTCGGCATAAACCTGCACCATGAAGGGATTGTGATGAGGCAGACCACCGGTGGCGACCAGCGCGTTGACGGGCACGCCGCCATTTTCCAGCAGTTCGATGATCCAGCGCACGCCGCAGGCTGAGGCCTCCAGCAAAGCGCGATACATGTGCCCGGGCGTGTGGCCCATGGACAGGCCGAGGAACGCGCCGCGCAGTTCGCCATCCATCAGCGGCGTGCGGCAGCCGTTGAACCAGTCGATGCACAGCACGCCGTCGGAACCGGGCGCGAGCGCTTCCGCCTGCTGGGTCATCAGCTTGAAGTCTTTCTGGCTGAGCGTGCGTCGCAGCCAGTCGAAGGCGTCGCCCACCGCCGCCTGGCCGGTCTCGTAACCGAACAAGCCCGGCAGGATGCCGCCATCGACGATGCCCGCGACGCCCTTGACCAGTTTTTCCTTTGTGGCGTTGAGCATGTGGCAACTGCTGGTGCCCATGACCATGACCATAGTGCCCGCGCCGGCCACGCCCGCGCCGGGAACGCCGGCATGGGCATCGATCGTCGCGGCGCTCACCGCAACCCCCGGAACCAATCCCATCTTTTTCGCCATTCCGGCCGTGAGTTCGCCGGCTTGTTCACCAGGGGCCAGCAGCTTGCCGGGCATCTTCTTGAGCACGTCGCTCATCTTGGGATTGAGGGCTTTGAAAAACTGCGGCGAGGGATAGCCGGTCTTGCTGTTCCACATGGCCTTGTAGCCGGCCTGACAGGTCGAGCGCGGCAAGATCGCCGCGTCGCCGCCGACCAGTTGCCAGACGTACCAGTCGCCGCCTTCGACCCAGACCTCAGCCGCTTTGTAGATGTTGGGCGCCTTCTCCAGCGTTTCGCAGATCTTGGGGAAGAACCACTCCAGGCCGATGGTCCCGCCGTAACGAGCGAGCCATTTTTCCTTGCGTTTCCTGGCGAGGGCGGTGATGCGGTCGGCCTGATCCTGGGCGCCGTGATGCTTCCACAGCTTGGGCCAGGCGTAGGGTTGCTTGGCCAGCGCGGGCAACTTGCACAGAGGGGTGCCGTCGCTCAGGGCGGGCAACATGGTGCAACTGGTGAAATCGACGCCGATGCCGACAACCTGGGCCGGCTTGATGCGTGCAGCTTGGACCGCCTGGCGCGAGGCGGTCGCAGCCGAGTCGATCCAGTCCTGCGGATCCTGGAGGGCGAACAGCGGCGGCAACTTCTGGCCGCTGGTCGGCAGCTTGTCGAGGATCTGGCCGTGGGCGTAACGACTGACAGCGGTGGCCAGCTCATTGCCCTTGAGGTCAACCAGAATGGCCCGCACGGATTCGGTGCCGAAGTCCAGGCCCATCACGACTGATTGCGGCATGGCAAGCCCCTATCAGATAGTTGAATATATCGGTGGCAGTATAACAAACCGCTCCCGGGGTCGCAGAGTGCCACCGGCAGGCGGTCAATTTTGCAGACGTACGCGAATTCCCACAATATGGTTGACTGTACGCTATCTGCTGATATATTTGAATGTATATTAATGGGACAAGCGTGTTTTGCTGCCGCTTCATGGGGTGTGTTTTGAGTGGGGTTGGCGTGGGCGGGCAGGCTTCCATCAGGCCCCTGAACAAGGGTCGTCTGAAGCATGAACCGAGTGTCCGTGCGGGGATCGGGCAAGTGGGAGCAATCAACTGATGACCCAAGCCACACATTCATTGCAGCAGCGTGCTTACGAGCATGTTCGTGAACAGATCGCCACCGGCTCGTATCTGCCGGGCATCCGCCTGGACTATCGCGCGGTGGGCCAGGAGATTGGCACCAGTTCCACCCCGGTGCGTGAAGCCATGCGCCGGCTGGAGACCGAGGGCCTGGTCGAACTGGTGCCGCGCCTGGGGGCGGTGGTCAAGAAGCTGGACCCCGAGGAAATGCGCGAGTTGTACGGCGTGCGCGAAGCCATCGAGGGTTATGCCGCCCGCATTGCTGCTGAACATATCAACGGCCACCAGATCGCCCGCCTCGGCGACCTGCTCGATGAGGTTGACCGCATGGTCAGCCAATGGTTTGCCGGCAACGACAAACCGCTGGCCGGGGCTGAACTTTATCGCTTCCTCGAATTGGACTGGGCCTTCCACGAAGTGATCATCCGGGCCTCCAACAATTCGCGCCTGCGCCGCATCGTCGAGACCTGCCACATGATGTCGCGCATCTTCAACACCCAGCGGGCCAGCCACACCCGGGCCCGCCTGGATGAAGCTGCCGTCCAGCACCACCAGGTGCTCAACGCCCTCAAAGCTCACGACGGCGAACTGGCTCGCCGCCTGATCATCCAACACATCCGGGACAGCCTCAGTTGGTCGCTTGGCTATCGTTGATCGGCTGACTTCGAGCGGCCGACCGCGGGCACCGCACCGCGGGGCGGATTGGAGATGGATCAATGGCCTGCGTGGTCATGGCTCGATGGTGGTTTGGTATGCGCCGCCGGTCAGTCATTCGACTGCGACTGGTTGCGATCATTTTGTCGCTCTTTGCGGGACTGGCCCCGGCCCTGGCCCAGGATTTCTCCAGCGTTCCGGGCGTGGTGATCGATCATTCGCCCTCCTCCTCAGGCATTTACGTTGGTTCGGCGGGCATCACCATCCTCGACGACGGCTCCTACCTGGCCAAACGCGACGAATTCGGGCCCAACTCCACCGAGCACACCTCGGCTGTCACCCACGTCTTCCGCTCCACCGACCAGGGCGCCACCTGGCAGCCGGCCGCCACCATCGACGGGCTGTTCTGGTCCAACATCTTCTCCCACAACGGCGCAGCCTACATGATCGGCACCACGTTCCACCACGGACTGGCGGTCATCATGCGCTCCGATGACGGCGGGCTGACCTGGACCGATCCGGTCGATGCCTCCAGCGGCCTGCTCACGCCCACCGGGCAGTACCACACCGCGCCCATGCCCATGCTCATCCACGACGGACGCATCTGGCGGGCTCTCGAAGACGCGGCCGGCGGAACCACCTGGGGCGTGCGCTATCGCCCCATGGTCATGTCCGCACCGCTCGAGGCTGACCTGCTCGACCGCGACAGTTGGACCTTCAGCACCTATCAACAGGGCAGCACCTCCTGGCTGGGCGGCCAATGGGGCGGCTGGCTGGAAGGCAACGCGCTGGTCATCCGCGAGGGCCAAGTCGTCGATATCCTCCGCACCGACACCTATGCCGGCGGCACAGCCTCCATCGTGCACGTCAGCCACGACGGCACCACCACCAGCTTCGATCCCGCAACCGATTTCATTCAGTTCCCCGGCGGCGCCAAGAAATTCACCATCCGCTACGACGCCCAGAGCGATCTCTACTGGTCGCTGACCAACCTCGTGCTGCCGGACTATGACAGCTACGACGCGGCCGGCATCCGCAACACCGCCGCCCTGGTCAGTTCGCCCGACCTGATCAACTGGGAGATCGAGCGCATCGTGTTGCACCATCCCGATCGCAGCAAGCATGCCTTCCAATATCCCGACTGGGTGGTCGATGGCGATGACATGATCGCAGCCATCCGCACCGCCTACGACGACGGCCTCGGCGGCGCTAACAGCGCCCACAACGCCAACCTGCTCACCTTCCATCGCTTCGAGGACTTCCGCGATGCGGCGCCGCAGCACGTGCTGGTCACTGACACCAACAACAACCGCGTCATGCGCTACGAGGTGACGGACACCGATTTCTGGGCCCCGGTCGGGCGCTTCGACCTGGGCGGGACTTATGCCGGAGCAGCCATCATCAAGCCGCTGGGTCTGGCCCAGGACGCGGCGGGCAATGTGTTCGTGGGAGAACAGATCGACGGCGGGCGCGTGCTGCGCTTCGATGCCGCGGGCAACTTCCTCGATGTCGTGGCCCAGGAAGGCGTTGATTTCACCGGCCGACCCGAGGCCCTGCAACTGGGGCCCGATGGCAAGCTCTACATGTCCGTGGCCTTCGGCGACAGCGGCTCCGACCGCATCTACCGCATCGACACCGACAGCGGCGACGTCTCGCTGTTCGTGGACAGCACCTTCACCGGCGGCTCGCTGGATGACCCGCGGGGCCTGGCGTTCGCGCCCGACGGCAACCTTTACATCGTCGATCGCAACCACGACCTGGTTCGCCGATTCGACGGAGACACCGGCCAATACCTCGGCGATCTGTTTGCGGTCAGCCGCCCGCAGGGTCTGCTGTGGGACCAGGACAACAACCGTTTCATCGTGACCAATGACCGGACCAATACCGACGTCTGGCAGGTGCTGACCAACGGAGCTTCGACCAATCTCTACAACACCAACGACGTCGGCGCCGCATTGGGCATCTTGATGTTCGACGGCGAACTCTACTGGAGCGACTACCAGAACGGCCGCATCTACAAGCTGACCGGCACCAACCAGAAGGTCAACAGCGTCACCGGCCTTAACGGGCCCGGCCATCTGCTTTCGGTGATGCAGCCGGATAGCGAGCAGCGCACCTGGATCGCCTCCGGCTCGGCGTTGTGGGCGGATCTGGATCACTGGTACTACTGGGGTCGCGCTGATCGGCCCGGCGAGGTGGCGTTCTTCGGTTCGGCAGCAACCTCAGCCGCCACCGTCACGCTGAATACGAACATCGCCCTCAAGGGCCTGCGCTTCCGCAACGCCAACGCCTACACGATCGCCGGCTCGGGCCACATCAACCTGCAATCCGATACAGGCCCAAGCCTGCTCGACGTGCAACTGGGACAACATCAGATTCAACTGGACCTCACGCTGCAGAACGCGGCCGACATCACCGCTGCGGCCGGCACTTCACTGACATTCACCGGTCAGGTGGACCTCAACGGCCAGCGGCTCAGTTTCGCCGGCCCGGGACAGATCCACATCACCGGCTCGCTGCTGATCAACGACGGGGAACTGGCCTTCCAACTGGACGATGCGACCGGCACGCCCCTGACCGTCGCCACCGCCCTGGCCCTGGAGGGTTCACTGGATCTGTCGCTGGCATCCGGCTTTACGCCTGACTACGGTGACAGCTTCACCCTGCTGACCGCAGCGGACATCACCGGCCAATTTGCCGCCATCAGCGGCGTGATGGTCAACGGCAACCTGGCCCTGGCGGTGACGTATGACAGCACGGCGGTGACCGTGACCGCTGCACTTGCGGGCGATGCCACCCTCGACGGCCTCGTCAATCTGGCCGACCTGCAGATACTTGGTGACAACTGGGCGGCCGACGGCGCAAGCTGGGCCAGCGCGGATTTCAATGGAGACGGCATGGTCAACCTGGGCGATCTGCAAATCCTCGGCGACCACTGGAACGCCGCGGCCGGCGACTTCGCCCAACTGTCAGCCAACATCCCCGAGCCGCACTGCGTCGTGCTGCTGGGTGTCTTGCTTGCAGGCGGAATGACCCGGCACGGCCGACGGTCAACAGGAGTTCTCTGATGCACGCCAAACAGATGAGTATGGGTTTGTTGGCGGCGGGCCTGTGCATGCTGTCGTTGACCGCGATGGCACAGGATTTGTCCAAGGTGCCCGGCGTGGTGATCAACCACCTGCCAAAATCGACCGGCATCTATCTCAGTTCGCCGTCGATCGTCATCATGCCCGACGGCTCGTACATCGTTTCCCACGATTACTTCGGGCCCAACTCCACCGAGGACACCGTGGGGCAGAGTTCCATCTTCCGCTCCACCGACGACGGACAGACCTGGACCAAGCAATCCGACGTCAACGGCGCGTTCTGGTCCAGCCTGTTCACTTACGACGGAGACCTCTACTTCATGGGGCCCTATGCCGGCTCCGGCAACTGGGTCATCCGCAAATCCACGGACAACGGCGTCACCTGGACCAACCCCACCAACGCCACCAACGGCCTGATCGCTGTGGGCAACTATGGCTCATCGCCCTCGCGCATCGAAATCTACGGCGGCCGCATCTGGGCCCCCGCCACCGGCCCGCGCGCCTTCTCGGCGCCGGTCGGCTCCGACCTGCTGGTTGCCGCCAACTGGACCGTCAGCGCCCCGGTGCCCGAGGAGTTCGAGTGGTTCAACGAGAACATCACCTGGACCGAGGCCCAGACCGTCGTTTCCCCGCAGACCGGGCTGGTGATGATGCCCAAGATCAAGAACCACGCGGTGACCACCCTGCTGCGGGCCAATCCCGCCAACGGGCAACTCACCTTCAACGATCAAACTGACTTCGTGGACATTCCGGGCGTCGAGAAAAAGTTCGGCGCCACCTACGACCCGGTCTCGCAGAAGTTCTACGTCCTCAGTAATGCCGTGCTCCCGGCCCACGAAGGCGCGGCCGAGTCCACCTCCATCCGCAACACCGCGGCCATCATCAGCTCCAAAGACCTCTATCACTGGGACGTCGAGCAACTGTTCCTCTACGCACCCAGCGTCGCCAAAGAGGCGTTTCAGTACCTCAATTTCGCCATCGACGGCGACGACCTGGCGGTCGTGTCACGCACGGCCTTCGACGACGGCCTGGGCGGGGCCAACAGCGCACACAACAACAACCTGATCACGTTCCATCGCATCGAAGACTTCCGCAACGTCACGCCGACGCAGGTGCTGGTCACCGACACCAACAATGATCGCGTGATGCGTTACGAGGTGACGCAGACCGACTTCTGGGCTCCGCTGGGCAGCTTCACGCTGGGCTCGACTTTTGCCGGCTCACCGCTCGATAACCCCAGGGGGATCGCACAAGACGCGGCGGGCAACGTTTACATCGGTGAGCAGGTTGACGGCGGGCGCATCCTGCGCTTCGACGCCCTGGGCAACTTCCTGAACGTGGTCGCCACCGAGGGCGTTGATTTCACCGGTGATCCCGAAGCCCTGATCGTGGGGCCCGACGGCTTTCTTTACATGTCCGCGGCTTTCGGCACCAACTCGGACAAGATTTACAGGATCGATCCTGACACCGGCGCGTCCACGGTGTTCGTGGACACCAACTTCGCAGGCGGCACGCTCAACAACCCGCGCGGGCTGGCCTTCGGGTCCGACGGCAATCTCTACCTGGCTGACCGCGAAAGCGGCCAGGTACGCAAGTTCAGCGGCACGACCGGCGCATTCCTGAGCAACCTGTTCACCACTTCCAGGCCCGAGGCCCTGACCTGGGACGAGCTGGAACAAAAGCTGTTGGCCAGCAGTCGCAGCGGCAGCGACACCGACCTCTACGAACTGGCACTCAACGGATCCAGCACCAAGCTGTACGATCCGGCCGACGTCGGCCTGCCGCTGGACATCGTGGTCATCGACGGTGAAATCTACTGGTCGGACTTCGACAACGATCGCATTTACAAGCTCAAGGGCGTCAATCAGAAAGTCAACAGCGTCGCCACCGGGATCAACGGCCCCGGGCACTTCCTGCACCTGGCACAGGCCCCGGCCGGCGAACGGCCCTGGCTCATGGGCGGCTCGGCGGACTGGAGCGAACTGACCAACTGGTTCTACTGGGGCAGGCCCGACACCAACTATGAAGTGGCTTTCTTCGGCACTTCCGCCAATGCCGCCAGCACCATTACCCAGAACAAGGCGCTGATCCTCAAAGGCCTGCGCTTCCGCAACGCCAACGCTTACACGCTGGCCGGCTCCGGCAGCCTCACCCTCGAAGCTGAGGCCGGTCACAGCATCATCGATGTGCAACTGGGCAACCATCAGATTCAACTTGGCATCACCCTCAACAGCGACACCGACGCCACGTTCGCTGCCGGCTCCGCGTTGAACCTCACCGGCCAACTCGATCTCAACGGTCACACGCTCAACGTCACCGGGCCGGGCACCCTGTTCGCCAACGGCTCCGTGCAGACCAACGGCGGCACGCTGAACGTCATTGATGGCGGCACGCTGACTGCGAGCAGCATCACCATCACCAACGGCAGCACCCTCAGCGGCGATGGCCAAGTGGTCGGTTCCGTCTGGAGCTATGGCTCGGTCTCTCCCGGCCAGTCTGCCGGCACGCTGCACATCAATGGAGCCTTCGCTCAGTTCGCCTCCGGCTCCATGCACATCGAACTGGCGGCATCGGCCCACGATCAACTGGCGGTCACCGGCAACATCCTGCTCGGCGGCACGCTTGAACTCGTGCTGGAGCCCGGATTCAATCCCAACTATGGTGACAGCTTCGACATCATCACCTCCGCTGCCATCTTCAATGCCTTTGACGTCATCGAGGGCGTGATCGTTGACGACAACCTGGCCCTGGCGGTCACCTATTCCGCCACCACGGTCACCGTCACGGCCGCCCTGCCCGGTGACGCCAACCTCGACGGAACCATCAATCTCTCCGATCTGCAAATCCTCGGCGACCACTGGCAGAGCAACACCGCCCACTGGGGCGATGCCGACTTCAACGGCGATCGACTGGTGAACCTGGCCGACCTGCAAGTGCTGGGCGACCACTGGAACGCCACGGCCGGTGACTTCGATCAACTGGCCCAGGCATACATTCCCGAGCCGCATAGCCTCGCGCTGCTTGCGGTGGCTGCGATTGGTTTACTGAACCGGCCGCGCTGCCGGAGATTGCTCTAACAAGGAGTTTGACCATGCATCGTCATCCCACCATGATCCGCTGGCTGAGCCTCTGTCTGCTGGTGCTGCCGCTGAAAGTCGCGGCCCAGGATTTCTCCGGCGTGCCGGGTGCGGTCATCAACTACGAAGAAGCGCCGCTGTTCTTTGAGCCGAAGGTCTATTTGTCCACGCCCTCGATCACCATCATGCCCAACGGTGACTACTTCGTCTCCAATGACTACTTCGGCTCCGGCACCAGCGAAAACACCATCAAGGTCTTCCGCTCCACCGACAAGGGGCAGACCTGGACTTACCAATCCACCGTCGGCGGATTCTGGTCCACCATCTTCCAGCACAACGGCGACCTCTACATCTGGGGTTACCGCGAAGGCGGCACCAACGGCGACATCCTCATCCGCAAATCGACCGACAACGGCCTGACCTGGACCAATCCCACCGATGCCAACAACGGCCTGCTGCGAGATGGTGATTATGGCGGCACCGCCAACTCGCCGGTCATCTACAACGGCCGCATCTGGATCGCCCAGAGCGGCACGCGCGTCATGTCCGCCCCGGCTGATTCCAACCTCCTGCTGGCCAGTTCCTGGACGCTGTCCAGTGCCGCCAACGTGCAAAGCGGCCCGCTCGGTTCCGGCCTCACCGTCACCGAGGCCCAGGTCGTCGCCTCACCGCAGACCGGCGTCGTCACCCTGCCCAAAGTCGGCAACCTTCCCTATACCGTCCTGCTCCGCGCCACCTCGCCCAGCACCCTCGCCTCTCCCGCTGCCGCCGACTGGGTCAGTCTGCCCGGAGGCGAGAAAAAATTCGGCGCCATGTATGACGCCGTCTCCGGCAAGTTCTACATCCTTGATAACCCCGTCCTCGATGTCCACAAAGGCGTCACCACCGACGCCCTGACCCGCACCGCCGCCGCCATGCTTTCTTCCACCGATCTGATCAACTGGAACGTGGAGAAATTCTTCCTCTTCACGCCCAACATCGACAACGGCACCTACGGCGAGGGCTTCCAATACTTCAACTTCGCCATTGACGGCGATGACCTGGCCGTCGCCTCCCGCACCGCGTTCGTGGTGCCCGGTGAGAACCTGCCGCCCCGCGGACACGATTCCAACCTCATCACCTTCCATAGCATCGAGGACTTCCGCACCGCCACACCCGATCAATACCTCAAGATCGAGTCAGGCAAAGTCACACGCTACGAACGCACCCAACACATGGATGCCCCCCTGGGCAACTTCGCCCTCGGCGCCACCTTCGCCGGCGCCGCCATCACTCTGCCCAACGGCGTCGCCCAGGACAGCAACGGCGATGTCTATATCCGCGAAACCGCCGGCCGCATCCTGCGTTTCGACGCCCTCGGCAACTTCATCGAAACCGTCACTTCCGCGCCCGTCGCCTTCAACGCTTCGCAGACCGACGTCACTCAACCCGCCGCCGGCGAAAACGCCTGGCGGCTGCAAGGCTCCGGCAACTGGTTCGACACCGTCAACTGGTACTACTGGGGTCGCGCCGACACCGGCAACGAAATCGCCAACTTCGGCTCCGCCATCGGCGCGGCTGCCACCATCAGCCTCGATCGCACCTTCACCGTCAAGGGCCTGCGCTTCCGCAGCCCCCACGCCTACACCATCGGCGGCACCGGCAGCCTCATCATCAAGGCTGCCACCGGCAACGGCGTTCTGGCCGCACAACAGGGGCACCACGAAATTCAACGGAACATCCTGCTCGACAGCGACACCGACGCCGACCTGGCGGCCGGCAGTTCACTCACCCTCACCGGACAACTCAATCTCAACGGCCAGGCCCTCAACATCTCGGGGACCGGCTCGCTCAACTTCGACCCCAGCACGCTCGTCATGGCTGGCGGCACGCTCAACGTCATCAACGGCAATACGCTGGTGCTCAGCTCGCCCCTGACTGTCACCAGTGGCAGCACCCTCAGCGGCGACGGTACGGTGGTCGGATCGGTATGGAGCTACGGCCAGGTGGCCCCCGGTCAATCGCCCGGCACACTGCACATCCAGGGCACCTTCGCTCAGTTCGCCTCCGCTTCGATGCAGATCGAACTGGCGGCAGCGGCTCACGATCAACTGACGGTCACCGGCAACGTCCTGCTCGACGGCTCGCTCGAACTCGTGCCGGAGCCCGGATTCAATCCCGACTACGGCGACAACTTCGACATCATCACATCCGCGGGCATCTTCAATGCCTTTGCCGCCATCGAGGGCGTGATCGTCAACAGCAACCTGGCCCTGGCGGTCACCTATTCCGCCACCACGGTCACCGTCACCGCCGCCCTGCCCGGTGACGCCAACCTCGACGGAACCATCAATCTCTCCGACCTGCAGATCCTCGGCGACAATTGGCAGAGCAGCAGCGCCAACTGGATCGATGCCGACTTCAACGGCGATCGGCTGGTGAACCTGGCCGACCTGCAAATCATCGGCGATCACTGGAACGCCAGCGCAGGCGACTTCGATCAACTGGCGGCCGCTTACATTCCCGAGCCGGCCGCGGTTCTGCTGTTGACTGCGCTTGCCACAGGTTTGCTGGCCAGACGAAACCGCAGCGGCGATAATGAATGACGAAAACCTGTAAAATCATGTCACCTTAACCACCTTCGATCAGGGAGCAATCATGACACGACGAATGATGACGGCGGTTCTCTGCCTGTCGGCGATCAGTTTCGCGGCGACGGCTCAACAAACAACGCTGATCAGCGGACAACCGATCAAACTCGGCGCTGCCGACGGCGTCGGACCACTGACCGTGCCCGGCATCAGCGGCAAACCCCTGGGCGCAGTGGACATCTTCGGCGGATCACGCCCCGATCTGGTGCTGTTCTCCGATCGCTGGTACCCCGGCCTGGTCTGCTACCAATACCTGCGCGACAGCGACGCGGGCGTACCCATCTTTTCCCAAGCCAAGCCGGTCCAGACGCCCTTCAATCAGGACCGCCCCTCGCCCGGCTGGGTGTTCCAGGCTACCGACGGAACCATCTATGCCATCTGGGCTCAGGGCACCAAGCTTCTGGTCACCACCTTCGACAAGCAGCAGATGAGTTTCAATGAACTGGCCAGTGTCGAAGTCACCGGACTGCCGCGCGGGATCAGTGCCATGACCGGCCGACTGCTCAACGACGGTTCGGCTGTGCTGTACCTGAGCGTCCCCGATGGCGTATCCATGCGCCCCGAAGGCAGCTATCGCAGCGATGACTATCGCCCCTACGGCCCCGACGGCATCTGGATGGGCGGACTGCCCAAGGATGCGATCTTCAAAGCGGAGCTGTCCTGGCCGGCGCCGCAGAACGCTGCCATCGCGGCCACGCAAATCTTGCCCTTCGATCAGGGCGGCATCCTGGGCAACGAAGGTCTGGCCGTTGTGCCAGATGCCCAACAGTTGCTCTTTGGCAGCGGCCTGGGCGGCGTGCATGCGATGCCACTCGAAGGAACCGATCTGCGTCAGCCGGTGGTGGGAACCGATGGCAATACGCTGCGCGTGCCCGGCACCTGGGCCAACATCATGGCTTACCCGTCCGCGGATGGTAAAGGCAGTGATCTGATCGCGGCCTGCGAAGGCGGGGTGTACTACTACATGGCGGCCGGCACTGAAGCGGACACCGGCCGACTGATCTACAAGGATGCCGGCTACCTGCTGCAAGTTGACCCCGATCTCTACGGCGGCACGCTGGTGGTGCCCACGATCATCGACTGGGATGGCGACGGTGCCAAGGACATTGTGGCGGGCAATTCCCAGGGTTTCCTGATGTTCTTCAAGAACCTGGGCGACAACGTCACGCCGCGCTTCGCCAACGCCCGATTCCTGGAAGCCGGTGGTCAAACCGTCATCATCCAGGGTGGCTACCGCGGCGACATCCAGGGCCCCGGTGAATCACGCTGGGGTTACACCTGCCCCAACGTCTTCGACTGGAACCGTGACGGCCTGCCCGACGTGCTGATGAACGACGCCCTGGGCATGCACAGCGTCATGCTCAACATCGGCTCCGCCACCGAGCCCAAGCTCGACTACATCCATCCGCTCTATCTCGATGACCTGGACATGCACGGCACATGGCGCACCCGGCCCGGCATCGGTGAACTGGACGACCAACTGGCGTACGTCACCACCGATGACGATGACGACTTCCATCTTTACTGGAAGGTTGACAGCTACAACATCCGCGACGGCTTCAAGCTCAAGCTGACCGACGGCTCGGTCATCAAAGCCAACTGGCTGCGGGCCGGCGGCACCGGACGCATCAAGTTCGAGTTGACCGACTGGGACGGCGACGGCAAAGTTGATCTGATCGTCGGAACGCCGCGCCACGGTTCGGTGCCCAACCCGGACACCGGCCTGCCCTGGTCAGCGGACCGGCGCGGCTCGGCGGTGCTGCTGCTCAAGAACGTCGCCAGCAACACGCAGCCGTCGTATGAGTACCCCAAACTGATGCACTTTGGCGGCCAGGCGGTTCACCTGGGCCAGCACTCCTGCGCCCCGGCGGTGGCTGACTTTAGTCCGCAACTTTCAGGCCTGATCGTGGGCGTCGAGAACGGCCGACTGCTGTTCTACGATCGCAAGGACATCACCTGGCCGTGATAAGCGCGTGCCGCAAGGTTCCAACGCAACAATCCGAACAAACCCGGTCATTTCGGCCGGGTTTTTTTGGTGTTTTGTAACGATTAAAAGAACGTAAAATATTGTCATACCATTAATAAACAAAATTAACGCAATTACGTTAATAAAGTCAGTATTTACTCTTGCAATTGCTGACAGACTGCGTCACAATGCCACCATGGCACTGGACATCATCGCCAAGGCGGCCGGGGTCTCCACCGCAACCGTTTCGCGGGTGATCAATGACCAGCCCGGCGTTTCACCAGCACGAGCCCGTCAGATCCGAGCCCTGATCAAGAAGATGAACTTCGAGCCGACCACGCGCCGCCGCAATATCACCGTGGCGGTCAACGCTCATCAACTCAAAGGCCTGACCTTCGCCGTGATCGCCATCGGCCGCGGTTATCAGATGCACACCGGCCTGTTCATGCGCATGTTGGACGGCATCAGCAGCGCCTCGGCCCAACAGGGCATGAACATGATGCTGCTGACGTTGCCTGAGCCGAACGTCAACCTTTTGCCGCCGGCGATCCTGCACCGTCAGGTCTGCGGCGTGTTGCTGGCCGGCAGCTTTGATGACCAGCGCCTGCTGGCCGTGTTGGAAAAGATGCCGGTCATCTGGCTGACCTCGCACAGCGATCTGGCCACGGGTGACAAGGTTCTGGCCGGCAACGAAGCGGCCGGCGAATGCGCCGCGCGCTATCTGCTCAAGCACAATCACGCCCGTCTGTGTTTCTGGAACCCGTTCCCGGACGTGGCGGTCTTTCAACATCGCCAGACGGGCTTCTTCCGAACAGCTCGGCAGGCGGGCGCGGACGTGCAGCTACTGACGACCGACACCACGCGTGGTGTGGACCTCAACGATGTGCCTCTGAATGATCTGGGGCCGTTGATGATGCCGATGGTCGAGCAGTTCGCAGCCATGAAGCCACAGCCGCGCGGCCTTTTCGTGCCCTCCGACATCCTCACCGCCGAGCTTTACCCGCTGCTGCTGCGCATGGGCATCCGTCCCGGCCGCGACCTGACGGTGATTTCCTGCGACAACGAGCAGGCCTACCTGGCGGGGCTCGATCCGCGCCCAGCCAGCATTGACCTGGGCATGAGAACCATCGGCCAGCACGCGGTCGAACAGCTTGCCCGACGTTTGCGCTATTCCGAAGAACATGCCCGGCAGGTGACGCTCAGCGTCGAGCCCCTGCTGATTGAATCGTGATGTCTTCACTACTTTTTACCTGGAGGAAAATAGAGATGATTGGAAAGCAACGACAACGATGGTGGGCGGCCGCACTGGTGGTTATCGCTTGCGCCGGGGCCGCCGACGCCGCACTGGTGGCCCAGTGGAACTTTGATGACGGCACCTACAACGACCAGGCCGGCAGCCTCAATGGCACGGCCAGCGGCGTGACCTCGATCGTCACGGCCGGCGCCAACCAGCTCGGCCACGACATGGGCAAGGCCCTGCAGACCGGCAGCGCCTTCGGCGCCGATTACGTGGCGGTGGGCGACCTGACCAGTCTCGGCGTCAGCGGCAGCTTCACCCTCACCATGTGGATCAAGCACGAGGCGCTGTCCGCCAGCGGCACCGTCAGCCCCGAGTTCTGGGACAGTTGGGTCGGCAGCGGCGGCAACCAGGGTGGTGTCGTCGGAACCATTCGTCGCGGCAACGACGGCGGCAATGCCGGGCTGATCTACGCCACCGTCGAAGACACCGTGGACAGCAGCGCTGATCTGCTCAAACCCTACCCCCGCGTGGACGACGGCGTGTGGCACTTCGTCGCTGTCCGCTACATCTCCAGTGGAACCAGCGCCAAGATTTATCTCGACGGCGTCGAGTCCTCTGACATCGAGACCGGCAGCTACATCCTCAGCGCCCTGGGCGGCAAGAACACACGCATCGGTGATGGCTTCGACGGCCAGATCGATGACGTGCGCATCTACAACTCCGCCCTGACCGTGGCGCTGGACGGCAACAAGACGCTGACCGGCGGCGAACTGTATGACGTCTGGCAGGCCCAAGTCCCCGAGCCGGCGAGCCTGATCTTGCTGGGTTCGACTGTAACGTTGGTCCTGCTGCATCGAAGGTAACACATATAGCCCCGGCCTTGGCCGGGGCGCCTTGATGACCTTGTGAAGACCCCGGCCAAGGCCGGGGCTATTTGGAGGCCTCACCATGCTGCGTCGTCGCGGATTCACGCTGATCGAACTACTGGTGGTGATCAGCATCATCGCGTTGCTGATCTCCATCCTCCTGCCGGCATTGACCAAGGCGCGTAAGCAGTCGCAGCGCCTGCAATGCATGGCCAATCAGAGGCAACTGGGCACCGGGGCACTGGCATACGCGGTGGACGAAAAGGATTACATGCCGTTTAACTGGGCTAATCCTGTTCTCTTCAAATCGGCGTTGTCCTACTACTGGTTCGAAGACAGCCTGGTGCTGCCGCTGACCCATTACCTGGGTTCGCTGCCGGCTAATAACGCCAACAAGAGTGGTTTGAAGGCCCTGTTGAAGTGCCCAAGCATGGACGGGGACAGCGGTGACGTGGGCAGTCGAATCCTGGATAGCGGCGGTTACTACCGTTATTCGGCGCGTCAACTTTACTTGCCGGGGTTGTCTGAGCGAGCTCCGAACAACTGGTTCGACAAGCCGCCGACGGGCGCCAATCAGCGGGTGGTGGACAACACCCCGCCCCGCATCATCATCGCTGAACGCAACCTCTTTTACTACGACTCGAAGCAGATCGACTCCAACTACTCGCTGCCCGGCACGATCGCCCCGATTGAGACCATGCTGGCGGGACTCAAGGCCGGCAGCAATCGCTTCTATACCGACGGGCACGGCATCCAGGCGTCTTATGACCAGCTTGGCCGCGACAACACCACCCCGACCACGTATCCCGCTGACGCGCACTTTAGCCACAACAGCCTGCTCCGGCCTTATTACTGGTGATCCGTAACTCATGCCGCGCCACAGCACATTGGTTGACCTTATGAATGTCTCATCCCGTTCACCCCACTCGGAGGATTTCGCCATGATCAGCAAGCAATCGACTCGATGGTTCACCCCTGTTCTGGTCATCGCCTTGTGCACCGTCGCCGCCCAGGCCGACCTGGTGGCGCACTGGAACTTCGACGACGACACCTACAACGATCAGGTCGGCACACTGCACGGCACGGCGGTGGGCACGACCGCCATCGTCACCGCGGGCAACAACCAGCTCGGCGCTGATATGGGCAAGGCCCTGCAAACCGGCGGATTCTTCGGTCTGGACTACGTGTTCGTCGGCGACCTGGCCACGCTCGGCGTCACCGGAAGCTTTACCCTCAGCTCGTGGATCATGCACGATCTGATCCCCGTGGAGAACACGATCAGCCCCGAGTTCTGGGATAGCTACTCCAACGGCACCGGCGGCGGTGTCGTGCAGAACCTCTTCCGCGGCAATGGCGGCACCAATGCGGGTAAACCGTACACCACCGTCTCCGACATGAGCACTGGCGTCCTCTTCAAACCGGAGGTTCGCATTGACGACAACCTGTGGCATTGGGTGGCGTTCGTCTATGACGCCGACACCAACTCAGGCAAGATTTTCCTCGACGGCGTACACCATTCCGGCCGCGACCGCACCGGCGCGTTCACCCTCCATCCGACGACCAGCAAAATCACCCGAATCGGCGACGGTTTCGGCGGCCTGGTTGACGACGTGCGCATCTACAACGAAGCGCTGAGTTGGACCGCTGACGAAAATGACAACCTGCTCAGCGGTGGCCTCTACGACGTCTGGACCGTCGGCGCACCCACGCAGCACCCCGGCGATGCCAACGGTGACGGCCTGGTCAACCTCTCCGATCTGCAAATTCTCGGCGACAACTGGCAGTCCACCACCGCTACTTGGGCGCAAGCTGACTTCACCGATGACGGCATCGTCAACCTGGCGGACCTGCAAATCCTCGGCGACAACTGGGGCTTCGGCACCAGCCCGGACGTGTCTTTCGATGAGGCCCTGGCCGGCGTGGTCATCCCCGAACCGGTCTCACTCGTTCTGCTGCTCTCGGGGGCGGGGGCGCTGGCCCTGCGCCGCCGTGGCTGCCGATGGGTCTGATGCATTCTCCTTCCGCGGAGGCTGCCTGACCGCAGCCTTCGTGTTTTTCCTGCCGAGGTTCCTCTTCGATTAGCTGACAAGCTTGCTCGGCAATGGGCCAGCGAGTTCGGTGCGCTAAACACGCCAGGGAAACGTGCGATGTACGATTATCGAAAACCTGTAATAACTGCCGTCTGCCTGGTGGTCTGTGCATTCATCTCACTTTCGGCCGACGCCGCCCTGCGGGCGCAGTGGAACTTCGATGACGGCACGTTCAACGACCAGGTGGGTGTGCTCGAAGGTGCGCCGCACGGCGATGCGGCGATCGTGCCGGCCGGCAACAACATGCTCGGCAACAACATGGGCCTGGCCCTCTCCACCGGCACGCTGATTATCCCCGGCTTCGACTACCTGCAGGTCGGCGATCTGGACACCCTGGGCATCAACACCGGCAGCTTCACGCTCACCCTCTGGCTCAAACATGCCACCATGCCCACCGGCTTTCCCGAAGGCGGCAATAACGCCACCTGGTGGGACACTTCAACCAATGGCGGAACACCCGGAACCAACGGCGGACTGCACGGTTTTATCCGACAGGGCATCGACAGCGGCAACGGCGGCAAACTTTACGCCAACTTCCGCGATGAAACCGGCACGACCAAACTGCTCAAGCCCGAGGCCCGCATCGATGACGGCCAGTGGCACTTTGTCGCCATCGTCCACAACGTCAGCCCCAATCCCGACACCATCAAGATTTATCTCGACGGCAAATACTGGGACCGCGGCACGAATGAGTCGGGTATCCGCACACTGACGCCGAGCGATGGCGGCACGATCCTGCGCCTCGGTGATGGGTTCGGCGGCTTCATCGATGACGTGCGCATCTATGACCATGCCTTGAGCGTCACACTCAACGGCAGCACCGTCACCGGGGGCGAGGTTTACAATGTCTGGCACGCCACCGCGCAGGTGACCGCCATTCCTGAGCCGGCTGCCGTTGCCCTGCTGCTGATCGCAGCGCCCGCGATGCTGCTCCGCAGACATTGGCATGAAATGCGCCATCTGACATCGATTGTCGCACTGGCGGGTTTACTGCTGAGCTTCGCTTCGTCGGCCAAGGCGGGTTATTCGCCTGAACTGGTGATGGCCGAGGGACTGTTCGACTGGTCGCCCACGCGCGGCGTCGATCCGGCGCCGGGCACGGAAACGTTCACTATCTATCTCGCCCAGGACAACACCGACAAGTACGCCAATCACCCACAAATCACCTGGTTCAAGGGCAACTACTACGTCAACTGGAAATCCACGCCGCGCGATGAGAACTCCAATCAGTCGGTCATGTTCATCAGCCGCAGCGCCAATGGCATCAACTGGTCAGCGCCCTATGAACCACTGCCCGACCTGCTGGGCCCCTACTCCAGCGGCGGATGGTGGACCAACGGCGACTCGCTCGCCGCCATGATGCTGTATCAGAACCCATTGATCCCCGGCTCGCCCAAGGGCACGATCATCAGTCTCACCACGGACGGCCAGAGCTGGTCGCAACCGCTGACGCTGTTCCCCGACACCATCGCCAGCGCCGGCCCGCAGCTTCTGTCCAACGGACGCATGGTCTTCGAAGGGCACGGCTTCGTGGACTTTCTGGGTGACGGCAACAAGGACACGATGGCCACCCGCATCTGGTACAACGATTCGCCCAATAACGTGCTGGGCCCCTGGATCGAAGCCGATCTGCCCGAGTATCCGGGCCGCCGTGATCTTGGCACGTACTACGAAGGTTACGGCACGGAGCCGAGCATCTACGAGCGACCTGACGGCACACTGGTCCTGGTCATGCGCCACTCGGAAGGCCCCGAGGATCGCACCTATCGCCTGTGGGTTTCGACCAGCGCCGACAACGGCGAAACCTGGACCACGCCGTACATCACCAACTTCCCCGACTCTTCCAACATGCAGTTGGCCGGCAACCTGCCCGACGGCACCGCTTACATCATCAACACGCCGAACCTGTCACTCGATCGCATCCCATTGACGATTTCGCTCAGCGACGACGGCGTGCTGTTCGATCGCGCCTACCTCGTGCGCGGCGTGCCGCCCGAGCAGCGCTATGACGGCGAGTCCAAAACCCTTGGCTACAGCTATCCCGGTGCGACCATCCACGATGGCTACCTGTGGATCAGTTACGCCACCAACAAGGAAGACGTCGAAGTCACGCGCATCCCGCTCAGCTCGCTGATGGTCCTGCCCGACCTGCACCCCGGCGACGCCAACGGCGATGGCATCGTCAACCTGGCCGACCTGCAGATTCTCGGAGACAACTGGCAATCCCAGTTCGCTTCCTGGTACAAAGCTGACTTCACCGGCGACGGCATGGTGAATCTGGCTGATCTCCAACTCCTCGGCGACAACTGGGGCTTCGGGGCCGGTGTCGATATCACATTCGATGAAGCGCTGGCTCAGCTTCCGGGGACGGGGATTCCCGAACCGACTTCGATCGCTTTGCTGCTGCTTGCGGGAGCGGGAACGCTGACTCTGCGCCGGCGCGTTCAATCATCATATAGCCTCGGCCTTGGCCGGGGCGATGGAAGTCCCCGGCCAAGGCCGGGGCTATTTGGAGGCCAACCATGACCTTCACAAAATGGCTGATGGTGCTTTGCGCAGCGATGACGGCGGGCATTGCGATTCACCCCGCCGCGCTGGCGGAGGATCAACCGATCACCGGCGGCATCACCAGCGTGATGGTGGTGATCAACGAAGCTTCCGAATCGCAGTACGGCCGCTACGCTGACATGTTCGTCGCTCACCTGTCCAGGCGATTTCCTTCGCTCCAGGCCATGGTGCTGCGCGGCGAACAGGTTGTCGCGCCAGCAGCCAAAGAAGGTCAATTGGTCGTCTGGGCCGGCACATGTGAAAGTGATGCGCAACTGGCTTCGCGCCTCGATGCGCCGCCCAGCCAGACCGATCCCGGCCCTGAGGGCTTCGTGCTGACGGTGGACATGACGCAGCGCACCGCGCTGGTGGCGGGCGTTGACAACCGCGGCGTGCTCTACGGCCTCGGAAGACTGCTGCTGCTGACCCAGCATCAGGACGACAGCCTGGCATTGGCGAACGTCAACCTTCGCACCGCGCCGCGCTATGCCATGCGCGCGGCCAACGGCTCTGAAAAAAATCCCATGGACCCCAAACTCGCCCAGTTGACCAACGCCCGCAAGTGGGACAGCCGCGAGGGCTGGCAGTATTTTGAAGAGCTGCTGCTTCTGGGCGCCAACCAGTACACCGACGGCTGGGGCAGCACCACCGCGGTCGATGTTGACAAATACAACCCCGAAACCGGCGAAGGCGTCGGCATCGGGCGCTCGCAGATGATGGCGGACTACGGCGTCATGTACATGATCTCCAACTCCATCAACGGCCTGGGCGGTACGTTCAAGGTGCCCGAAGACTGGCGGGCCCTGGACCACGGCGCACGCCACGATCGCAACGTCTGCATCAGCGTGCCCGAAGCCCGCGCCAAGCTGATCGAGCTGAAGGGCGCGATCTTCAAGTTCGATCCGCGCATCGACGGCATCATGTTCTCGGCATCCGACGTGGCCGGCTGCGAGTGCGAAAAGTGCGCACCCTGGTCGCACACCTACTACGACCTCTGCCGCGACCTTGCGGCCGAGCTGCTCAAGCACAAGCCCGATGCCGAGGTTTACGTCACCAACCAGGACTTCCTGCCCGATGACAACCAGTGGATGTTCTCGCAGATCCAGCAGCAGAACCCCGACTGGCTCGCGGGTTATGCCTCGGCGCCCGGCGGCAGCGAAAACTCCACCTACGGCTACATCCCCGTCAATCCCAAATGGAACCGCTACCCCGGCATCTATCCCGATCGCACCTTCCTCAAATCCCGCATGCACTACCTGCCCCCGGGCAAAAAGATGGTCGAGTTCACCGACATCTCGCACTGGAAACGGGCCCAGAACGGACTGAAAGTCATCGACCCGATCTTCAGCGAAGTCTATGAGCGGCGAACCTTCAACGTCCGCCCCGCTGCCTACGAACGCATCATCAAGTCCGCCATGCCCTACGTCACGGGTTTCGTCGGATACTCCGAAGGCAACTTCGACGACTTCAACAAATTCATGCTGCTGCGCCTGCTGTGGAACCCGGACCTGAACGCGCAGCAGATCACCACCGAGTACTACACCTATCACTGCGGACCGCAGGCCGCCCCACTGCTGGCTGAGGCTGCCTTCATCGCCGAACGCATCCAGGAGCAGTCGCTGCAAGACAGCGCCGACGACATTCAGCGCTACAACGAACTGATCCAGCAGGCAGAGCCGTTGGTTCCCGCTGCGTACCTGGCGAACAACTGGCGCTTCGCCATGCTAGCCCAGCGGGCAGCCATCGACCGTTACATCCTCTGCAAGTATCAACTGCACAAAGCAATCTACGACCAGGTCATAAGCGATCTGGCCGCGGCTCTGCGCAATCCTTCGCGGATCACTGATGCCCTGACAGCCGCCAAGAATGCCCTGGAGCGGCTGGGTGACACGCCCGAAATGATCCGCCTCATCGAACGGGCGCAAAAGTGGGATGACATCAGCGACCAGGGCGGCGGCATCCGCTCGATCTCGGTGCAGAAAATGCAGAAGGTGGACAGCGTCGGCATCAACTGGCTGCTGGGCAAAATCAACGCGGCTTTGGACATTGCAGACAACCAAACCCGTTTGGCTGCGGCCAGTGACATCGTCAACTACGACCAGCCCGGCGACGGCGGGTTCTATGACAACTGCGGCACCGTCGATCAGCAGCCGCACTACGACTTCGACTCCGGTGAACTGTACTACGGCACCGGAAGCTGGCCCAAGGACGCCCGACCCTCGCAGCGATCCTACAACTACAGCTTCGAAAAGCAGGACGGCCTGGAGTTCAACTACAGCGGCCTGGACCCCCGGAGGACTTACAGGGTCAAACTGACTTATCCCAACCCCGGCGGGGTCAGCTTCGCCACCAATAGCCCCAATGAGTTTTTCGTGCTGGCCGACGGCGTCGAAATCGGCCATGCCGTGCCCTCGGGGGCGGGATTTGATACCTTTACCTACAGCATCCCCCGTCAGTTGACGATGGATGGCAGGCTGAACCTGGCCCTACGCAAGGTTCCCGGCAAGGCCCGCTGCACGTGTGTCAGCGAAGTCTGGCTTCAGCCGGTGCGGGAGTAACCCGAATGATTCACCGCGAAGTGCCAAGAGACATGCATTGAACCGCAGAGACGCAGAGGACGCGGAGGAATGCAAAGGCAGCGCGGAATTAGAAGGAAGCCAGGAATGCAGGAAGGAAAACCGAATCCCATCATTCATGGGTTCCTGGTTTCCTTCTCTAATTCATTGCCTTCCTCCGCGTCCTCTGCGTCTCTGCGGTTCAATTCTTCGTGTCTTTGCAGGAGCAACCATGATTTCCAAATCAAGCAGTAACAAAGCCACACTTCCCAACGGCGTGTGGCCGGTGATGTTGACGCCCTTCACGCAGGATGGCGCGGTGGACCTCGAATCGCTGCGCCGCCTGACCGACTGGTACATCGAGGCCGGCTCGGCGGGTCTGTTCACCTGCTGCCTCTCCAGCGAGATCTTCCACCTCAGCGAACAGGAGAAGCGCGACATCGCCCAGTGCGTGATCCAGCACACTGCCGGCCGGGTGCCGGTGGTGGCCGGGGCCATCGGGCAGAAGACGCACGAGCAGCGCCTGGCGGCCAGTCACTGGCTCAGCGAGCAGGGCGCCGACGCGGTGATCCTGGACGTGGCGGAGTTCGCCGATGAACATGACCCGGAGGACGTCGCGGTGGATGGTTTACTGGCGTTCGCTGAACAGCTTCCGGGGGTGCGCCTGGGGATTTACGAATGCCCCAAGCCCTATCATCGCGTGCTGTCAGCCGAGGGCCTGCGCCGCCTGGCGGAGACGGGCCGCTTCGTGATGAGCAAGGACACCTGCTGCCGCAGCGATCTGTTCGCGCTGAAAGTCGAGGCCATCAAAGGCCTGCCGCTGAAGCTCTACGAAGCGCACTCGCCGATCATCCTAGACTGCCTGCGGGCCGGGGGGAACGGGTTCTGCGGCGTGGGCGCCAACCTGATGCCGCAGGCCTACGTCTGGTTGTGCCGCAACTTCGCCAGCCATCCCAAACAGGCCCAGCGCGTGCAGGAATACCTGGAGGTGGTCCACCAGATCACCCACAACCAGTACCCAGCCAACGTCAAGCAGTTCCACGTCGAGCACGGCCGCCTGCGCAGCAACTTCTGCCGCCAGGCGATCAAATCATCAGGCGACCCGCAGCCGATCCAACTCGACAGCATTCACCAGCAATACCTGCAAGCCATCGCCGGCAGCGCGTGAGCATTTGTTTTACCCCCGCTCCCCCTGGGAGAGGGTTGGGGTGAGGGCCGAACACCTTGTGTATTCTACATCTCCACACCGATGCCCAGATACCACCCGCCAAATAAAGGGGAGCCTCCCCTTTATTCTTCCTTTATTCTTCTCCTTTATTTCTTTGGTCGGCCACGGGGGCGGAAAGTTGATTCAAGATCAAGTGCGTGTGCGGTGCGCCTCTGCCAGGTTTCACCGCCGAATGGACGACCACGGCGGATGCTCTCGTGGATGCGTTCGAGTTCCTCAGCCGTTTGTGGAAGATTGACCAGACGCCGCCACTGACGCGGCCGTGGCACCGGCCAATCTGTCAGCGGCGGCACCCCTTCAAGCACATCCGAGTGATCGCGTCGCCACATGCTGCCCCATCGCCAGTTTTCGGCCCGCTCAACCAGTTCCGCCCGCAGCGCATTGCGTTCCACATATCGGCAAACAGCGAGCAAATGCCTGTCAGTTTCAATCGGAAACGACTTGTAGGGGCCTTGATACAGGTGGCCGAGACCGGCGCTGTGCCGGTGTTCATGCCATCGCCGCACGTGCATGGTCGTCAGCCGCTGCATGTAACGGCCGAGGTCGCCGCTGCTTTGGGGCCACAACACCAAGTGCCAGTGATTGGGCATCAGGCAGTAGGCCAACAACCGTATCGCCGCCTTGTCCGATGCTTCAGCCATGACCGCTTCAAACGCCGTATAATCGGCCGGCTTCTCGAACAGCGTCATCCGACCATTGCCCCGGTTCAGGACGTGAAAGACGTACCCCCCAGGTTGAATGCGTGCTCTTCGTGGCATGCAAACATGCTAACCGAATCAGAGGCAAAAATAAAAGGGGAGCCTCCCCTTTTCTGTGCCCCCCAGGTTGAATGCGTGCTCTTCGTGGCATGCAAACATGCTAACCGAATCAGAGGCAAAAATAAAAGGGGAGCCTCCCCTTTTCTGTGCCTTTTCTGTGCCAGCATTCACCAGCAGTACTTGCAGGCCATCGCCGGCAGCGCGTAATACGGATTACGTTTGCAACTCGGGCGTCCACTCCGTTAGCCCCGGGCTATGCCCGGGGTATTCCTGGACCGCCCACGGACAGAAGTCCATGGGCTTCGTCACGCATCAGCAACAAAAAAGCCTTCGATCAACCGGGTCGATCAAAGGCTCTTCCCACGGACGAATTTCAGACCGTCGCGGCGGTCAGTATGTGACCATCGCGTCAGCGATCAGCGGACGACAGGCACTGAATAGAAGCCGACGGCGCTCGAGCTCATGTGCACAAACTCATATAGCTTGTCGTCGGTACCCTTGTAGTTCGAGGCTGAGCCATCTTTAAGCACATAGTTGGCATCGCTCAGTAGCCGGACATCCGGTCCACCCGGGTAGCCAACTTCGTAATATGAGTCGGTAAAGCTGCCAGCCCAACCTGGGTGATCAATCTCTTTGATGCCCGAGATGCTTCCTTTGTGATTGACTCGGTAACCACGCGGACCATTTTCCCTATAGAACATATCGCCAGCCAGTAACTGGACTTTGTAGTTATCGTAAAGCCAGAGATCCTGCGAACGGATCCAGGGCTTCTTCAGATCGAAACCAGTCGTGAGGTTGTGGTCATACCAGTATCCGGCGGCCATGATGTAGTTGCCGTAAACGCGGCGCTCGCCCAGGGGAATCGCTGAGATGCTGCGATCGACATAGGGCGCCTGCGGGCAGTTGAGGAAGTTGCAATTGCCCATGTACAACTGGTAAAGGCGGCGAACGTCTGTTTCCGGATGACCATCTCGGCTCAGGACATTGGGCCAGTATTGCATGCCGCCGGCGACTTCCTGATAGTGAACGATCAATCGTCCCTCATCCGCCTGATAGGCAAAGTTGGCTTGAGCAATACTGCGGACATTGGCCAGACACTTGACTGACCGGGCGGTTTCGTTCGCCTTGCGCAACGCCGGCAGCAGAATCGAGATCAGCAGGGCGATGATGCTGATGACCACCAGCAGTTCGATGAGGGTGAAGCCGCGACGCGCTGCACTTGGGCTGGATGACGAACGTTGTCGTGTCTGACGCATGAGATGATCTCCAGGACTGTGGCACCGCCAGGGTTAAAAAGAACATTCCGATCTGACGACCCGGAATTGCAAATCTGACAATCAGAATTGCTATAACCTGAGCATACGCAGCCTCTGCGCATACCCGCATATATTCAAGCATCGACTGGACGAAATGTCAAGATTAAATGAATGCGGGTATTCCATGATTTTCCGATCCAGCCCCGCTCGCCGAGGCCACGGACAATCCCCCGGCGTCGTTAACTCACGGTGGTATCAGGATTAACCTACATTTTTCATTGAACCACCAAGACACGAAGGATACGGAGAAAGCGCAAAGAGAATGCGTAGGGTGTCAAAACAGTGCGCTTCACCGGCGAAATCGAGCACCCCCATGCTAAAAGCCAGACTCAGTCGGAAAACTGAAGGTGGAGTGGGCGTCTCGCCCGCTGGCGGCCGAGACTACCGCCCCACCGGAACAAAACATTGTTTTCCGACAGAACCTAAAAAAAGAACCGGATTTCACCGCGGAGAACGCCGCGGACACAGAGCACAAACATTTGAATTCAGGCTAATTTTGACCTTTCTCGGCGTCCTCGGCGTCCTCGGCGGTGAGTTCTTTTTCCCGCGCTAAGTTTCTCTTTTGGGCTAACTTCAAGATCTACTTCGTGCTCTTCGTGCCTTCGCGGTTCAACGAATCATGCAGGCTAATGCCCGGGGGCCGTCTCAATGGCCACCGCGGCGCCCGCGTCCTCAGGCTCGCGGATGCTTTCGACCATCTGCTGAACCGCGATCGACGGCCCCTTGCACAACGGCGTCAACAGCAGCGTCACCGCGAAGTTCAACAGCATGCCCACCGTGCCGATGCCCTGGGCGTTGATGCCGAAGAACCAAGGCTGTCGCAGCGGCGAATCGAGAGGGATCAACGTGCGGGCCAGCTCTTCACTGAGCAGAATGGCGTCGGCCTTCTGCGTGGTGATGTAGAAGCCGGTGAACACGATGCCGACGGCCATGCCCGTGACGGCGGGCACGGCTCCGACGCGCTTGGAGAAGATGCCCAGCACGATGGCGGGGAAGAACGACGCGGCCGCCAGCCCGAACGCGAACGCCACCACCTCGCCCACGAAGCCCGGCGGATGCAGTCCGAAGTAACCCGCCACCAGCACCGCCCCGGCGATCACCACGCGCCCGATCAGCAGCCGACTCTTTTCGCTGGCGTTGGGATTGAGCACGCGGAAATAAAGATCGTGCGCGATCGATGAGCTGATCACCAGCAGCAGCCCGCTGGCGGTGGACAGCGCGGCCGCCAATCCGCCTGCCGCTACGAAGGCAACGATCCAGTCGAACAGCCCCGCCATCTGCGGCGTGGCCAGCACGATGATGTCCTTGTCCGGATGATGAGCAGCCCCGGCATCGAGCAGTGCCTGTAATGGTTGCGCTCCGCCGTGCTCGCGCAGCCAGCCGCGAGGGTCATCGATCATCTGTTGCCGCAGCGCCAGTGGTACGCCTGAGATGCGGAACACTTCGTTGGGCGCGATGCCGGCCTCGTTGATCTGCGCGGTCAGATTGTTGGTGAAGCGCACGGTGTTGTCGCCGTCCAGATCGAACCACGCGATCAGTCCCGACGGCTGCCACGAGCGATACCACGGCGGAAGATCCTCGCCGCTGCGTCCATTGAGCCCGGCAATGTTGTCGAGCATGTAATACCGTGCGAACACCGCGGTGGCTGGTGCGGTCAGGTAGAGCATGGCGATAAATAGCAATGCCCAGAAGGCTGACCAACGGGCCGCCTGCACGCTTTTGACCGTGTAAAAACGGATGATCACGTGTGGCAATCCTGCCGTGCCCGCCATCAGAGCCAGCGTGACACAGAAGACATTGAGCTTGCTCCACGGGTGATCGGGACCACTTCCGGGGGCGGTGTAGCTGGTGAAGCCGAACTGCTCTTGAAGGCTGTTGAGTTTCTGCAGCAGGAAAGGCTGAGCGGCATCGATGGATTCAGCGACGTGCGAGCCCAGGCCAAGCTGCGGCACGGGATTGCCGGTGAGTTTGAAGCTGATGGCGACGGCGGGCACGAGGAAGGCGGTGATCAGCACCCAGTATTGAGCGACCTGCGTCCAGGTGATGCCCTTCATGCCGCCGAGGGTGGCGTAGATGAAAACGATGGCCATGCCGATGAAGATGCCGACGGTCAGCGACACGCCAAGGAACTGGCTGAAGACCACGCCGACGCCTTTCATCTGGCCGACGACATAAGTGAAGCTGACGAAGATGGCGCAGACCACCGCCACCAGTCGGGCGTTGGTTGAGTCGTAGCGATCACCGATGAAATCGGGCACGGTGAAGTGGCCGAACTTGCGCAGGTACGGCGCCAGCAGCAATGCCAGCAGCACGTAACCGCCGGTCCACCCCATCAGGTACACGCCGCCGGCAAAGCCCATGGTGGAGATCAGCCCGGCCATGGAGATGAAGGATGCGGCGCTCATCCAGTCGGCCGCGGTCGCCATGCCGTTGGCGATGGCGGGCACGCCCTGGCCGGCGACGTAGAAACCTTTGGTGTCGCGCACGCGACTGACCCAGGCGATCAGCAGGTACAGCGCGAACGTGGCGGTGATGAAGATGAATGTCCAGACCTGAAGCTGCGTCATAGCCAGCATCATGACCCACCTCCCGCCTTGAACCGCCGCAGCTCCTCGTGGTGGCGTCGATCCAGCCGGTTCAACAACAGGCAGTAGGCCAGGATGCAGAGGACGAAAGTGATGATGGAGCCCTGTTGAGCGAACCAGAAACCCAGGGGGATGCCGCCGATGGACCACTGGTTGAGCCAGCCCGCCCACAGCACACCGCAGCCGAGCCCCGCCGTCGCCCAGATCAGCAGAAGGCCAGCCATGATGCGAACGTTGGCCCGCCAGTAACGATCGATCGCCTCGGTGACGCGACGATCCCGCAGATTCAAATCAGACATGCTTCGATCCCGTGAGGTGATTAGTGGAATTGTTCTAGCCGCCATCACCGCCGCAGTCAATCCCAGCCAACAGCACCCACCCGTCGGCCGGTGCATGGCGCCTCAATCCGGAGCGGGTGCTTCGCCGGGCAATGCGGTGTTGCGCTCGAAGATTCGATAAAGCGCCGGCAGAACCACCAGAGTCAACGCGGTGCTGGTGATCAGGCCGGCTGACCGCCCACATAGCCCGGCCATTTGGCCGGGTTCCTCCGATGTGCCAAGCGTGCCATTGGAAGCATTCTCACCGCGCGAAATTGACTGCGTTCCCGCGGAAAATGCCCTTGCTTACCCCCCCCGATAAACTAATATAAAGAACATGCTCCCTGCTTGAGCATCCGGGCAAGGGGGCCGCACTTTCGGGATGCGGAAACAGAGGGGTAGTGATGAACAATTTGAATCGAATCGACGTGGGTGATACGGCCCGGCGTCTGATCGCATGCGCGGTCGTGCTGTGCGCGGCAACGGTTGTTGTCGAGCTACACGCTGAAACACCGCCGCCGATTGCATGGATTCGGCAGTGGGGCACATTGACCGACGATTACGGCCTCGGCGTGGCGACGGACGCGGTGGGTAACGTGTTAATCGCCGGCTACACCTACGGCAGCTTGGGCGGGACCAGCGCCGGCGGCCGGGATGCGTTCGTGAACAAGTACGACCCAACCGGCACATTGGCTTGGACTCGACAGCTCGGCACGCCGAAGACCGACCACTGCTGGGGCGTGGCGACGGACGCGGTGGGCAACGTATTCCTCACCGGCGAGACCAACGGCAGCCTCGACGGGATCAGCGCCGGCGGCTGGGACGCGTTCGTGAGCAAGTACGACACCACCGGCAACCTCGCCTGGACGCGCCAACTCGGCGCGTCGAGCACTGATGTCAGCTACGGCGTGGCGACAGATACGGCGGGCAACGTGTTCATCACCGGCTATACCAGCGGTAGCCTCGGTGGCACCAATGCCGGCGGCTGGGACGCGTTCGTTAGCAAGTACAACCCGGCCGGCACCTTCGCCTGGACCCGGCAGCTCGGCACGTCGAACTACGATCACAGCTACGGCATAGCGACGGACACTGCGGGCAACCTGTTCATCACCGGCTTCACAGACGGCAGCCTCGGCGGGACCAATGCCGGCGACTACGACGCGTTCGTGAGCAAATACGATGCGGCCGGCACCCTCGCCTGGACTCGTCAAATCGGCACGTCGAACTACGATAATAGCATCGGTGTGTCGACGGACACAGCAGGAAACGTGTTTATCACCGGCACCACCCACGGCAGCCTCGACGGATCAAACGCCGGTAGATCCGATGCATACCTGAGCAAATATGACACCTTGGGTAACCTGGCTTGGATCCGTCAGCTCGGCACGTCGAACTACGATCACAGCTACGGCATAGCGACGGACGCGGCGGGCAACGTGTTCATCACCGGCAGTATGGACGCTGGTACCTCCGATATATTCGTGAGCAAATACGATGCGCTTGGGAACCTTGCCTGGACACAACAGATGGAAGTCTCTGGTTTCAGCAGAGGCGTGGCAACGGACGCGGCGGGCAACCTGTTCATCACCGGCTACACAGGCGGCGACCTCGGTGGGCCAAGCGCCGGCGCATCCGACCCGTTCGTGATCAAGTTCACCTCCATCACCAATCTTGGCGACGCCAACAACGACCAGCAGATCAATCTCTGTGATCTGCAAATCCTCGGCGACAACTGGCAGGCGAACGGCGTTAACTGGGCCAGCGGCGATTTCACCGGCGACGGATTGGTCAACCTGGCTGACCTTCAAGTGCTCGGCGATAACTGGGGCTACGGCGTCGGTGCGGATGTCGCGTTTGATGAGGCGCTGCGGCTGGCAGGGCTGAATGTTCCCGAGCCGGCCGCGCTGGTGCTGCTGCTGGCGGGCGTTGGATTGGGTGTTGGTGTGCGTCGCAACAGCGCATGTTGATGCGGTGATTTCCGCGCCATTTAGCCGTGCGTGAATAACTGTAGCCGGATCGCTACGCGATCCCGGTCGCCAGGGCCGCGTAGCGGCCCGGCTATTGATGCTTAATCCAATCCGTTGAACAGCCGGCTCCAGCGGATGGCCCAGCCGTCGTGGGAGAAGGCGATGGCCACGGCGCGGCCGGTCACCAGGTTCAGCGGCACCGGGCCGATCACCCGGCAGTCGCGCGACAGGTCGCGGTTGTCGCCCATCGCCCACAGGTAGCCTTCCGGAATCAGGTAGCCATCCTCATCCGCGATGGCGCTGTCCGGCTCGGGGAACGGCCGCAGCGGGCCGCGCCCCATCAGGCGCTGAATGGTGCGCTGTTGACCATCGATCTGTTCGTCGAGTTGCATGCCGGCAAAGCGGTACGCCCGGCCGCGCTCATCGCGGCCGCTGATGGTGATGTCGCGGCGCTGGTCGTAGGTCGCTTCGTAGCGTTGCCCATCCGGCGTGGTGATGATCAACGTGCCATCGGCGGTCCACAGGATGCGATCGCCGGCCAGGGCCACCACGCGCTTGATCAGGCGTGTGCCGTTAATGCCGGCCCTGCTAGTGTCGGGCTCGGGCGACCAGAAGGTGATGATGTCGCCGCGCTTTGGCTGGCTCCAGTCGAGGCTGGGCAGATCGCGCAGGGGGTTGGAGAACTCGATGCCGGTCAGGGGGATGGCGATTTTGGGCCCGGAGAACGGTACGTGCAGCCCGTAGGCCAGTTTGTTGACGATGACGCGGTCGCCGATCTCGATGGTCGGCTGCATGGAGCCGGAGGGCACGTCATTCCAGTCGGCGATGGCCGAGCGGAAGGTGCCCAGCACGACCACTACGATACCGATGGGCTTGATCCAGTTGTGCCAGAGGCGCTGCCAGACGGGCAGGGGCTGGGCGGGTGTCTGGTCGGAAGTCTTTTCGCTTGCAGGTTTTGTTGGCATCAGTAGTTGTGTACGCAGGCTCGAGGTTGAGGGTTCATGGCGGGTGGCTGGAATCTAGGTAGTGGGCTGATTTGAATTATGCCTTGGTTTTCTTGTACGGGCCACGCTTGAACGCCCCAGCGTCGATCTTAGCCTGCTCGGCCTTTTCCAGCAGCCCCACCAAATCCTCAATCTCCCAAACGGTGGTGGTTAGGCCCGCTTCCATCGCGGGGGTGCATCGTAGCGTTTGGTGGACACGACACCAGTTGTAATAGCAGTAGTGCAGGCTGATCGCCGCCTCATGGTTCAGAATCTTCTTGCTGAAAGCGTTGGTCAGGCGGGTAAACCTGCGGCAACTCATTCTGACGGTCAAATTCTGTCTTTCGATAAAGCTCGTGCTGATATGCTTCTGATCGGGTGTTCCAATCCTCATCTGCTTGCGGCAGCCGCATATTCTCGCCGGGCTGTAGGTAGCTTCTGGATTCTGTTTCTTGAGCCGTGGATCGTCGCCGTACAGCTTCACCAGTTGGGCGTAATCGACGTAGGGGCCAAAGGCATCCATGATCGGTCCGAGATAGCTGTTCAGACCATCGGTGGTCAGTTGGACCCTGCTATTCAACCTACCGGCCAGATCGTGGATGAAATCAAAGGCGGTCCCCTCATCGCGGCCACCCACCGCCCAGGTGATGGCCAGCTTGGTATCAGCGTCCAGAGCCAGCCAGAGCCAAGCGTCGCCATACTGCGGCGCTCCACGCTCCACCTGCTTCTGCTTGGCCCCCACAAATGCCCATTCCTCGTCGCACTGGACGCGGGCCGTTTTCAGACTGCGGACACGCTCATCGTGGAACTGGCGGCAAACCTCGCCCATGTCCACGATCAGCCGCATGATGGCCTGCTTGCCCACGCCTGTCATGCGGACGGTAGATCGGATGGAGCAACCCTCAACCAAGCATCGGACGACCGCTACCCGCTTTTGAGTGGTTAGCTTATTCATATCATCCATTATGCTTGAACGCGCTCGCATTGTCAACCACCTAGTAATAATTTTGGTAATAATAATACTTGCTTTCTGAGCCAGTATAGCATATACTATTAAATATGAGCCAAAAATTTACCGAACGTCGCGGATTGTTGAGCGAACAGCAGGCGCTTGCCATCCTCCAGCCATACCTGCCCGGATTGATGGATGACTTCCGAGATTCATGGGACTGGGTGCAAGACATTCTGGACGGTGATCCAGAACGGCGATCAACATTTGATGGCAGCACGGTAGCTGGAATGATCTTTAATCGCTGTGTGGTTTTATTTGGTCGCAGGCTTGATAGCGATCCAAAGGTAAAGCTCAAAAAGACAGGACGGATGCTGAGGGCTCTTATTGATGGGAAAGTCGCTCTGCGGTTCAAGAAGCTAACTAAAAAGCGCAATGGGCAACTTTGCTCTGGAAACGTAAAGACAAACGCACAGGGCCTTATCTACTGGCAGATGGGATTCGATGGCGTAGAGGAATCGAGGCCGACAGAGATCACCTTTGGATACACAGCAGACATTCTAAATACAAATTTTACTGGCATTTACTTGGCGTGTCCGATCAGTTGGTACACAAACAAATGGATTGCCACACTTGATGGTGGCGAGCAGGGCATGATGTTGCCGTTCGCATCCCCGAACCGTCCAGACGATTCAACAGAACCAGATCAGGCGTTGGTGGCTATTGAATCCAAAAAGGCCAAGAAAGAGGATAAACACGGATGACGCAAAGCAGGTTCAACCTTGACATGCTTGCGATGGCCCGCGACCTGAAGGAAATGACACAAGAACAATTGGCGACCAAGGCCGGACTTTCGCAGGGATTTATCTCGCAAGTTCAGGCAGGCGAGAAGGACGTGTCGGATGATGCCGCGCGCCGAATTGCTGAGTCGCTGGAATTGCCGCTGTCGTTTTTCTATCAGGACGAAGAATATACCGGATTCGGAATCAGCGGAATCAGCATGGTTTATTACCGAAAGCGTAGCAAGACGCTTAAGTCGCACCTCAAGCGGTTGCAGGCTGAGGTAAATGCTCGCCGAATTCATGCCAAGCGGCTGTTGCGTGACGTGAACATAAAGACCAAATATACATTTGAGTTCATGGATATAGACGAACACGGCGGAAAACCAGAAGACGTGGCAATTAGGTTACGCGCCACTTGGATGCTTCCGATGGGTCCGGTCAAGAACCTGGTGTCCACGATTGAAAGCGCTGGCGGAATTGTTTTCAAGTTTCCATTCGGGACAACCGACATCGACGCGATGAGTCAGTGGCCAGACGATTGCCCACCCTTATTCTTTGTGAACGCAAGCGCTCCGGCTGACCGTGCAAGGTTTTCGTTGGCCCATGAGTTGGGGCACGTTGTCATGCACAAAACAGCAACTGAGTACATGGAGGGTGAGGCAGACAGGTTTGCATCAGAATTCTTAATGCCATCTTCAGATATTGGTGGTGAACTTATAAACATTGATCTTGCCCGCGCGGCCGCCCTTAAGCCATATTGGCGTGTGTCTATGGCGGCACTCATATACCGCGCGAAGTCTCTGAACAAGATCACAGAAACCAAATATCGAGATATGTTTATTGAGTTGGGAAAGTTGGGTTATCGCCAGAAGGAACCGAACTCAATCCCAGCAGAAGAACCAACCATAATGAACAAGGTAATGGACATCTTGCTCAACCACGATCAGGTCACAATGGACCAGATTGCGCTTCGGCTCGATTATCCCAAAAGGGACGTGTCGCTGATGTATGTCCCGGTTGCGAGCCTGAGATTGGCGCAATAGTTATTTGTCTGACCATCTTGCTTGCGCCGCCTTCTTGGCAATCTCTGACCGCTGCTTGGCGGTAAGCTTGGCCGCCCTGGCCCTGCCCCCCTTGGGACCGCCGATCTTGCCCATAGCGGACGCGGCCTTTTGGATGTCAGTCAGTTCCGGCTCTGGCTCATCCGGTAGCTGCCCCGTGGATTTGTCCACGAGGTACTTGGCGAGCTGGTTCATGTCCCTTGGTGGCTTGCTTGAACGCTTTGGCATACCCCCATTATAGGGGAACGAAACCCAGCGCCTACCCGGCGGCGATTTCAAATCAGCCCACTACCGGAATCTACCACATCGGGCCTATTGGGACTCGGGTTGGGCCAAACGAAAAACTAATCGGCTGGCCATGCGAATTATTCTAGACATTCTGCTAAAACACATTAAACTGTAACCATTCTAACGGCTTGTTGTCCCACAGCGACCCATTTTCACCCAGGAGGAGTTCCCAATGAAATCTTCATGTTGTGTGGTGTTCGTTCTGTCCGCCCTGCTGGCGACTCAAGCTCAGGCGGTGGTGCACAATGTGAACGTTTTTCTGGACGGACTCCAGGAGGTGCCTCCCGTAGCCACGCCCGCCACCGGCACCGCCACTGTCCTGTTCGACGACGTCACCGGCGACATGACGGTCACCGGCTCTTTCTCCGATCTGATCGGAACCGCCAACAACGCCCACGTGCACGGTTACTCCGGCCCAGGCGTGAACTCTGCCGCTCTGATTCCCCTGACCTTCACCGCAGCCACCAGCGGCACGTTCTCCGGCAACGGCGTCGTCGATATCGCCAACACGCTGGCCGGCCTAACTTACATCAATGTTCATAGCACCTTCAGGCCAGGCGGTGAAATCCGCGGCCAGATCATCATCCCCGAACCAGCCAGCGCCGGCCTGCTGGGCGCCTGCGCCGGGGCGGCTCTGCTTCGTCGCAGACGGTGAATGATCGCCCTTCACCCGAATTATTCACCACGAAGACACGAAGAAGATCGCGAAGTTAGCCAAAAATAGAAACTTATCAGGGGGTGTTCGAGTTCGTGGGTGAAACGCGCTGTTTTTGAAACCATGCACATTCTCTTCACGTTTTCTTCGTGTCCTTCGTATCTTCGTGGTTCAATGAATAATGCAGGTTAACTTCCGGGGGCGGCGAACATCGCTTCCACGAAACTGTCGGGGTCGAACGGCTGCACGTCGTCGGGCGTTTCACCCAGACCCACGAACTTGACCGGGATGGCCAGTTGTTCGCGGATGGCGATGACGATCCCGCCGCGGGCTGTGCCGTCGAGTTTGGCCAGGAAGATGCCGGTCACTTCGATAGCCTCGGCAAACACCTTAGCCTGGTTGATGCCGTTCTGGCCGGTGGTGGCGTCAATGACCAGGATCACCTCGTGCGGAGCGCCCCCCGGAAGTTTCTTCTGCACGACATTTTTGATTTTCGTCAGTTGCCGCATCAACGGCTCCTGCGTGTGCAGGCGGCCGGCGGTGTCGATGATCAGCACATCGACCTTGCGGGCCGACGCCGCCTCGCAGGCATCGAACGCCACCGCGGCCGGATCACCGCCCTGCTGGCCCTTGATCACTTCGACGCCCAGTCGCCTTGACCAGATTTCCAGTTGCTCGACCGCCGCGGCGCGGAAAGTGTCGCAGGCTGCGAGCATGACTGACTTGCCCTGATCGCGCAGGGCCTTGGCGATCTTGGCGATGCTGGTGGTCTTGCCCGCACCGTTGACGCCCGCCACGAGAATCACCGTCGGCCCACCCTCACTTCCGGGGGCAAAACGCAGCGAACGGTCCTCCGGCGGATAGTAAGCCCGCAACTGGTCCTTGAGAAACGCCAGGGCCTGGTCGCCGCTTTCGATTTCGCTGCGCTGCCAGGCGGCTTCGATGTCCTTGCGCAACTCGATGGCGGTCTTGATGCCGATGTCCGCCTGGATCATGGCACGCTCCAGATCGCGCAGCAGTTGGGCTGACAACGGCTTGCCCGCCAGGATCGAACGCAGCGCCCCCGTGGAACCCTCGCGCGTCCGGCTCAGACCCTTGCGCAGTTTCTCAATTGCCGCTCGAAACAAGGCCATAGACCCGCCATCATAGCCGATGCCGCTGACCTGCATGACCGGATCGCTTGGTGTAAAGTCACGGCCATGGATAACCCCTTGCGCGCACACTGGAAATCACGGGCCATGGCGGCCGCTGTGGCCTTGACGGCATGGCTCGCGACAGTCGGCTCCGCTGCCGCCGACTGGAGCCCGGCCGAACTCGGCGCTGACCTGATGCTGTGGCTGGACGCCCAAGACAGCGCCACCCTGGCCGTCAGCGGCGGCAAGGTTTCACAGTGGAGCGACAAGAGCGGCCGCGGCAATCACCTGGCCCAGGCGGCGGCCGGCCGTCAGCCTGTGGTGGCGGGGCAGGGTATCAACGGCAAGCAGACGCTCGCTTTTGCAGGCTCCGGCGTGTTTCTCATGAACAACTCGCCCAAGGGGCTGCCCACGGGCAACAGCGATTACAGCATGGTCATCGTGTATCGCTACGACGATTCGCTGGGCGGCGATTTGGTCGGTTCGATGTATCCGGCAACGTTCGGCACACCGGCCCGATCGCGCGTGGTAGCCCTCGATATCAGGGCAATAGGTGGCAGCCGATTCGTGCATTACAACCACGACACGGTCATGCCCGCGCCGCAGCCGGCCTTTCTCGACGGCAAGGCGCACTGGGTGGTGGATACCTACGAAGCGGGCACGCGCAGGCAGCAGCTTTACTTCGACTCCGCCGTCGGCCCCGCCGTCACGCAGGAAAGTCCGCTGGCCCTGGGTGATGACTACATTGCGGTCAACGCCTTCAGCAGCACCAACGAACGCAACGGCTCGCGTTTCCAGATCGGTGAAGTATTGATCGTGGCGGGCCTGCTCAGCACCGCTGATCTTGAGAATCTCAACAGTTACGTTCAGAACAAGTGGAGCATTCAGCCCGTGAGTCAGATCAAGGAAGAAAAAGTGGATTACACCTCCAAGGTTCCGCAATTCACCTTCGCCGACACGCTGGCCGAGCAGGAGGCGCAACTGAAGACCAACCCGCTGATCCTGCGCTACGCCGCGTCGCGCAAGGCCATGGCGGATGATCCGTATCGCCCGCTGTACCACTTCGTCAGCCCCGAAGGCAATCTCAACGACCCCAACGGCCTGTGCTTCTGGCAGGGCCGCTGGCACCTGTTCTACCAGGCCTATCCCCCCGAAGATCCGCGCCAGCACTGGGGACATGCCGTCAGCGACGATCTGATCCACTGGCGCGATCTGCCCCTGGCGATCTATCCCAATCCGGAGAAGCAGTGTTTCTCCGGCTCAACTTACGTGGAGGACGGCCGCGTCATCGCCATGTATCACGGCACGATGGTCGGCACCATGTTGGCGACTTCCACCGATCCCCTGCTGCTGAACTGGAAAAAGATCGGCCAGCACGACGGCATCGTCATCCCCTACGCCAGGCCCGGCGAACCCGCGCTGCCTTACAACATCTTCGATCCCTGCATCTGGAAAAATGGCGAATACTACTACGCCCTGACTGCCGGCACGAGACCGGTCGGCCCCGGCGGCAAACCGGTGCGGGCCAACTTCCTGCACCGCTCCAGGGACCTCGAACACTGGGAATACCTGCACCCGTTCGTCGAAAACGATCTCTACTCCCATGTCGGTGACGACGGCGCCTGCCCTTACTTCTGGCCCATCGGTGACAAACGACACATCCTCCTGCACTTCAGTCATATGAGCGGCGGCAAGTACCTGATCGGCGACTACGACCAGCACCGCGACAAGTTCAACGTCGTCAACGGCGGTTTCTTCAACCACGGCCCCGTCACGCCCGGCGGCGTTCACGCCCCTTCCGCCACGCCCGACGGTCAGGGCGGCGTTATCGTCATCTTCAACATGAATCCCGCGCGTGCCACGCAGGGCTGGAACCAGCTCATGACGCTGCCCATGCGCCTGACCTTAGGCAAGGATGATCAACTGCTCATCGAACCGGCCGGCGACTTCGCTTCGCTGCGCCGCCAACATGTCCACCTGGACGGCCGCACGCTGCCGGCCAACCAGGAAATCGTCCTCGACAACGTCCAGGGCAACTCGATGGAAATGCTGCTGGAACTCGATCCGCAGTCATCTTCCAATGTCGAATTGAATGTGCTGCGCTCGCCCGACGGGCGCGAGACCACGCGCATCCTCTTCTACAAGGATCGCGGCTACCGCGACCGCAGTCTGCGTGATAGACCGCTGCTCAGTGCCGTCAGCATCGACAGCTCGCGCTCCTCCATGCTGCCCGACGTCCGCAGCCGCGTGCCGGAAACCGCTTCGGTTCTGATTGAGAAGAATGAAACGGTCAGACTGCACGTCTTTATCGATCGCAGCGTGGTCGAGGTGTTCGTCAACGGCCGCCAGATCGTCGCCCAGCGCGTCTATCCGGGTCTGCCCGAGAGCACCGGCTTCTCACTGCGCGCCGTCGGCAACGACGCCCGTCTGCTCAGCCTCGACGCATGGCAGATGGACAGCATTTACAAGTAACCCTCTGCTGCGATCAGTCACGGTGTCTCCGCCTGCTGCGATCCGTCGGCCGGGCTTGCCACATCACCCAACCCCCGCGCCAGCTTGTCCAGCACGCCGTTGATGAAGGGCGGCGACTGATCGCTGCCGAAGCGTTTGGCCAGGTCGATCGCCTCGTTGATCGCCACTTTGGGCGGTGCGTGGCCGCTGACCATCTCGTAGTACGCCAGGCGCAGAATCGCCCGATCCACCGGCGGCTGGCGATGCGTCGGCCAGTCGGGCGCGATGGCCGTCACCTTGGCGTCCGCTTCCCCGCGCGCCTGCCAGGCTGCCAGCGCCAGCTCCACCGCCCGCACCCGCACCCGTAACTCGTCGTGCTCCGGGTCCAGGCCCGTCAGCAGCGCTTCGCCATCGGTCTCGCCCGACTGGTCGATCTGGTACAGCAACTGCATGGCCAGTCGTCGCGCGTGTTGCTTGGTGTGCGGCATTGTTTGTTAATGACGAATGACGAAATTCGAATGACGAAACAATGACGAATGCCCCAATGTCCGAATGATGAGGATTTCGTCATTCAGGCATTCGCCATTGGAATTTGTTTCGTCATTCGAATTTCGTCATTCGTCATTCCTCACCTCATATCTTCTTCAACAGATTCGCCATCTCCACCGCGGCCATCATGGCGCTGCGGCCGGCGTTGCCCATCTTGGCTCCGGCCCGGTGGATCGCCTGCTCCAGGTTCTCGCACGTCAGCACCCCGAAAATGCACGGCACGCCTGTTTGCACACTGACATCCTTGATCCCCCTCGCCGTCTGCTCCACCACGTGATCGTAATGGTCCGTCTCGCCGCGAATCACGCAGCCCAGACAAACCACGGCCGCGAATTCGCCGCTCTCAGCCAACTTTTTGGCGGTCACCGCCAGTTCCAGCGAACCGGGCACATGGGCGATCGTCAAACCTTCCGCCGGTCCGCCCAGGCGCGTCCAGGTGTTGACCGCAGCCGCCTCCAGGTGGCCGGTGACAAACTCATTGAACCGCGCCACCACCAGCGCGACCTTCACGTCGGTTGCGACCAACTCACCTTCCACATGCCGGGGACCTGTCTGGGACATTCGGCCATCGTATCGCAAACCCGCGTCATTTGCCCTACACTGACCCGATGCACATGACCCGTTCCATTGCCGCCGTCCTGCTCGTCTGTGCCGCCTGTTGCCTGCCCGCCTGCCAGCAGGAATCACAGCAACAGGCCACGCAACCAGCGCAGCAGCAGCCATCCGCCCCACCGCCAACCACCGAAACCGCCAGCGAGGAACCCTTGATGAATCCCACCAGCGAACAGATGAACCAGACCGCACCCGATCAGTTCACCGCCGTGGTCGAGACCTCGGCCGGGTCGTTCAACCTGCTCATGCACCGCGACTGGGCACCCCTCGGCGTCGATCGCTTCTACAACCTGGCAACCAACGGCTACTTCAACGACATCCGCTTCTTCCGCGTCGTGCCCAACTTCATCGTCCAGTTCGGCATCCACGGCGACCCGGCCATGAGCAAAATCTGGCGCAACGCCCGCATCAAGGACGACAAGGTCACCCAGTCCAACAAGCGCGGCACCCTCACCTTCGCCACCGCCGGCCCCGGCACGCGCACCACCCAACTGTTCATCAACTTCGCCGACAACGACTTCCTCGACAGTCAGGGCTTCTCCCCCTTAGGCGAAGTGACCAGCGGCATGGACGTCGTGCAGAAAATCTACGCCGGCTACGGCGAATCCCCCGACCAGGGCCAGATCCAACAGCGCGGCAACGCCTACCTGACCGAGAAATTCCCCAAGCTCGACTACATCAAAAGCGTGACCGTGCAGGCCGCGGAGTAATGACACCGCTACGCTCACATTCATTTAGCCCCCGGTGAATACACCGGGGGCAACGCATATTCGTGAACCTCGCAGGTCCGGGGTCGGCCCCGCGTGTATTCACGCGGGGCTAAATGACGTGGGAAGCACCGCATTAACATGTGCTGCTGCGACGAATAACCACCCCCAACAGCCGGCGACCTTCGCGTCGCCGGACAAGCGTGCTTGCACCTCCACCCCACTCACTCTTCCACACCATCAGCACATCCGCCCCAACCCCCGGCCTCCGGTGGCCCCCCGGGAATGGCTCTAACCCATCCTTGTACATGAAGTACCGTCTGTGATCCATGGGGTTATGTCCTTAATTCAAAGAATCTTACGATTATTGTTGCATCGTGTAGTGTTTAGTATATACTACACATGTGGAATCTCGTGCTTTTGGTAACTATCTAAGACAGTCTCGCGAGAGGCGAAAGGCCGTTGATCCCAGCTTTTCTGTACGTCAATTGGCGCAACGAGCAGGAATTCAACCCTCATACCTGAGCAGGATTGAACGGGGAGAGGAGCAGCCGCCATCCGAGGCAACCGTTCGTCGACTGGCGCAGGAATTGGGTGAGGAACCCGATGTGCTTTTGGCTATGGCGGGCAAAGTTTCCAGTGATCTGCAGCAAATCATCAGGCGCCGGCCAGCGCTGTTCGCTCAACTGATACGAGAACTTGCCAGCATGCCGGATCACGCGGTTCTTCGGCTGGTCCGCGAGGTCCGTGACGGTGACTGGTAACAGAGGAATGGTCATGATTGAACTCCTTCACGACAGACTGATCTTTTCTTTTCCGGAAGTGCATCCGCAGGCGCAGTTGTCCATCGACTTCCAGCGCACCTTGCGGATACCCGACGATGGGCGGGAATACCCATTGCCTGCCGGCCTTGGCCGATTTCCGCTTCGTCATGTCGAAGACTTTGCTCATTCTGTATCAAGGCCGTGGTGCAGGCACGGGGGAATCATGTTGCCGATGTATCAGGCCGAGGCGATGTGGCTGAACTTCACCTCGAACCATTTCCAGGGCAGCGTGGCATACCCTTTCGTCGTCAAAGTCGCCGCAGGCAAGATCAACGCAGTCTCCGGGACATCATGGGAAGAGGGTTTAGTCGCGGAACCACAGAATTACCTTGAAGTGCCGAGGCAGCCCTGGCTCGATGGTTTCTGTGTGGATAAAGGCGTCATTCGCCAATTCGTGGCGATGCCCCTGGGCGCAGGTTACTCCGCCGAAGAACAGTTGGCCGGCCATGCGAATCATGGAGGTCTGCAGATTGAGGTTTTTCCCATGCGGCGAGAGGCTTTCGAAAGGCACTTTCCCTGGCGACACATCGATCGCTTCTGCACGGTGCACGCCTGCATGACGAGCGAAAGTGCCGTGGACATGGCTCTTGCACCAGGCGGACGAATGCGGCAGGAGATCTACGAAGATCCGTATGAGTTCTCTGACTGGGATCTTCAACACCACAGCCGATGCTTCGTGCATCTGGCCAACTCGATGGTCTGGCGTCAGATCACAGGATCGAATCCTCCAACTACACCGCTGACCCGTCGGGAGTATGACAGGGCTGGCATTCCCTGGTTTGAATACTACGGTGAAGGTTCTGTGCTCAAAGGCGCCGGGCCGCTGGCCAACATCCGGAGTGTGTCGGAGTTTGACGAGACCCATATTGCCGACAACCCATCAAAATGCGACGTAATCCCGCCGGAACCTGTTGTTCCCTTGCGTGCGGGGAGTACTTGGTCCAAATTTAAGCAGCGGCTCAATCGTGATTGGCAATCGCACTCAAAAAACGAGTCGGTGCGGCGCGTGATTGATTGGGCCAGGGATGCATTTGAAAATGTACGCATTCGAAATTTTATTTTTGAGCCCTTCAAGGGGGTATTTACATTCGGTGGACCGGCGAATGAAGCGAGTATCAAAACCGCCATTACCTGTGTTGCGATCGCCAATGCAGTGTTGGCGGGCCTGCCCGGGAAATTGGGTGTAGGAGTGTTCGTTTCAATCGGCATGGAGTTCTGGATGGCTTGGACCATTCTACGTGGCGTTGGAATCCGCGCGGAAAAACCAGTTGATGCAGTAAAGTACCTCGGCGTTGTGGCCGGGATGTCAGTGACGATTCTTATGGTCTTTCGGCATCTTCTCGGATTCGCCTTTTCGACCTTTTCAGCCATCGTGCCGTTTGTGAATCCGCTTGTTTTGGCCGAACTGGCGGTGACGAATCTTGTGGGCGTCCTGTTCTGGGTCGCCTTCGAAGAGGTTAGGGACCGCGGAAGCTTCCGTGTGCCCTTGCGCGGCATTCACCGCTTGTACTCACGATCCAAGGCTCTTCTTGCTCACCAGGGCCGGTTCTTATCTGCGATTTTCAATCCTGAAAATATACGGCTGGTGGCAAAACGACTTAAGACGTGGTTCACAGGAGAGATCGCCGTAAATCGACCGGCAATACGCGGCGAAATGGCGGCACTTGCTGCGATGGCGGCCCTGCTGGAGGGTAACGATTCAGCACTCGAGGGGCCTATGGGTCAGATGTTTATCGACTCGGTCAAGCGAGCGTACCCGACTGTATTAGGTGGTGCTGACCTCGATGCGATGCGGCGGTTTTTTGAAGGACACACGCCTGAGCAGCGAATCGGGGATTTGAATCTGATCAAGGGGGAGATGTTCGAACATTGGGTGAAGGCGTACGAGAACGCTGATGGTGATCCGTGGATTGCCGAACTGCACTCGGATCGAAACATTCCCGGCTCTGACATGGTGCTTACGAAGATGCCCACCGGTGAGCAGATCGCGGTTTCCCTAAAAGCCACAGACAATACGGACTTGATTGAACGGGCGCTGGATCGCTACCCGGAAACGCCGATTCTGACGACATCAGAACTTGAGCATCATTTTGGTGACAATCCCATGGTGGGTTTCGTCGATGTGTCGGATGAGCAGATGGAATATGTGACAAAAGAAAACTTTGACGAGATGCTTGATCGCGTCAATCCCATTGCTGTGGCTGCGACGGGTGCTGTTACGAAAGCAGGTGTCAAACTCTGGCCCTTTGTGATTGCTTATATCCGTGGCCGCATCACGCGAGACATGATGGCCCGTGCGCTGAAGCGGGGACTAGGCGAAGACGGTGTGGCATTGGCGTCGCGAGTTTCCTGGGCAGTAATCTTTGGACCCGTGTTCGCTTGGTATCTGCTGGCAAGAGGAGTTTTCCTGCTGAGCCGGGGCGTCTCCGACGACACTGGCAAGATCCGGCGTGTTGTTGAGAAATAATGTGATCAAGAGCCAAACGACCACCGTCCGGCGAAACGTAGCTCGCCGGCTATTTCAGAAATGAAAAATACATCGCACTTGCAGCATCATCACACACACACGCATCGACAATAGCCGGCGACCTGCGCGTCGCCGGCAAAAGAGAATGTTGAATGCTTCGCGCCGAGGACCCGGCGGGCAGAGACCACGGCGTTTACCGGACCAATTACTCTGTTTTCGGCGAAAACCAAGTAATTGTCCCGCGGCCATTGCCAATTGGTATGCGTTGGTTTCGCTGATAGGTGCGGCGTAGAGCAGAGATGGACAGACGGCCGATGAATCGGCCTCCGCCGGAGCATCAACGGGCGATGCGGGCGCGACGATCAGGCCTGGGCGGATTCCTGCGGGCGCTGGGCGGGTTTGCGGTGACGCAGGATCTGACCCTCAGCCATGTAGATCACGTCTTCGGCGATGTTCACCGCATGGTCGGCGATGCGCTCCAGGTGACGTGAGACGCCTGACAGCAGCATGTAGGTGCGCACCAGTTCGGGATCGGCGCGGATGGCCTGCTCCACGCGATCGTACATTTCCTCATGGATGCGATCGATCTGGGCATCGCGGCGGCGCACGTCGTGGGCCAGCTTGGTGTCGCGATTGACCAGGGCGTCGAGACTGGCGGTCACCATCGAGCGCACCAGGCGGGTCATCTCGTGAAGATCGAAAGGCCACTGCGGCAGCGACGCGCGCGAGGTCAGCACTTCGCTGAGCTCCGCGATGCCGCCGGCCAGGTCGCCGATGCGCTCCAACTCGGCGTTGATCTTGAGAATGGACACCACGTAGCGCAGGTCCTGGGCCACCGGCTGATACAACGCCAGTGTGTGCAGACATTCCTCCTCGACGTCCAGTTCCGCCAGGTCGATCTCGCGGTCGCCGGCAATCACCTGCCGGGCCAGGTCCAGGTCCCGCTGCTCGACGGCGCGGATGGCGTCCACCACCGACTGCTCCACGCGGGCGCCCAGCGAAAGGATCATCTTCTTGAGGCGGTCGATCTGGCGTTCCAGGTGCATGGTTGTCTCTCTTGCCATCAATCACGAGGCGGTTGACCCACGGTTAAATAACCGTGGGCTTCGCAGGCTTTAACCGAAGCGGCCGGTGATGTAGTTTTCGGTCTGTTCGTTCCTGGGATTGGTGAAAACCTGCTTGGTGTCTCCGAACTCGATCAGGTCGCCCTGGAAAAGGAAGGCGCAGTAATCGCTGGCGCGGGCGGCCTGCTGCATGTTATGCGTCACGATCACGATGGTGTAGTCGTTGCGCAATTCGTCCATCAGTTCCTCGATGGCTGCGGTCGATTTGGGATCGAGTGCGGAGCAGGGCTCATCCATCAGCAGCACCTCGGGCTCGGCAGCAATGGCGCGGGCGATGCACAGGCGCTGCTGCTGACCACCCGACAAGCCCAGGGCGGAGTCCTTGAGGCGATCCTTGACCTCATCCCACAGCGAAGAGCGGCGGAGTGAGCGTTCGACGATCTGGTCGAGGTCGGATCGGCTGAGGCGCATGTGCAGGCGCGGGCCGAAGGCGACGTTGTCGTAGATGCTTTTGGGGAAGGGATTGGGTTTCTGGAAGACCATGCCCACGCGTCGGCGCAGATCGACCACGTCGTAATCGCGGTCGAGCAGGTCCAGGCCGTGCAGGTGCAGCATGCCGGTGGCGCGGGCGGAGGGGATCAGGTCGTTCATGCGGTTGATCCAGCGCAGGAGCGTGGACTTGCCGCAGCCGGAGGGCCCGATGTAAGCAGTGACTCGCTTTTCGGGGATGTCCATGTCGATATCGTGCAGGGCATGGTAGTTGCCGTACCAGGAATTGAACTTCTGCAACTTCAGGGCGGTGGGCGGCGCCTGGCCGGCAGCCTCGTCGGAGTCCTCGAACTCGACCTGTAGAGCAGGCGGCGCCACGTGGGCTGATGATACCTTGTTTCGGACGATGTCTTCACTCTGGGTCATGGGCATAATTCATCTCGTAAGTTCAGCCAAGCGGCTTCTGGGTCTTTTGCCGAATGATGACAGCCAGGGCGTTGAAGGACAGCAGCACGGCCAGCAGGACGATGATGCCGCTGGCCGCGACGTGATGGAATGCGGTCTGGGGCCGGCCCGCCCAATCGAAGATCTGCAGCGGCATGGCGGTGAAATCGTCCATCAGGTGTTCGGGGGTGAAGGTGATATAGACGATGCCGGCAATGATGAGGATGGGGGCCGCTTCGCCGATGGCGCGGCTCATGGCGAGGATGGAGCCGGTCATGATCCCGGGAATGGCCGAGGGCAGAGTCATCTTCCAGACCATCTGCCAGCGTGTGCAGCCCAGGGCCAGCGTGCCGTGCCGCAGACTGTTGGGCACCGCCCGCAGCGACTCCTGGCTGGAGATGATGATGATCGGCAGCACCACCAGCATTAGCGTCATGCCGCCGGCCAGCACGCCGCGACCGAAGGGAATGCACACGTACCAGTGCGCCTTCTCACTGGTGCGGATCGGCTGGGCGCTGGCGCGGACATAACCCGCAAACGGTCTGGCAGCCGCGGCGTGCGCCTGCTCGTAGCCCGGAGCGTCCGGCTGCACGGTCAGGGCGGCGATCGCCTCGTCGAACTGCTGTTTGACCTGCTTCCAGCGGGCGGGGTCTTCGACCGGCTTCAACGTGACCATCTCGCGCTGCGGGCCCCAGTAGCCCTGCAGACCTTCACGCAGTTCGACCGTCGGGGAGCTGCGCTTCGACAGCGGCACCGACACGTAATCGCCGGTCATGTCGAAGAACTCGTCGTAATGCGAAACGCCGAACTCCCATGCCGGCTCGTTGACCGAGCTGCTCACACCGAAGAAGGAGACGAACGCGGTCAATCCCAGGATGCCGTACACCACAGAGGGAACGCCGGCCAGGTTGGTGATGTTCAGTTGGATGAACTGGTGGGCCTTGGCCAGCCAGCGGTTTTTGGGGCGGTACTCTTCCAGCAGGATAGCGGTGCCGATGCCCAGCGGAATGGCCACCGATGCGCAGATGACGCAGGCATAGATCGAGCCCACCATGGCCGGCAACATGCCGGCTTTTTCCGCCGAGCGCGACGGCGAGCCGGTCAGGAACGCCCAGTCCAGATGCCCCATGCCCTGGTACAGGATCGCCCCGATCAGCACGGTCAGGGCCACGATCGACATGCTGGCGGCGGCCACGCACACGATGACGAACGACCGATCGAGGATGCGGCGTTTGCGGCGGGAGCTATAGGCTTGCGGTCTCTGGTTCATTCGTACACCTGTCGATACTTGACCCGGATGCGATGGCCGATCACCGTCAGCAGGAAGGTCATCAGGAACAGCATGGCCGCCACCGCGTAGCTGGACAGATACTCCGGCCCGAAGTTGCTGGCATCACCCAGGAAGATCATCACCATGTACCCGGTCATGGTCTGAACTTCCTCCGCGGGATTGAGGGTCATCTTGGGCGTGTTCCCGGCCGCGAGGGCCACGATCATCGTCTCGCCCACGGCCCGCGCGATCGCCAGCAGGAACGCCGCGATGATGCCCGACAATGCCGCCGGCGTGACCACCTTGACCGACACCTCGAAGCGCGTGGCGCCCAGACCATACGCGCCCTCGCGCAGGCTGCGCGGCACCGCCCGCAAGGCGTCTTCGGTCAGCGACGTGACGATCGGCAGGCACATGATGCCCACCGCGATCCCCGCGCTCATCGCGTTGTAGGTCCCGAATCCCAGCGGATTCATCGGTTCACCGCTGGCCGAGCGCCACCACTCCCAGCGCAACAGGTTCGGTGTGATGAAGGTCAGGGCGAAGAACCCGAACACCACGGTGGGGATGCCGGCCAGCACTTCCAAGATGGGCTTGAGGATGGCCCGCAGCACCGGGTGGGCGTATTCGCTGAGCCAGATGGCGGTGATCAGCCCCAGCGGCAGGGCCACCACCATGGCCACACCCGCCACCAGCAGCGTGTCGTTAATCAGCGGCCAGATGCCGAAGTGCTTTTCAGCGCCCAGCAGCGGGCTCCAGGTGAACGTGCCGAAAAACTCGCCCAGCGACACATCCTCCATCTGGAAGAAGTGAAACGTCTCGATCGACAGGGCGTAGATGATGGTGACGGTCGTGGCCAGGGAAAAGATGCCGCACCCGGCCAGGGCGGCCATGATGAACCACTCCTGCACGCGCACGGCCCGGCGCGAGCGCGGCTTGCCCTGGGCCAGCAGCGCGTTCATCGGCGTTGAACTGATGGTGGCCATGTGTGCCGTCTCGCAGAACGAAACCGCGACCACCGGCCGCGGTGTTTCTCAAACCGTCAAAAGGCCCGGCAGCACCGTGAGGCACTGCCGGGCGCCGTTCAATTCATCACTGATAAACTTCCGTCACCGGTCCGCTGACCTTGTTGCCCTCAGCGTCGAGGAACTGCGTGCCGGTGCGATTATTGTGGAAGTTGTTGCGAGCCCGGTCGTACACCGACTCGGGCAGGCGGACGTACCCGACTTCATCAGCCAGGTCCGGGCCCTGCTCGAAGTAGAACTCCACGAAGGCGTTGACCTCCGGGCGATTCTTCGACTCGGCATTGACGTAGATGAACAGCGGACGGCTGAACGGATTGTACGTGCCGTTCTCGATCGTCTCCGGGGTCGGGCCCACAGCCTTGCCGTCGCTGTTGACGATGGGCACCGCACGCAGCGATTCCTTGTTCTCGAAGTAGTAGGCACAACCGAAGAACCCGATCGCGCCGCGATCGCCCGCCACGCCGCGAACCAGCACGTTGTCGTCTTCGGACACGCTCATGTCACCGCGGATCGAGCCCTCTTCGGCCACCACTTCCTTGAAGTAGTCGAACGTACCCGAGTCCGTGCCCGGTGCGTAAATCTTGATCGCCACATCCGGCCAGCCGGCGCGAACATCCGCCCAGGTCATCGCCTTGCTCTCGGTGTCGAGGAAAATCTTCTTCAGCTCATCGACCGTCAACTGGTCCGCCCAGGTGTTGTCGTGATTGACCACGATCGACAGGCCGTCGTAGGCCACCGGCAGCTCGATGAACTCGATGCCGTTGTCCTGGGCAGCCTTATACTCCGCGGCCTTGATCGGACGCGAGGCATCGGAGATGTCGGTCTCACCAACCACGAATCGTTTGAAACCACCGCCCGTGCCCGAGATGCCCACGGTCACGCGAACGTCGCTCGCTTCCTTGCCGAATTCCTCGGCCACCGCCTCGGTGATCGGGTACACGGTCGATGAGCCGTCGATCCGGACGGCGCCTTTGAGCCGGGACAGGTCGGCCGACTGGCCTTGCGCCACACTCAAAGATGCAAGGCTGATCGCGGCCGCGGTAAGCACGGTGCGCTGGAACATGACGAAGTCTCCTGGTAAATGGGGGGTGTTCCGGGTGTGTTCAACGTTCGTACACCAGAACGATAGCGCGACCGTGTTAGCGGTCGGTTAACGAATCGTGAGATATGTGTGAAACGTGAGGCGTTCTCTCACGAATCATGAATAACTGGCGAGCTACGCCTCGCCGCACGCATGCTCAGCGACGAAGCAGCCTTCACGCCGCCCGGGGACGCAGGGCCTGGTTGATGCTCTCGATCAACTGTGGCAGACGGAACGGCTTGTGGAACAGGGCGAACCCGCCCATCTGCTCGCACAGCGTGTTCAACCGCTCCGACTGGTCGCCCGTGAGATAGATCACCGGAATGTCACGCAGGACCGGGTGATTGCTCAACCGCTCCTGCACGCTGAAGCCGTCGCCCGCGGGCATGTTCACGTCTAGGATCAACAGGTCCGGCTTCAGCTCGGTGGCACGGGCCAGACTGGTGTAGCCGTCGCTGGCGGTGAACACCTCCACGTTCAGCTTCTCCAGGCGCAGGGTCAGGGCCTTGAGCAACAGTTCATCATCGTCAGCCAGTAGGATTCGTGGTCGTCGTGACATAAGCATGGATCCTTTCCTGTCATTGTGTCGGATGCGGTCAACCAGCCCGGCGTCCGCTGTGCAGCGCCAGTTCGGTGGCAACCAGGTCGATCAGCTCGTTGCTGTGGAACGGCTTGCGCAGCACGGTCACCCCCCGGTAACAGGCCAGGGCCGCCGCGTACTGCTGGGGAAAACCGGTGACCACGATCACCGGCACGTCGCTTTGCCGGCGAACCTCACGCACGACCGCAGCCCCATCCAGGGTCGGCATGTTCAGGTCGGTGATGATCAGGTCCACGCCGCCGGCCGCGAACTCCGCCATGCCCTGCGTTCCGCAGAACGCGGTGCGGCAGCGATAGCCCAGGGCACTCAAGCGCGTTTCCATGGCGCGGACCAGACCCTCGTCGTTGTCGATGATCAGCACATCGGCCAAAGGCATGGCAATCATGCGGCAGTCTCCCGGCCTCCAGGTGAACCAGGACGCATCGCCTCCGACAACGTGGCCAGCAATTCCGCCGCCTGGTACGGCTTGCTCAGATAGGCCGCCGCCCCCAGTTCCCCCGCCAGCCGCCGCGCTTCGTCCTGCACGCTGGCGGACAGAAAAATCACCGGCACGTGACACAACCGGCGATTGGCCTTGAGCCGGCGACAGGTCTCGAACCCGTCCAGGTCCGGCAGGCGCACGTCCAGCAGAATGGCGTCCGGCGGCTGTTGATCCGCCAGGGCCAGCCCGGTCATCGCATCCGAGGCTGTCTCCGTGTGATACCCGCTGGCATCTAGGCGGGCCCGCAACGCCAGGGCGATCGCCTTCTCGTCCTCGATCAACAGCACGTTTCCCGTTGCACTCATCTGACCGCTCCTCATGCCGCCGCCGGCAAACCCAACAGCATCTGGTGAACCTGCCCGGGCATGGCGCGGCTCCAACCGGCGCGCTGCCACGACTTGATGTAGTCGATCTCGATCGGGCCCAGCTTCTGATCGGCTGACATCGCACGCTTGGCCGCCGGAAGCTTCGGCGGATCCAGCAGACGCTGATAATCGTGCGTCAAGCGCTCGATCCAATGGTCCGGCTGATCCGAGGCCCCCAACAGCAGCACCTGTCGCTGGTCCACCGTCGGCAGCACCAGGTCCATGGGATGGCTGATCGAGGACAACGCACGCCGCAACGGCTCGATGGCCGCCCTGCCCCGCGGTGTCACCCGCAACAGACAGATCGGCGTCGAACCGAAATGATCACGCATCACCTGCTGGTAATGCGCCAGAATGTTCTGCGGATCGCAACAGGGCATCGAGAAGCTGAACGTGCAGCCCTCGCCGCGCTTCGACTGGATCTGCATCTGCCCCAGGTTCAGCACCACCAGTTCCTTGGCGATGTTCAAGCCCAGGCCGAAGCCCTTGGTGCTGCTGGCCTGCGGATCGCCGAACTGCTTGAATCGCTTGCCGATCATCTCCTGGTCTTCCACCGTCAGACCCTTGCCGCTGTCGGTCACGCCCAGGCGCACCTCGCTGCCGTTGCCGGCATCAGCCCAGAGCAGAACCGTCTGACCCTCGGGAGAGAACTTGACGGCATTGATCGCCAGGTTGATCAGGATGCGCCCCACCTTGCCCGCGTCGCAAAAAGCCTGGTTCAGCCCCTCCTCGATGCGCGTCTCGATGGCGACGCTCTTGCGCTCGCCGCAGACGCGAATGGTCGGCAGCACCGCCTCGAACATGGCTGACACCTCGTTGGGCCGGCGATCCACGCGCAGACTCTGGGCCTTGAGCCGGCTGGAGTCGAGAAAGTCTTCCACCAGTTGCGTCAGGTCCTGCGTCGCCGCGCTGATGTAACGCAGAAAGCGGCGCTGCTCCTGGCTCAGGGTTCCGCCGATGCCATCGTCGAGAATGCTGGTGAACTCCTGGATCACCGTCAGCGGCGTGCGGAACTCGTGGGCCACGTTGTCCACGAAGCGATGGGCGGTGGTGGCCAGCTCGGTCAGACGATCGTTCTTGCGGGCCAGCTCGCGGTTGGCTTTCTTGAGCTTCTGCGTCAGGTGGAGCACGCTCTGCTCGAGATGATGGCCGCTGATGCGGGCATAAAAGCGATCGATCATCCACTTGATGTGCGCGATGGCGCCGGCAGGAACCCGCTCGTTCGATTCCTCGTCGCCGTCCTGCCGCGTCGCCCAGGCCCGCTGCCGCGGCGAAGTGAGCATGATCAACGGCCCGCACGGCATCGCGGCCAGCCGAATCTTCTCCAGGGGATGATCCGAAAGGTCGTGATCGAAGATGATCGCCATCGTGCCGTGGGTCGGCAGCAGCGCCATCGCCTGGTCCAGGTCGCTGAGGCAATGAACCTGGCGCAAGCCCTCGAAGGATGACGACAATGCCTGTTGCAGTCGCTCCAGGTGAGCCGGGTGGTCGCCTTCGAGAACCACCGTTAATTGGTCGAATTCGGGCGTCACGGCAAAGCCCTCATCGACCCCCCACTGCCATCTTCGGCGACCCGGGGATGCCTTGCCCCGCGGCCGCCGGCATGAAACACAGCTTGCCATCCATTCGTAAAATCCCGGCCGGAACTTTAGAATCAAACCAATCCACTTCCGGATTAGCCCCCTGGGTCGGCGTATCCCGAACCCAGCACCGACATTATCGGCCGATTGGCGGAAACCAACCGCCGGACTTAGAATGACCCGTTCGCAACGGGGTGTAGCTCAGCTTGGTAGAGCGCTTCGTTCGGGACGAAGAGGCCGCAGGTTCAAATCCTGTCACCCCGATTGACAAGCAAGTCCCGCTGAAATCAGCATTTGCTGATTACCCGACGCCGTGTCGGTGCAGCCGTAACCCAAGGTCGCAACCCTATAAGTTATAGGGTTGCCTGGAACGGAGGCACCTTCCATGGCACGTAGCAATCCCAAGTATTGTCGCCAAAAGCGCTCTGACGTAGCTGATTTGGCCTATGTCACGCTGAACGGTCGCCGGATGTATCTCGGCGAGTACGACTCACGCGAGAGCAGACAGGCGTACAACCGGCTCATGGCCGAATGGCACACCAATCACGGACAACTGCATGATCGATCTGACGACTTACGCATCGTCAGTCTGCTTGCGGCATTTCTGCGGCACGCCAAAGTGTATTACGTGGGCTCCGATGGCAGACGCACCAGCACTCTGTTCACCATCAAAACCGTGATCAGGCGAACGCGTCGTCTGTACGGGAGTACGCCAGCCAGTGAGTTCGGCCCCAATGACCTACGAGTGCTCAGGCAAACGTGGGTTGATGAAGGCAGGGCGCGGTCCACAGTCAATGACTACATCAGTCTGGTGAAGCTGATCTTTAAATGGGGTGTCTCCCACGAACTGATCCCGTCAAGCATCTATGAAGCACTCCGGGCCGTCGATGGGCTGCGAAAACACCGATCCGCCGCTCGCGAGCCTGAGCCAGTCAGGCCTGTGCCAGAGCAGCACATTGCTGCCGTCGAGCCTTTGGTCTCTCGGCAAGTATGGGCGCTCGTGCAGGTTGGCCTGCACACGGGAGCGCGCCCCGGAGAATACCTCACACTGAGAGCAATTGACCTTGACATGACAGGCGATGTCTGTACCTACAGGCCCGCTCATCACAAAAACGCCCATCGTGGGCAGGACCGGGTGATCTACTTTGGTCCGAAAGCCCAGGAAGCCATCAGACCATACTTGGCTGGACGCCCGGTCGATGCCTACCTGTTCAGCCCCCGTGAGGCCGAGCGTGAGCGTAAGGGCCGAGACGCGACAAGTCCCCGCCGCCCTGACCAGAAACCCAATCCCAAGAAGACCAACCGCGTGGTCGGGGACCACTATACGGTAGATTCCTACCGCAGCGCGATTGTTCGGGCCTGCAAAGAGGCTGGGGTAGCTTCCACTCACGCCCGGGCGGCGTTGCCCAGTTCCATCACCCGCATCACTTCCAGCATCTGGGCCCGATCAACCGTTGGTTTCCCCCGCAACAGCGTGCTGGTGATCGCCTCCAGCAGGCCGGCATAAAACGGGCGGCGGGCCTGGGCGATGTCGATCATCTGCACGCCCTTCTCCCGGCGAATCACCGCGGCGAAAGCGTGTGTCCCCGTGAACGTGCCGTGATACACTGCCGTGCGATTGCCGCCCCAGCGACAGATCAACAACTCGCGGTCCGGCATCTTCACCACCTGCAACGATTCGCAGCCGACACCCATGGCCGCCACCATCATCTCGATCCCGTGTACGCCGTACCACAGATAGCCCGGCATCGCATCCACCATCTCCAGCGGCCCGAACACATCAATCGCCACGATCGGCCCCAGCTCGTCATCACGCAACGCCTCCACAAACTCATCATTGAAACGCAACGACGAACTGCTCGACAGCACCACGTGATGCTTGTCCGCCATGGCGAAAATCGCCTCAGCTCCCGCCACGCTCACCGACAGCGGCTTGTCGATGAACGTCGGCCGACCCACCGGCGCAATCTGCGCAAACAATTCCTGATGCGTGCGCCCATCGACCGCAGTCATCAGCACCAGGTCGCACTGCTCGGCCACCTGCCGCGGCGTCTCCAGCATCGGCACGCCATACTTTTCCTTCAGTTCCCTGGTGAACCCCTCGATGCGGGACCAGCTCTTGTCAAAATCACGCGACCCGCCCGCCCACGCTGCGCTGACTTTGAAGCCGGGAATGTAATGCGGATCGCTCTGATCCATCAGCAGCCGGCAGAACGCTATCACATGCGAAGTGTCCAGCCCGATCATCCCAATGCGTTGTGTGCTGCTCATGTTGCTGCGAACCCAGCGTGCTGGAGAATGAGATTGTTCCCTGTGCCGGCAGAAGCTGCACGCGCCCCGCGCGCCTGCCCGCGTTCAGCAACATCGTACTGATAAACCACAACGCTGCGCTTGCATTGCACTGTTGACGCCGCCGTATATGCCCCGCGCCCCATGCGCAGCCCCCTTCACCTGAGAGCGGAATGAGGAAACTCCCTTCCCATCACCGCAATGACATGCTCATGAAGCTCCCGCCCCCGAAAAAAAGACGCCACGGCCCCTAAAAGGTTCCAGGGACCTTTTATTGAAAATTGGCTATTTCATAGGTAAATTTGGTTATTTTCAAAAAAAGGTACCAGGAACCTTTTCTCCGGGTAACCGTTTATTCCGCCGCCCTGCCCCACGTGTATTCACGCGGGGCTGAAACAACCGTGCGCTGCTGTGAGACTTTTTGCACATCGCCCTTAGCACGCACATAAACGCACCGCAGACTCGCGACAGGCCGATGGGCTCTGACCATTTGCATCGGAATCAATAGAATCAACAGCAGGCGACTGCTCGCGCGGGCGAGCTGACGGTGACTGTTCCTGGGAACATCATGCTCGGTTGAGCATCGAATTGAACATGAAGATTCGACGACTTCCATTCATTTCGTTGGGCATGTTCACTATCGCGGCCGGGCTGTTCGCTGCGTCCTTTGGGGACTTGCAGCTCTACCGGTCTGCGATTTCAGTCGTTGATACTGGCTGGTCACTCGAACTGAGCCACGGATGCCTGATCATAGCGCGCTGTCACTTGGCGAGCAGCTATATTTCCAGGCCTGCTGCGCCTTCATGGCGGAATGCCGGCGGTTTCTCGTAAGAATGCCGGCGATTCCAGGGCGGGGCAAGTCCACTCAACGGCAAGGTCATGGCCGGCCACCTTGCGTTGCCAATGTACCCCATCGTGCTCCTTTCCGGCATTCTGCTTGTGTGTCGAACCCATCACCTGCTGAGTCGAATGCAAGCGAATCATTGTCCGGGATGTGGATACGATCTTCGAGGCACGCCCGATCACTGCCCTGAATGCGGCTGGCTGCCGCTTCATCCGCGATGGTCAATAGGGTCTGATGGTCAATAGGATGGTCAATAGGGTGATAGTCAATAGGGTCTGACCTGCCCTGTAGAAAAGCTCCATCGCCAACAAGACGATCATCGCGTTGTGGACGATCGTCATCAGGCCCATCTCGCGGCGACGGGTTTGATACGTGCGGGCTGTCAGTGCCGCGCCCTGATGACA
>JADLFV010000114.1 GCA_020849625.1 Phycisphaeraceae bacterium
CCGATGGCGTCGAAGCAGCACTCACTCACTTGGGCCCGGTCGCGTCCGTGCCGAACGTTTTTTTCCGTTCAGGCGACTGGGGGTAATCAAGCAATTGAGCCTCATCCGAAACCGGACGGCCTTCCTACCCTTGGCCGCAGCGCAACGTTTGTGCGCGCCGGAGGCACTTTTGAGGGGTCAAAAAAGAGCGTAAGTGCTGATGCAGTCTGTAATAGAAATTTTTTCGCGCGATCCGCGAAAAAACGATAAACCCGTGCCAGCCTGTGCGCGCTGGCGGTGATGCGTAAACCAGGATGTCTCACCGAAGCCGCCAAGAGCGCGGAGGGGAGCCAGTGACACGGACCAGCCGAAGTTCGATGTGATTTCACCCCGCGTTCTCCGCGGCCTCCGCGAGACACTGACTTACAGAAGGCATCACGGTACCCTATCAAAGGGTCAGACCCTTTTGACTAGACTCCGCTACAGATGACCCGCGGGTTGATCGCTGTCTGTCCATAAAAAAACCCTCGTCGCGGGACGAGGGTGTGTCGGTGCAAGGGCAAGAAGAAGGTCCGGGGATGGCTATCCCCGGGCGTTTGTTCGAGGCGGATATTGTGGTGCTGTGACTTTGTTGTGTCAGCGCGACAAGTCGCGTCGCTACGTATCACATACTCAGAGAAAAACGGCCGCTGTACGCGAGTCAGATGCGCAGCATGTGGCGCAGGGTGCGCCAGATGATCCACAGGTCCATGCGCCAGTTGAGGCTTTCGACGTATTCGATGTCGTAACGGATCCATTCCTGGAAGTCGAGACCCTGCTTGCGCGAGCGCAGCACCTGCCACAGGCCGGTGATGCCGGGGCGGACGCTGAGTCGCGCTTCGCGCCAGGGCGGGCAGAACTGGTTTTCGCCGTGGGGGCTGGGGCGAGGGCCGACCACGGACATCTGGCCCAGCAGCACGTTGAAGAACTGCGGCAGCTCGTCGATGTTGAGTTTGCGCATGATGCGGCCGAGGCGGGTGAGGCGCGGATCGTTGTCCATGAAGAACTGCGGGCCATCGGCCTGGTTGGCGGCTGCGAGTTTCTGCTTGAGCTTCTCGGCGTCGTTGCGCATGGTGCGGAACTTGAGGCAGGGAAACTCGCGCCCGCCGCGAGTCTCGCGGCGATGCACGAAGAAGAACGGCGAACCATCCTCCACCCAGATCGCCAGCATGATCAGTGGATAGAACGGCAAGGTCACCGTCAGCACCAGCAGGGCAAACACGATGTCGAATGCGCGTTTGCCGGCCAACTGCAAACGGCTCAATCGGCGGGGACGGATGCGGCGCTCGCCGGCGTGAGCGGTTTCGTGCTGCTCGTGGGTGGCGAACGGTTCGATCAGCCGCCAGTCGATCACGTCGGTTTCGGGGATCGCATCGGGGTCGTCCCAGAGAATGGTGGGGCCGACGATGCTTTCGATGTTGCTCAGGTCGCGTCCGGCGCCGATCCAGACGGGCCCGATGAAGCGGGTCTGGTCGCCCAGAATGCTGTCGCGGTCGGACCAGACGGCATCGGCGGAGTTGACGGCGCGGGCGATGGTGGCGGCGGGTCGTCGCCAGACCTGCACGAGTTGGCGGACGAAGTGCATCACTTCGCGGTCGAAGTCGCCGTTGTAAACCGCGCCATCGACGCTGGCGGTGATGCGCTGGTTGCGATCGACGTCCTTGCGCAGGGCGCGCCAGGCGTTGGCCGGGTCGTGGGCATGATCGCGCCAGATGCCGGCCAGATGGGGGTCGGTGGTCATGGCCATGCGGGTGACGCGCGAGTCGGCACCGCCATAGACGCGCTCGAAGCGCACGAAGCGATCGTGCTCATCAGCGATCAGCTGCTCGCGGTAGCCGTGCTCGGCCGTGTTGCGCAGACGGATGAACAGCACGCGCGGGTGCAGCCAGTTGAGCGTGTCCAGCAGCGGGTGCAGTCGGAACATGGTCAGCACGTTCGGGCCCACCAGCATGAACAACTCAGCGTTGGCGTCGATGGGCTGAACACTACCCATGCGTACGATCTGCACGCCGCGGGCGGCCCAGAAGCGGTCGTGCAGTTGCAGCGGTGTCAGGCCCCAGACGGTGCGTCCGTTGGCCTTGGCGGCGGGTGCGGCGGCGGGATGGGGCTCTGTGATGGTGGTCACGATGAATAGCTCAAAGCGTCAAACCGCAAATTATCCGCGGAAATGCGGGCGAATGCAATAGTTTTGGGCTGCGGCGGGCGACGGCGTTGCGTGAAGCCGCAAGCGGTGGGGGCGGGAGAAGGTCAACCGGCCTTGCCATTGCCCTTGCTGGCGGAAGCTCGCGGGCCGTAGGACGCCACGGCGGTCGCCAGGGGGCCGAAGCGGGCACTGGTGTCGGCATCGAGCGAGTCGATGATGCGCTGCTGATTGGGATGGCGGCTCTGGCTGGCGGTGACGGAACCGTAGCTGGAGCGTTCGATGTCCTCGACCAGGGCGTGGTTGAAGACGACGCCGATCAGGTGGGCCCGGATGCGTCGGAAGTGATCAATGCACTTGTCAACCAGGGCCTTTTTGTCGCCGCGCGAGATGATCAGGATGCAGCCGTCGGCCTCGGCGGCGGCCATGGAGGCCTCGATGGAGCCGAGGATCGGGCCGGAGTCGATCAGCACCACGTCGTAGGCGGCGCGGGCGGAGGTGACCAGCCGCTTGATGGCAGCGGGTGATAGGACACCCGCCTGCTGGGGCAGGGCATCGCCGATGGGCAGCACGTGCAGGTTGGACGTGCCGGTGGGGGCGATGCAGGAGGCGAAGTCCTGACCCTGGCAGACTTCGAGCAGGCCGATGTTGGATTCCTTTTGCTCAGCCAGAGCGCTGTCACGATCTTCACGGCTGATGTAACCGAGGCCCACGAGGGCGTCGCCCAGTTTCTTGCCCGAGACATTCTGGGCCTTGAGGGCCTCATCGATAGCGTGGTCATCGACCTTGCCCTGTTTGAGCAGGATGTGTCCGAGGCGTGGATGGACATGGACGTTCATGCGTCGCGTGAGGCCGCCGCCCACCACGTCGCCGTCGATCAGCAGCGTGCGTGAACCGGCCGAGGCGAAGGACAGGCCCAGGGCCATGGCCAAGCTGGTCTTGCCTGCGCCGGCAGCGGGGCTGGTGATGGAAAAGACGTTGGCGGAATCCTCGCGTCCGATCTGCAGCAGCGTGCGGATGTGGTGCACGGCATGAGCGACCAGCACGCCCTGCTCGTTGTTCTCGAACTTCTCGGGCAACGTGGGCAGCGAACCCAGCACGCGGGGCAGGTCCAGTTCGGCATCGGTGATGTGTCGGAAGCGTCGGTCGTAGGCGCCCCAGAGCATAATCAGGCCGAGGGCCGCGGCGATGCCGCCCATGCCGCCCATGAGGGCCCGCTTGATTCGGGTCTTGAAGTTGTAGGGACGGCCGACGCTGCCGGAGCTGATGACCTCGATGTGGTCGCCGATCTCACCCATGGAGAGGTTTTCGATCTGGGCCTGGACACTGCGCAGTTCGTTGTCGGCATCACGGATGCGCTGGTTGATGTCCTTGATGGCGTTGTTGGTGCGGCCGATGTCGAAGAGATTTTTCTGGGCCGTCTCCAACTGGGTCGCCAGTTCCTGCTCTTTTTTGGTCAGTTCTTCGAGGGTTGCGTTGGCGGTCATGGAGCCGATGTTGGCGCGGTTCTGGGGCGAGATCAGACCCTTGCGCAACTGATTGCCGCGCAGGGCGATCTGGTTATCGATGGTCTCCAGGCGGCTCCTGGCGTCGCGCACCTGGAAGTGATTGTCTCCCATGCCTTTGTTGCGATAGGTGTCGATTTCGAGCTGGATGGCGTTTCGCTGTTCCAGCAGCCTGGCCATGGGCTGATCGACATTGGCCAGTTCCTCATCCGTCATGGCCGCCACAGCCGCCGCCGCGTCGCCGCCGCCGCCCAGAGCGATGATGGCCAGACGCACATCATTCAGGGCCGACTCGATCTTCTGCCGCTCGTTGAACTTGGCGTTGTACAGCGGATCAAGATCGTCGGTGCCCCAGGTGCCGGTGAGCTGATCGCGCTGGGTGCGCAGATTCAACAGGAGCGTGGTCTTGTCGGTTTCACGATCGTGCAACTGCTTGAGCGTGGCGTCGTCGATCGATTCGTACTTATCGCTGAAGGCGTTTTTGTGAGCGCTCATCACCGCCCGCAGGCCGGCCAGGGCCACTTCGGGATCGGGATGAATGAAGCTGACCGTGACCAGGTTGGTGCCGCGTTCGTTCTCGACCACCACGCCGCTGGTGATGACCCCGGCATTGTCCGCCTCGTCGCCGGCCGCATTGCGCCAGTCCTCATCCTTGAGCACCAGGTCCAGCACCTTGGGGCTGGTGATCAGCGACATCTCGGTGCGCAGAAACTCGTTGGAGGTGAAGCCGGCGTTGGCTGCACCGCGTTCGGCCTCGGGCAGAACCTGCTTGATCTGAATCTTGCCGCTGGAGGCGTAGAGCGTCTGCTGGCTGAAAAATCCAGCGGTCGCCAGGGCGGCGCCAAGCAGCAAGGCCAGCAGCCCCAGCCAGTGCCAGCGCCCGCGCAGCAGGTTGAGCACCCGCTGGCGGCGGCGATGGGCTTCCTGGTCGGCGGCATCGGCTGAACCACCAGCCCACAGCGGATCTTCAACTCGGTCGTTGTCAGTCATATGCATCCTGTATGCGCCCTGCGGCCGACAGGTTCGCCCGCCCGCGTTTATCGGTCCCGCAGCACGGCAGCCCCATGTCCACCATCATCGGCTGATTAGCAAGTCGAATTGCCTGTCAGAACACCCTGATCGCAAACGGGTTCAGGCCTCGTCGGCCAGCTTGTAATACTGTAGCGGCACCGCCGCCCAGCGCAGCAGGCGGATCAGACCCATCAGCAGGGCCAGCGTCAGCGGGATCATCAGCCAACCGGCCATGTCGGTCACCGACTCAGCCCGCGGCGAATGCCACCAGCCCAGCATCAGCTCGTGGGTGATCATCTGCAACATCAGCATGAGAATCGCAGCCAGCGGACTGACCAGCAGAAGCAGCAGGCGCACCCAGGTCCGATAGGGCATGCCAAAGGCGAACGCATAAGCCAGCAACCCGGCACATTTGAGGGTCGGGGCAGCCTGCTGCATGGCCATCACGTATCCGGACGGCATGGGCTGCACCAGCGTGGCCGCCACGTCTCCGCTGGCAACCGCCAGGCGCAGTTCAATGCCATAGGGCAGCGGCACCAGGAACAATAGCGCCACGAAGGCGGGCAGAAACGCCTTGAAAAGCTGAAAGCCCAGCACCGAGGTGACGCAGCCCATGACCACGACCACGGCCCCCGCGTGCCACAGCAATTCCACGCTCACGCGCTGTCCCATGATCGAGACCAGCCAGCCGCCGATCAGAAGCAACGGTCCGATCCACGTGCCGCCGGGCTGACACATCTGCATGCGTTGCCGCCGCACCCAGATCAGCCACACGATCACCAGCGGCAGCAGCCACATATGTCGCACATCGCCGCGGGCGGTTGTCGTGCGGAACAGGTCCACCCAGGCATTGAAGGTGGCCGCCACGCCAACCACGACCATGAGCAGGGCCATGACCAGGTGCCAGTCAGTCCAGCCACGGCGCAGTTGTTTGGCGCTGAAGATCATGGTCTGCGTTCCGCCGCTGCAAACGAGGGCACTAGGCGGTCGATGGCGGACTGTCGCGCGCTGACGTGGGCGCCGGGGCAGACCACCGCTCGCACCAGCAGGGCCTGGTCATCGACCTTGGCCCCGCTGAGCACGATCGAGTCGTGCACCACCGCCGAGGCTGATACTTGCGCGCCAGGCTCGATCAGGCTGAAGGTCGCCGCCCAGTCCTCGGCCGTGGGATCGCCGGCATCGCCGCGGCCGCTGAGACGTCGGTGATACTCGCGCACGGCTTCCAGGTATCCGGTCAGCGTGCGGATGGCCAGGCCGGTGGGATTGGCGTAGTTGCAGATGCGCACGTCGTGCGCGCGGGCGATCAGCGGCAGGGCCTGCTCGTTCAGATCGACGAATCCGACGCGCGGTATCGCCCGCAGCGCCCCGCAGCGCAGCAGCATCACGCCGCCGGGCGTGCCGTCGGGCTGGCGCAGCAGGGCGACGTCAGCCGCCAGATGGCCGAGCGACTCGGTGAGGATCGCCAGTGGCTCGTAGAGCACCTGCGGGGCGTTGATCACCAGCAGATAATCGTCGTCCTCGTACTGTCGCGCCAGGTCGCACAGCAGGCCGCCGGTGCCGCGGAACTCGAACGGGTCCTGCTCGAAGCTGACCTCGCAGCGGCCGTTCCAGCGATTGGCGGCCGGGGTGGGCGTGGTCCGGTCCACGATGACCCGCACCGAAAGTCGGTCGAGGTTCAGGCGCTGGGCCAGGCTCAGCAGGTGGGCGTGCCAACTGTCCATCACGCACCGGCCGCTGTCGATGGGCAGCTCGAGCACGAAGCGACCCACCGCCCGCCGCAGGGCGTTGGCGTGGACCGTGCCCGCCAGCAGGATGGCTGCCTTCAGTTGCTTCAAAGGCTCCAGCGCAGCGCGCGACTTCTCACGAGTTGTATGTTCGGCCCTCAACAGCATCAAGCGCCTCTGTGCTCCCGTTCATCCGTTTGCCGCATCGCAGCAATGTCAGATCCAATCAGACGTGCGGTCGCCACGTCCTAGTGTCGGACTTCAGTGACAATCCCTCGTGTCCCTTTTCCGCCCATCCTTGCCCGTCTCGTTACCGCAGTCCTTGCCGGCCAGACGGTGGCGACCGGCCAACCATAATACCCGAAACAGGTACGGAAAATCATCCAACAGATATCGGCGGGCCAACCGACGGGGCTCCTGACACAGGCGGTGAAACCATTCCAAGCCGATGACCTGTAACAGTTTAGGCGCACGCTTCACGTGACCGGCAATAAACGAAATACTTATGCCCACGCCCAGAAACCAGGCGGCAGGTAGCAGGTTTTGAAGGCGGAGTTGTTCGATCAAACGTTCCTGCTTGGGTGAACCGAGCCCGACATAGACCAGGTCAGGCTTCGCAGCAACAAGCGCCTCGGTGATCGCCCGCATCTGCGCTTGATCATTTTCAAAACCCATCGGCGGGCAATGTGTGCCGGCAATCTTCAGATCGGGGAATCGCTGATGGAGAACTCGGGCCGCAGCCTGAGCACTTCCGGGGGCGCCACCCAGCAGAAACAGGCTGCGACCCTGCCCCGCCGCCGCCTCGGCCAGCGTCCAGACCAATGTCGAACCAGCCACCCGTTGCGGCAACGGGGTACCCTGCACCTTGGTTGCCCACAACAGCGGCATGCCGTCGGCCAAAGCCAGATCCGCTTTACCCAGCATCCGCCGGAAGTCCTGATCGCGCGAGGCCCGACAAAGGTGATCCAGGTTGGGCGTCACAATCCATCCGCCGCGACCGGCCGCCAGCTCGTCCAGCACGTGCCGCACGCAGGTCGCTTCGTCGATCGCATGAAGCGCTACGCCGTCGATCGTCACGATGGGTAGTCGTTGATCGATCATGTCGTAGGTTTCCACGCACCGGCCATCACGCGGTTGCACTGTTCGGTAGCCTTCGACTTGCCCTTGAGCAGACACTGCCACTGGTAGCGGCGAAGGAACCTGCGGAAGGCCGGGTCTTCGTAGCGCGGGGTGCGCCCGAACATGCTGCGCACGTAGCCCCACCACATGGCAGCGCCACCGACGATCAGCGGCGGGCGCGTCATGCGGAAGATGGCGCTGGCGCTCATGTACGCCAGGTCGGTGCCCATGAAATACTGGCCAAACCCGTGACGCATGCGCCCGGTGAGGATGCCCTTGTGACTGGAGCCCATCGGCCGCAGGTGGATGAAGCGCAGGTCCGGCTCGTCGTAGCTGGCGGCTATCCAGCCCAGCATGCGGCAACGGTGGCAGTCAATCGCGTCCCACATCACCTGCCGCACGAAGCCGCCGATCTGCTCGAAGCACGAGCGGCGGTAGAACTTGATCATGCCCACGCTCATTTCGTCACCGCACTTTTCGCTGACCAGCTTGCCGTTCCACTCAAAGTACGGCTTGCCGCTGCACGTGCCCAGGCGCGGCTCGGCCTCCATGCGCTGCATCAGAATCTCGAAATAGCGCGGCGGCAGGTCCAGGTCCACGTCGATCTTGCACACGTAATCAAACTGCGCCGGATCAGCGCGATCGTAACCGTCATAAAACGCCTCGATCACGCCCGGGCCTACTGCACGCCGGCCTCGATCGGGCTTGTTGCAGACTTCGATGAAGTCGTGCTTCGCCGCATATTCCCGCAGGATGTCGGGGGTGTCGTCGGTCGAGCCGTCATCGACGATGATCCATTTGGCGGGTCGCACGCGCTGGGCGATCACGCTGTCCAGCGTGCGGCGAAGGTACTTGCCCTCGTCGCGGCAGGGACTGATCAACAGATAGCGGCGGCCGTCACTCATCCGATGCTTTTCCCGCACGGGCCACGTAACTAATCCCATCCAGTCCCGTACACACCGGCTCAGCGAAGCGCGTCAGCAACATCTGCCGCAGGTCCTCATCCAGCAGGAACCCCGCGTCCTCCGCCAGCACGCGATGATCTGCCAGCAGCCACACCGTATGTCCATCGGCCTCATCCAGCAGTTGCCGCAACTGGTCCGCCTGGTAGATCACGCGGGCCCCGGTGATCGGATAGTGCGGCTGATCATCCCCCGCCACTTCGGCCAGTTGCACGTAGTTGTCCAGCCGCCCGATCTGGGCGTCGAGTTGTCCCACATACCAGCAATACAACGCCGCCACGTGCGGCGGACCGACGCCAATCACCAGGTCGCCCGGCCTGCGATGTGCCGCCACATAGCGCGACACCTTCCGGGGGTCAGGATGATAGTCCGCCTGCACGGACCAGTTCAGCGCAGCGCGATAGGGGTTCTTATGCGCGTCCTGGCCGTGTCTGGCGTAAGACGCGGCCGCGATGGGGTTGGTGTCCTGCCCGACAAACAACAACACGACGGCGCAGGCGGTCACCATCACGCCGCGTGGTGCAGGCCATTTACGCTGCAATGCATCCGCCAGCGCCAACGCTGCCGCCACGCAGCCGACCAGCATCAGCGGATAGAGATGAAAGAAGTAGCGGGCCTCGCTGAACTTCCAGTTGAGCATGGCCATCGCATACACCGGCCCGATCAGGGCTGTCAGCGCGAACCAGTGCGGCTTGGGCGCGCCCGGCTCGTCCTCGCGCGCCGCCGACGGCAACAGCATGATCCAGCCGGCCAGCCCGATCACCAGCAACACCGGCCAACCGGCGAGAAGCCAACTGAGGTAGTAGCGCCCGATGTCGGGGAATCGCGTCAGGTTCAGCAGCACGTCACTGAAGCTGGTGGCGATGCGCGTGTAAAGCAGGAAGGCGCCCCACAATCCGAGGGTCACCGTGCCGCCGAGCAGGGCCAGCACGAACTGCCGCCGGCGCAGGTCGCGCTCGTTGCGCACGAAGAATGCCAGATACACCAGCCCCAGCAGCACCATCAACGCCAACTCGTGGATCATGGCTGCCAGCACCATGCCCACCGCCGTCAGCGTCGGCAGATACCGCCGGTCCTTCACGCCCGTCCACACGATGACAGTGATCGCCAGCAATGGGATCGGCAGAAGAATGCCCACCACATGTACCTTGTGCAGGTTCGACAGCAGATGCACCATCGTGGGCAGATTGATCTGTCCCAGAGCGGCCGTGTGGTTCGAGGTTCCGGCCGGATCGACCCACTCCTGCCAGGGCACTTCATACGCAGCGAACACCTGCCACAGCAGTTTGTAGTAGATCGTGCGGGCGGCACCCACCGCCAGCAGTCCGCCGACGTATGCAGCCTTGCGGCGCAGCGTGATCGAGCGTAGCGGGATCACGGTCAGAAACAGCACGCCCATCATGATGCCCAGGTCGTGCAGGCTGATGGCGATCAGTGTGGCGACGGCATAACCGACCATCGCGGCGATGTGTCCGCGATAGAAACCGAGATAGAACATCACCAGGGCCAGTACGAACAGCAATTGGAACATCGTGTAAAAGCGCCCATAGCGCGACATCTCGATGTGCCAGGTGGAGAAGGCGATCAGCGTCGCCAGCAGCAAGCCGCCGCGGCGATCCAGCAGGGTGGCGCCGAGCCAGAACACCGCGGGAATGCAGAACAGACCGGCGAGTGCGGCCGGCAGTCGCAGTGACAGGCCGTCGATGCGCCCGCACACAGCGGCGCAGGCTGCCTGCGTGTAGCTGAACAGCGGCGCGCGGTCATAGACGTATCGACTGTCCAACACCGGCGCCCCATGTTCGAGGATGCCCGCCACGGCCATGGCCTGGTAACCCTCATCGCCGTGCAGCGACAGGGCGTCCAGGTTGCCCAGGCGCAGGACAGCGCCGGCCAACATCAGTGCGGCCAGAATGACCGTGGTGGTCTTGCGGTTCAGCATCGATGAGGTATCGCAACATCGCGGCCCTGGCACATCGACAGCAGTGCACCGGCTGTCAGCAGGCTCAGGGCCGATGTCGGCTCGGGGATCGCGTCGAGGGAAAGTGCGGGCGTCAGTGCGAGTGGTATCTCGGGCGCGATGACATAACGGCTGAAGTCCCAGGCCGAGTGCAGCGGCAAAGTGGGCAGGTCCGCAGCGCCGAGGTAGCCGGCAATAATCTGCTGGGAGGTCAGATAGTCGAGTTCTTCGCCGTAGTATCCGTTGAGGGCGGCAATGATGGCGTTGGCGTACAGGCCGTTGAAGGCGGTGCCGGGGTGCAGGCCGTCAGCCCACAGATCGTAAGCGCCGCCCTGGATGCCGGTGATGTCGGGTTCGTTCTTGAATTCGATGCGATCTTCCATGGTCAGGGGGATCGATCTTTTGGCAGCCTTGTTCAACAGCAGGAACTTGTTAACCACGGGGATTCCGATGCTGTTGGCGTAGGCAGCTAGGTCGGCGTTGGCCTGTCGGATGGTGAAATAGACCTGCTGTCGCAGCAGCGCGTTGTCAGAGCCGCCGGTGCCGGTGAAGTCGATGTCGAAGGCGGTATCGATGCGGGCCTGGCGGAAGGGACGGGTGGCCCGCCAGTCGGCGATGTTGGCCAGGACGATGCGTTTGCCGGGATCGGCGGCGCGGATGATGTCGATCAGGCTCTTGATGTTGCCGAGGATACCGCCCTCACCGGGTCCGAAGCCGCCGATGGTGGCGGCGGTGACAGCCGCGTTGGCGTTGCCGATGTCGATGTAGGTCTGCGGCGTCATGGGGGAACCGCCGGTCAGGCCGTGATAGTCGTTGAGTCCGATGTCGATGACGACGTAGTCAGCGAAGAAGAGATTGGAGTGGCCGGGGTCGTCGTTGTTGGGTCCCAGCAGGCTGGGCAACTGCGTCAGCAGGGCGTCGTTGGTGGTGGCGCCGCTTAAGGCGAAGTTGTACTGATACTGGGTGGGATTGCCGGAGGGATTGCCGAAGTTGACGCTGCCGACAGCGGCCAGCTGCTCAATCCAGTTGCGGTGGTTATTGCGCGTGCTCTTGATGGCATACTCATCGCTATAACTGTCACCGAGGGTGGCGATCGTGACCGCCCGCGCCGAGGGAGCGGTGGCGACCAACAGAGCCAATAGCACCAGAATGAACGGCCGTGCATGCTGCATCAGATTGCGGCGTGGAGGGGTAACTTCCTTAACGTCTGCGGCTGGTCAGCAGCAGCATACCGCCCAGCAGCATCATCGCCGCGGCCGGCTCGGGCGTGATCACATAGCCGGCCAGGTCGATATCCAAGGCCTGCAAGTCCGCGCCGTAGAGATTCCAGTTGTCACCGATGATTTGCAGATCGCTGAGATTGACGAGGCCGTCGCCGTTGAAATCGCCATGGGCCCAGTCGGCGCCGTTCTGCTGCCAGTTGTCGCCGAGGATCTGCAGATCGCCGACGCTCAACTCGGTGGAGCCGGTATAAGCGGTGGCGATCTGTTGCGGCAGCAGAGGGATCAGATGTTCGCCGTAAGCCATGTTGATGGCGGTGAGCACGGCATTGGCGAACAGGCCGTGGTAGAGCGTACCGGCATGAATGGCATCGGCCCAGAAGTAGGTGCCGTCGCCCTGGCCGGAGGTCGAAGGATTGCTGGTGACGTTGACATTCGGTCCGGGGCCGTCGAGATCGGGGAAGTAAAGCGGGCTCTGCAGGGCCAGGTTGAGCAGGCCGAAGTTGTCAACGACGGGAATGCCCAGGCCGTTGGCGAAGCTGGTCAACTGGCTGTTGACGTTGCTGACGGCATCGGTGACCAGTTGGCGCTTGGCCGGATCGCTGATGCCGGTGAAGTTGAAGTTGCCGTCGATGATGTTGGAACGGAAACCGATGGCGGCGCCCCAGTCGGGAACGTTGGCCAGGACGATGCTCTGGTTCGGATTCTGGGCGCGGATGTCGCCGATCATCTGCTGGATGTCGCCCACGACATTATTGACGGTATTGCTGGTGACGATGGCGTTGCCGTTGTAGATGTCGCGGTAGGTCTGGGGCACGTTGGGGCTGCCGGTCCAGCCGGCGAAGTTGTTGATGCCGATGCTGATGACCACGTAGTCGAGACTGGCCAGGTTGGACAGCGTCGAGGGAAGCTGGCTGCTGACCGCGTCGTCGGTGGTGGCGCCGCTGAAGGCGAAGTTGTACTGATACTGAGTGGGATTGCCGGAGGCGTTGCCGAAGCTGACACGGTCGGCGGCGGCCAGTTGCTCGACGAAGTTGCGGTGGCGGTTGCGGGAGCTTTTGATGGCATACTCGTCGCCGTAGCTGTCACCGATGACCCCCAGCGTAACCGCCTGGGCCGCTCCGGCCAGCCATATCAGCAGCCCCAGCACCGCCGTCCAGCGACAGGCTGACACCCGGGGCTTGCAGTCCCTTATAGAAACACGTTCCATGTCGGCCGTTCCACTCCTGTGCGAAAAGCTCTTATCACCCACAGTTATTCAACCACCCATCTTAGCCGGGGTGAAATCGATCAGAAAATGTTTTTCTTGCATAAAGTCCGTCTGTAGCGCTGGTACAGGTCAAACCAGTGGCAATAGTTCGGTAGCGAGTTGACCCAGCTTAACAGGCGGCGGTTTCAGCGGTTGCGGTGGTTGTGGCTGAGCCCCGGGCCAACTGCTCGGTCAGGGCCTCGACGTCCCGGCCGAGGATGTGCATCTGGTACCAGACCTCGCTGTTCAGCAGCAGCCACAGGCGCTGGCCGTGGTCCGCCCGGTCGCCGGCATGCTCGGCCAGCAGGCGGTCGATCGGCGCCTGCCGCAGCAGGCCGTCGGCGACCAGGCTCGGCCGGCGCAGGAAGGTGTCGAACAGCAGGCGATACTCATCCTTGAGCAGATAGGGCAGCGCCGAGTGAAAGCCCTGCTTGGGCCGGGTCATCAACTCGGCCGGCAGATACTTCTCGCAAAGTTTGCGTTGGATGTAGCGCGTGGTTCGGCCGTGCACCTTCAAATCCACCGGCAGGCGGGCGGCGAACTCCGCCAGCACGTGATCCATGAATGGCGCCCGGGCTTCCAGACCATGAGCCATCGTCATGCGGTCCAGGATCATCACCGGATGGTCCGGCATGCGCACCATGGAGTCAGCCCACAACATGCGATCGATATCGTTGGCAGCCAGGGCGTTTTCGTAATGCTCACGAATGCAAGCGTTCGGATCGTTATGCAGATCGGCCATGGCGGGGCCGTAAAGTTCCTTCCGGGGGTCGGGGAAGTAGAAGTAGCCGAGGCTCTTGGCGTAGCGCCGGCCGCCGTCGTGGTAGGAGAGCTGATGAATCCACTTGAGCTGATGGCCCTTGGACTTGTACCACTTGCCGTCCGGCACGAGATTGAGCAGCGGGCCCAACACGCCGCTGCGCAGCAGTCGCGGTATGGCTGCGTAGTAACTGGTGTAGCGATTGCCGTAGTAGCGATCGTATCCGCCGAACAGTTCGTCGCCGCCTTCGCCGCCCAGCACCACCTTCACGTGCTGCCGCGCGAACTGTGAGATCAGATACTGGCAGACCGCCAGCGGATCGCTCGGCTCATCCAAGTGCCAGACCAGCTTCGGCAGCAGCGAAAGCAGCGAGGGGTGAATCTCCTGCTCGTGATGGATCGTGCCGTACTTTTTCGCCACCATTCTGGCGTAAGGAGCTTCATCCAGATCGCGGTAGGGCAGACTGACGCTGAAGGTCTGTAAGTCCGGGGCTAACCCGTGCGCCTTGAGCATGGCCACGACCAGCGTTGAATCCAGCCCGCCGCTCATGAACGCGCCCACCGGCACGTCCGCGATCATGTGCAGGCGCAGACATTCGATAATTGCTTCTTCAAGTTTCTTCGTAAGCTGCTGCTCGTCGCCTTCCCACTTCGGCTCGTAAGTCGCCTGCCAGTACCTGCTGACCTCCAGCTTGTCCGTGGCCAGCTCATAAGTCAGCATGTGCGAGGGCGGCAACTTGCTGATGCCCTCGAACATGGTGAGCGGCGACGCGATGATGCGCAGCGTCAGATACTGATCCAGCGCCGCGCGGTTCATCTTGCGCAACTCCGGCGCCGCGGCCAGCACCGACTTGATCTCCGAGGCGAACAGCAGCCGCCCCTGATGGCGTGCATAAAACAACGGCTTCTGCCCCAGGCGGTCGCGCGCGATCAATAGCCGCCGTCGCTTTTCATCCCACAGGGCGAAAGCGAACATGCCGCGCAGCAGCTTGACGCACTCGTCGCCGTGCTGCTCGTAAGCGTGGATGATCACCTCGGTGTCGCTGTTGGTGCGAAACTTGTGGCCCGCCTGTTCCAGCGGGGGACGAAGCTGCTGATAGTTGTAGATTTCGCCGTTGAAGACGACCCAGATGGTCTGGTCCTCGTTGGCCATGGGCTGATGCCCGCCGCCCAGGTCGATGATGGAAAGTCGCCGCTGGGTGAGCCCGCACTGCTGCTGCGGATCGTGCTCGAGGTAGAAGCCTTCATCATCCGGGCCACGGTGTGCCAGGGCGCAGGCCATCTGCTCCAGCGCCCGGCGCTGCACGCTATCGGGATTCACAATGCCGGCAATACCACACATGTGTCAATCCAGTAAATGCTGCTGTTCGTACCACGCTCCGGTGCGCTTGGCGCCATCAGCGAAGCTCACGGTCGCTTCGTAGCCCAGGGCTTTGCGGGCCAGATCGCCCTTGAAGTGGAAACTCTTGGTAAAAAAGTGCATGCGCCGGCGGTGCAGCGGCGGGTTCATGCCCAGCGGACGCATCGTCGTCTCCATCAGCACCGCCATCAGCCACAACGGCCCCAGCGGCACGGTCAGCTTCGGACGCTTGTATCCCATGCTGTCAGCGATGGTGTCCGCCATCTGCCGCGAGGTGACCACTTCGTAGCCCGGCACGACCATCGGCTCACGCGGCGGATTGTCCACCACCGCCGCCTTGCGCAATGCACTGACCAGGTCATCGATATACACCGGGTGGTGCAGATTATCGCCGCGCCCGATGTGGAAGTATTTGCCTTTTTTGATGCCCTTGTAGAGCTTGAGCAATCGCCGGTCGCCGGGGCCGTAGGTTTCACTGATGCGGATCATGGCACAAGAGAGTTTGTCCATGTAGCTGCGCACGAGGCCCTCGGCTTCCAGCTTGGTGACGCCGTAGATGTTGTCGGGCACCGCCGCGGTGTCATCGCTGACGGTGCCGTGCTCCGCGTCATACACGCCGATGGTGCTGCCGTGGACGAAGCGCTTGACGCCGGCTTCGAGGCTCTGCTGCAGCATGGTGCGCGTACCATCGACGTTGACGTGGCGGAAGTGCTCGTCGGGCTTGCCCGCTTCATGTTGGGCGGCTGCCAGGTGATAAACCACGTCGCAGCCGGCCACCGCCCGCCTGACTTCGTCGGCGTTGGTGACCGAGCCGAGGACGATCTGATAGCCCTGGCTCTTGAGCTGTTCGAGGTTCTGCCGCTCGGCGTCGGTGTTGGCCTGGCCAAGCAGGCGCACCTGGTCGCCGCCCTCGCGGCAGGCAGCCGCCAGCCGTGATCCGATGAAACCCGTACCGCCGGTGATGAGCACTTGCATGGATGTTTACCTTCTCTGGATGACCTTGGCGGGGACGCCCACGGCGACGGCGCGATCGGGAACATCTTTGGTGACCACCGCGCCCGAGCCGATGATGGCGTTTGGCCCGATGCTCACTGCATCGAGCACCAGCACCTTCATGCCCAGCCATGCGCCGTCGCCGATGACGACCGGTCCGCGGGTGAAGATGCCCTGCTGCATGATCGGCTTATCGGGGTCTTGGCTGTGATACTGCCCGCCGCTGATCGAGCATGAACCTGCGATCAGGGCGTATGACCCGATGCGCACGCCGCCCATGGCGCAGATGAGCGTGTGTGAGCCGATGTTGGAATTGTCGCCGATGCTGATCGGGCCGGACTTGCACTGGATGGTGCAGCCGCGGCTGATGATGACGTTGTCGCCGATGACCAGGCCCTCATCGCCTGCCCCGCGGGCATCGAGGACGCATTCGTCGTCGATGACCACGTTGCGGCCGAGGGTGATTTTGTCACCGTGACGGATGGTGACGCCGCTGCCGATGACCAGCCCGCCGCCGCAGCCGCGGAAGAGGCGCTTGAAGAACATCTTGCGCAGCACCAGGCCCAGCGCCCCCGGAAGTCGGCCAAACAACCCGGTGACCAGTTCGTAGTGCAGCAGTGCAAGCAGTCCCGTTTTGCCGGTGACCAGTGACTGGTACATGGCGCGTTTGGACTGTTTTTCGCCGTGCATTTTTTCACGGATGAACGAGCCGCCGCTCAGTTCGCGGATTTCACCCTGGGGCATGATGAGACCTCAAGCGTTGGTGGGTGGTGGCGTGTGCAGGGCCTGTCTGATTTTGTGGGCACTGGTCCCGGCCGAGAAATAGAACCAGGCGCCGACGAGGCTGATGAGGATGGTGATGCCGCGGATCAGCAGCATGGCGGAGAGGGCGACCTCGTACTCGATATCGTAGTGTCGGGCGGCGTAGATGAACATGCCATCAACCAGTCCGATGCCATTAATGGTGATCGGCAGCATACCGATGACGGCGGTGGCGGCGAGCATGATGACCAGGCCGCTGAGTTGCGGCGGCTCGTCGAGGGCGGTCAGCAGCAGCCAGTAGAAGGTGATGGTGTGCGCGTGGAAGATGACGCTGACGCCCAGGCAGGACCAGGCGGTGCGTCCGGGATGTCGCTTGAAATCGTCGAACAGGGCCAGCACGTTCTGAATTTTGCGCGGCAATTTGGGGGCCAACCGTTCGATCACCCGGGTGCGCGTCATCAACAGCAGCGCCAGCAGGCCCACGATGGCCACGGCCCCGCCCAGCGGCACCGCCTTGTTCGACAGCGGATGTGCGCCGGGCAGCGTCAACCGCCATGTGGCGGCCATGTATCCCAATGCCAGCAGCACCAGCAGCCCGGACAGGCGCTCGATGAACACCGCGACCACGGCCCCGGCCCGCGATACGCCGTTGTCCAGCGTCTTGATGATGCGATAGCCGTCGCCTCCGATGTTGGTCGGCAGGAAGTTGTTGAAGAAGACCGCCACGTAGTACCAGCGGTGCAGATCGTTGAAGCGCTGATCGATGCCGTGGATCAGCAGCGTCTGCTTCCACTTGTACGCGCTCAACGGCACGCTCAGGAACATCATCACCACCACCAGCAGCAGCAGCCCTAGGTTGGGATTCTCGATGGTGTGCAGCAGACGGGTGAAGTCGGTCTGCCAGAGAATGACGGCGCACAACAGGAGCGTGACCACGGCTTTGATCGCCAGCAGCCATCGCTTCCTGTTCAGCGGCGTCCGTGTCGGGATGATCGGCGTCTTCTGTCCCGGACTGTTCATGGATGAACTCAAGAGCAGCGGTTCAGGATGAAAGCAGTTGCGTGACCGCGGCGATCACGTCGCGCACATCGTCATCGCTCAGGGCCGGCGTCAGCGGCAGACTGACGGTCTGACGCCCGATGTGCATGGCATGCGGATAATCGGTCGGCCGCACGTGATAATGCTGCTGATAGAACGGATGCTCGGGGATGGAAAGGTAATGCACGCCCACGCCGATGTGGTGGGCGGTCATGCCGTCGACGAACTGATCGCGGCTGATGCCGCAGCGCTCCTGCTCGACGAGGATGGTGTACAGGTGATACGCGTGGCGGGTGTCGGGCTGCGGCGGGACGGGCGTGACGATCGGCAGGTTGGCGAAGGCCTGATCGTAGCGCTGCCAGATAGCGCGGCGGCGCTGCCAGTTGGCTTCCACGCGGGCAAGCTGGTGCAGGCCGATCGACGCCTGCAGGTCCATCATGTTGTATTTGAACCCGGCATCGAGCACGGCATAGTGCTTGTAGCCGCTGTCGCCAAAGCGGTGCCAGGCGTCCTTGCTCATGCCATGCAGGGCCAATCGCTTCAAGCGTGCGGCATCAGCTTCGTGAGGGGTCAGGATCATGCCGCCTTCGCCAGTGACCACGTTCTTGGTCACGTAGAAGCTGAAGCAGCCGAAGTCGCCGAAGGTGCCCGCTTTGCGGCCGTGGTATTCGGTCTCGATGGCGTGGGCGCAGTCCTCGATCAGCAGCAGGTTGTGCTGTTTAGCCAGGGCGACGATGGCGTCCATGTCGCAGGCCCGGCCGGCAAAGTGCACGGGGATGATGGCTCGCGTGCGCGGCGTGATCTTTTCAGCGATGCGGGCGGGATTGATGTTCATCGTCTGCGGATCGACGTCGGCCAGCACGGGTGCGCCGTCGGCGTGGATGATGGCGTTGACGGTGGCGCAGAAGGTCAGCGGCGTGGTGATGACCTCGTCGCCAGGCTTGAGCCCGGCCCCCAGCATGCTCAGGTGCAGCGCGGCCGTGCAGGAGTTGACGGCAATGGCGTGTCCGCCGCCGACGTAGTCGCTCATGGCCTTTTCAAACTGCGCGGTGCGCGGGCCGGTGCCGATCCAGCCGCTTTGCATGCAGGCGATGACCTCGTCGATCTCCGGCTGCTCGAACTTCGGCGCGCCGAAAACCAGGAAGCGATCCTTGGGTCGCACCGGCCGGCTCTGCGCTTCGGTGATGCGGTGCTGACCGGTGACAGGAACCGTCTCAGTGGGATGGCTGGACATAGTGTGTGATTCGCAGGTGAAGCGTGGCTCAGGATTGGTGCAGGGACTGGTGGCAGTGGCCGTGCGAGCCGCAGCCGTGAACGGTCTGCTCCAGTCCTTCCAGGATCAGGCGGGCGGTGCGGTCCCAGTCGAAGTGGGCCGATCGCTTGAGGCTTCGTGCAGCCAGGTCGTGCCGCAGCGATTCATCTTCCAGCGCTCGCAGCATCTGGCGTGCGAAGTCGGCCGGATCATGTGGGTCAGCAAAGAGCACGGCCTCGCCGCCGATGTCCGGGCAGCCGCCGGTCTTGGACGCCACGATGGGGCGCCCGCAGGCCATCGCCTGCATCAACGTGTTGGGGCAACCCTCGTAGAAAGAGGGGATCACGAACAGATCCGCCAGGTTATAGAGCTTGGCCAGATCCTCGAAGGGCACCCATTCGATGAGACGGACGCGCTCCAGGTCGCTGTTCTTGAAACCCAGGTGCATCAGGTACTCATGCACCTGGCGGCCGGCGATGACCAGGTGGTGCGGCACGCGATCGCGGATCTGCATGAAGGCCCGCAGGGCGGTCTCGGGATTCTTACCGCCGTGGAAGGAATTGGCATGATCCAGGCCCGGATGTGTGACGCGCGTGACGTTGAGGATGTAATGTTGCGGCAGATGGAGTCTGGCGCGGAAATCCTCCAGCGCGGCGCGATCGTCGATGGGCTGGAACTGCTCATGCGTGGCGGAGTAGGCGATTTTGGTGTTGGCGAACGGGCGCTTGAGGAATTTGCGATTCTCGTCCAGGATGAACTGCGAGTTGGGGAAGAAGTAAGCCGCCTTGCGCACGTACAGCGGCAGCAGCAGCTTCATGTAGAAGGTGTTGAACCAGGGATAGTGCTGGGGCCAGGCGTACCACACCGGCTCCTGCAATCCCATCGTCACCGGGCAATGACTGATCAGCGGCACGCTGAACTTGGGATTGAACAGCACATCGACCTTCTCGCGCCGCGCCTGCCATGGCACCGAGACCTGATCCCACCACAGTTTGTTGTGGCCAGTCAACAGCACCTCTTTGACGTTGGGATGATCCGCGAAGCCGCCCAGGTATTTGTCGCTGCGATAGAACAGCACGTACTGGTGCTGCGGCCCGACGCGCAACATGCCGCGCACGTAGCCATCAACCACGGCCCGAAAGCCGCTGTCCTGATCCATCGCACGCATCATGACGCCGATTTTCAACTTACGCTTCTCCACCTTGCAGTACGCAGTTCATCTCTATGGGGATCGACTAATTGATTCTAAAGCCGGTGTTATCGGAGGCGACTCCTGACGCCGCGGCGGCCGACCCCCGTCGATCAGCAACTGCCACAACCACCAAGGTAGCAAAGCCGCAGTCTGCACTATTCTACCCGCAAAAGCGATGGCCACAGCTTCGGTCGGCGTCGCCCCCGCCCAGGCCAGCAGGGCCGCGAAAGCTGCATCGAACACCCCCAGCCCGTCCATCGACACCGGCAGCCGCGCCAGCAGGATCGACAACGGTACCGCCCCCGTGAAAAACAGCAGACCCACCTCGATCCCCATGCCCCGGGCTATCAGCCAGCAGTGCAGCACCGGCGTCATCTGCTCCAGCAGGCTCAACAGGAAGAAAACGATCAGCGTACCGCGATGCCTGCCGAACGTGCGGTAGCCATCGTGAAACTTGCGCATGGTGGTCGCGATCCGGTTATCCCGCCATCGCCCCAACAGCTTTTCGTGCAGTAGGTTAAACGCTGCATCGTGGAACGAGCAGGCCAGGGCGACCATGCCAGCCAGCAGCGTCGCTCCCGCGATCGCCAGCACCGGCAGCATCCAGCCCTCGGCATGCCCCAGCATGACCAGCACCCCGACGGCCACCATGCCCATGACCAGGGCTGCCAGGAACCCGATCAGCCGTTCCATCACCACCGTGGCCGTGACGCGATGGGCGTCGAGCCCCTGTCGGCGCGTGGCGTAAATCCGCACCGCATCCGCGCCGATGGTCGAGGGCATGACCATGCCCCAGATCATGGCGGCACAATAAATCCGCACCCCGCGCCACAGCGGCAGCCGCTGGTCCAGGCTGTTCAGCAGCAGCCCCCACTTGTAGGTCATCAGCACGCGGTCGGCCGTGATCACCGCCACCGTGGCCAGGGCGTACCACGGGTCCAGCTCCGCCATTTGCGCCAGCAGCGGGCGCACGCCCCCCATCATCCAGACGAGCACGCCCAGCAACACGGCACTGATCATCAACTTGATAAAAAGTTTCATGCCTATAATGTCGCAGGTATCCCTGAGTAACCTCGGCTGAGGCCGGTCTGCCGGCCGTGGCGTTAAGGAATCCGACGCGACGGCCTGTTATTCAGAGATCCCAGAGTTACGATTTCGGTTGCGGGCATGAGCGGCGTCAAAGTTGTATCAGGGGACGTCCGTGAGCGATCGCTCAAAACCATCCGTTGCCCAGCATACGCGCTCGCCGGAAACGCTGCGGCAGAAGTTCGCTCGTCTGCGCCGCGAAGGGCGATTGGGCCTGGCGGTGCGCGGCCAGATCGGCAACTTGGTTTCGGCCGTGGGTGAACGTGTCGGATCGCAGCCGCTGATCTTCAATCGCCTGACCTTCAGCATGTTTCACCGCGGAGCTCTGGAGACCGCTCCGGCCGCGGTCGAGGGACTGCTCGCACTTTATCCGCAACTGCGCACGGCGGTGGACCTGGGCTGCGGCACCGGCGTGTATCTGCACCAGTTGCAGAATCGCAGCCTGGAAGTGTTCGGCTACGAACACTCCGCGCATGCCCGCGCTGCTGCGCGCAGGTTGTATGGCCTGCCGGTGCAGCCGTTCGATCTGAACGATTTTCCCGGCGTCGAACGTGCCTGTGATCTGTGCCTGTGCATCGAGGTGGCTCACTACCTGCCGCCGGCCCTGGGTGATCGACTCGTTCAACATTGCGCCCGCTGCGCTCCGCTGGTCATGTTCTCGTCCGCGCAGCCCGGCCAGCACGGCTATGGGCATATCAACGCCCAGCCGCCGCAGTATTGGATCAATCGCTTTCACCAGTTGGGCTTCTGTCTGCATGAATCTCGCACCGATCAACTGCGACAGTTCATCCGGCAAAACATCCGTCGCGGGTTCTGGCTGGCCAACAATCTCTGTCTGCTGGAACGCGCCACCTGAAGCCGGTCACGCCACGCGCTTGCGGATGTTGGCGGGGAACTTCTCGATGCACTGTTCGACCTGTTGATTTCGGGTCGTTTGATCCCAGCCCAGTTCGCGGGCCATCAGATCGGCGCAGGTTTCGATCACCGACCGACCCGGATACGCGGCTGTGCCCAGGTCGGTGCGCCTCAGCACCACGTCGTGCACCGTCTGGGCCATCTCATCGCGCACGGCGTGAACGACTTCAGCGTGCAGCGTGCGCCCGTCGGGGAACACAGCAGCCAGTTCGCTGTGCTCGTCCGCCAGTTTGACCACATCATCGGCGCGCGTGCCGTGGTTGTGGGCCAGGTGACTGGCAATTGCTTCACCGAAGCGCGCTAGTGTTCTAGCCAGGGCGGCGAAGTCGGTGATATCGCCGCCGACGAGCGGTGTGCTGCGCGAATCGACGCCATCCGGCGCGCTGCACCCCAGCTTCCGGAATGCGATGTTGACCGCCTTGACCGCTTCCAGGGGGCTGGTGGTGTAGCGCACGCCGATCAGCGTGATCAGCCCGTCGAGTTGCCGCTCCTTGGCGTGATCGACCAGGCGCGAGCGGTGGGCGAACTTCAGGTCGCCTTCTTCCTGTTCGTTTTCACCGAAGGGAATCAGGCCGGCATTCCACATGCTCACGTCATCGCCGCTGAGCTTGAGCCCGTCGTAGGCGCCGTTGATCTCGTCGAGGAACTTTTCGATCTCAGCATCGGTGACGGTGAACTGATCGGGATGGCCCTTATAGACCTTGTGCCAGACGCCGACCAGCGTGGCGTGGTTCTGCCAGGGCACGAGGAACAGGTGCCGCGCTCCGCGGCTGAGCATGGCCTCGGGGTCGTGCGATTGTGCCTGCAGCGCCAGAGCGTGCGGCGGCGCAACCAGTTGACGATCCACCACCAGGAACGCATCACGTGACCAATACACCGGCGGATCGATGGACTTGCCCAACGCCCTGGCCAGTAATCCCTCGGCATAGGGGCCGGCCGCGTTCAGCACAACCTTGGCTTTGATGGTCAGGTCATGGCCGGCCAGCGTGTCGCGGGCTTCGATGCCGCCGATGCGATCGCCTTCACGAATCAGGTTGACCGCCTCGACATAATTGGCTGCCACCGCGCCGTGCTTGACGGCCGTTTCGACAAAGGCCAGCACCAGTCGCGGCGGATTGAACATCTGACCGTCGCAGAAAACGCCCGCCCCGGTCAGCCCTTGCGGGCTGAGGCCGGGGTAACGGGCGAGCACTTGGTCACGATTGAGCGTGTGGCCGCGCGGCACGTGACGGGCCGGATCGGCCACGCCGTTGTTGCGGTCGAAGGTGACCGTGTCATAGATCGTCATCGCTGCCCGCAGGGCGGGCTTGCTTTTCATGCCCATGCCGTAGGTCGGCACCACGATTGGCAGCGGATGGGCCAGGTGCGGCGCCACGCGGATGAAGCTGCGCCTGGCACAGGCGGATTCGCGCACGCGGATCAGGTCAGCATGCTGCAGATAGCGCAGTCCGCCGTGCAGCAGCTTGTAGCTGTGAGCGCTGGTGGCCGAGCAGAAATCGCCGCGCTCGATCAGGGCGACGTTCAGGCCGCGCTGGGCGGCATCGTTGGCTGCGCAGGCGCCGAAGATGCCGCCGCCGATCACCAGCAGGTCGAAGGTCCGTTCCGTCAGTGCGTTCAGATCACGTTGCATGATTTTTTACCGCGCCATGGCGCGCTCGAAAGCGTCGAGATAGAGCTTGCAGTTGTGGTCGATGTGAAGCTCAGCGATGTCCTGTTGATTGTGGCGACCCATGTCCGCAGCCAGGGCGGGATTATCGCGGATCTTCATCACAGCTTCAGCGATCCGGTCGGCGTTTTCGATCGGCACCAGCAGGCCGTTGCGCGGCTCGTGGATCAGATCGACCTGCCCGCCGTTGTCCGTCGCCACCACGGGCAAGCCCGCTTCCATCGCTTCCTGCACCACGATGCCCAGGCCCTCGTGCAGCGAGGAAAGCACGTAGCAATCACTCTGCCGCAGCAGGCGATAGATGCTCTCGCGGCTCTGGTAGCCCAGCAGATGGACCCTGTCCGCCACATGCTCCTGCGCCGCAAGCTGCTTCAACTCAGCATCCAGCGGGCCGTCACCGACGATGCTCAACTGCACGTCCCGCGGCAGCTTCTTCATGGCGCGAACCAGGTGGTTAAATCCCTTGCGCTTCACGAGTCGGCCGACGCTAATCAGTCGAAAAATGCCGTCATTGGGCTTGGTGATCGTAGCCGCACCTTCCGGGAGCACTTCCGGGGGCGGGGGAGGCGTGGGGCGGAAGCCGTAGTTGATCACCTGGATGTCGCGCGTGATCTGATAATGCTCGATGGCGCGTTTTTTCGTGTCGGAACTGATGGCGACCACATGATCGGCTTTGCCGATGACCCAGCGATTGACCGCCCGCAGCGGGGCGCTGCGGTGGGGCGAGGACTTTTTGGACGGATCGTAGATGTCGCCGCCGATGATTGTCAGCACGTTGGGTACGCCCAGCCAGCGAGCGATGAAATGCGCGGCCGGGCCGGTGGGAATGGAAAAGTGGGTGTTGATCACGTCGGCCCGCTGTTTGAGTTTGCTTCGATGAAACAGCCCGTACAGCATGGCAGAAAGCACGAAGATGCCCATGGTCAGGAACGTGGCGGTGGCGCGCTGCTTGCGGCCGAAGCAGGAAACGCGGATGACCTCAACGCCGCGCAGGTTCTCGAATTTGGGCAGGCCCTTGCCGTGCGCGGTGAGCACGGTGACTTTGTGACCCGCCCGGGCCCAGGCCTCGGCATACTGGCTGGCGCCAATGCCACCGCCGCCGCCCAGGGGCGGATATTCGTAACAGATCTGGAGAATGTTCACGTTGATTGACCCTGTCGGGCTAGAACATGCGTTCCAGCATGGCGCGGTTGTCCTTGACCCACTGCACGAGCTGGCGCACACCACTTTGCCAGTCGGTCATCGGCTCCCAGCCGAACTCAGCTTTTGCCTTACGGATATCGGAGACGTACACCGGCTGATCGCCCGGGCGCCAGTCGCCCTTGGCTGGATCGAGCCGGGGATTCACTTCCTCCTTCAGCAGCTTGAGCAGATCGCGCAGGGAGATGGTGTTCTGCGGGCCGCCGCCTATGTTGAAGATGCGGCCGGAGGTCTTGTCGATCTGTTTCCAGGCGCTGTCGTAGGCAGCGACCAGGTCGTCGATGAACAGCACGTCGCGCACCTGCTTGCCATCGCCATAGACAGTGATGGGCCGGCCGATCATCGCCGCGATGATGAACCAGGCGACCCAGCCCTGATCTTCCAGCCCGAACTGGCGATAACCATAAATGCAGCTCTGGCGGAACACGACGCTCCGCAGGTCATAGATGCGGGCGTAATCGCGCACGTACTGGTCGGCCGTGCCCTTGGAGCAGCCGTAGGGCGAGTGGAAATCGAGCACGCGATCCTCGGGGATGCCCAGCGGCAGGTCGCGATAGCTGTAGCGCTGCTCGCCTTCCACGATGGTGATGTCCTCCATGCCGCCATAGACCTTGTTGGTCGAGGCATAGAAAAACACGGGCTTTTTGCCCTTGCTCTCGCGCACCAGTTCGAGCATGTTGAAGGTGCCCAGGGCGTTGACCTGGAAGTCGAACACCGGATCGGTGACGGAAGTGGTCACCGCCACCTGGGCGGCCATGTGGAACAGGGCGTCGGACTTTTCCACCTCGCGCCGCAGGGCCAGCGTCGGCATGCGCACATCGCCGATCAGCACGCTCAGGTTGGCCGCGTTCTGCCGGCTGCGCAGCCAGTCGAGGTTTTCAACGCAACCGTTGCGGCCGAGATGGTCGTAGATCACCACGCGGCAGCCGGCGTCCAGATAGTGACGGGCGAGGTTGGCGCCAATAAAGCCGGCGCCTCCGGTGACAAGTACCTGTTTCATGTCGGCGTTTCCCCTTTAGGCCGGCTTATGACAGACGGCCGCGATCTTCTTGGTCAGTATCTTAGCGTCTTTGCCATACAGGATATAACAGGCCCGGAAGAACAGATGGAAGAGGCCGGTGGCGATCAAACCCACGTAATTGGCTGGGTTTTTCCAGAAAACGTACAGCTTCAGCGGCAGCAGCCTGATTCGCTCGAAGCCGTTGATCTCCAGCACCTGGCGCAGGCTGTATTCGGTGAACGTGTTGAAGTGGTCGATGTTGTGGGCCAGGTTCTCCGAACCGACCAGCGGGTTGGCGCCGTTCAATCCATAGACCAGCAGCGTGCCGCCCGGGCGCATGGCTCGCTGGCACAGCTTCAGGAACGTCAGCATTTCTTCCAGCGTCAAGTGGTTCAGCTCCTGCTCGCAGACGATCACATCGTAGGCCGCGCGCTTATCGCTAAGGAACGGGAACGCCTCGGCCGTCCGGCAGTTGAGCCCGCGCGCCTTGGCTTGTTCCACCTTCCGGGGGTCGGAGTCGATGCCCAGCACATTGCTGTAGCCCTGTTGCTTGAGCAGGTTGACCAGGTAGCCGGGCCCCGCACTGACGATCAGGATGTCCGCCTGGCGATTGCTGCCGACGTAGGGCAGGAAGTTGGCCTTGTAGTAGTGGAAGAAGGAGGTGTAACCCTTTTCCACGTCCTTGGGCGCCTGCCAGTAGGAGTCGAAAGGCTCGATACGGGCGGACAACTTCTCGGGAATGATCAGTTCGCTGTTCATGGGTTCAGTGCTTTCAGTGTTCATCGCGATCCCTTCCGGGGGCGGGGGTGTGGACATTGCGGATTTTGTATGGCCGGCGATCCTGGCTCTCATGGTAGATGCGCACCAGCAGTTCGCTGATGATGCCGATCATGACGAACATGACGCCCATGAGGAAGGTCATCACCGCGAACATGACCAGGATGTTGTTGTTGAGGCGGATCGGCTCGTCGTGACCGGTGAGATAGCCGTACTTCTGGGCGATGGCGATCGCCAGAGCCAGGAACGACACCGCCACCGCCGCCAGGGTCAGCTTGCCGAAGAAGTAGATGGGCTTGGTCAGATAGTCGCCCAGGAACTTGACCGTCAGCAGGTCGAGCAAGACTTTGAACGTGCGCTTGAGGCCGTACTTGCTGCGGCCGGCGGTGCGCGGGCGGTGATGGACGACCATCTCGGTGACCTTGGCCCCGCGCCACTTGCACACGGCCGGGAGGAAGCGGTGCATTTCGCCGTACAGCCGCACGTCCTCCAGCACCACGCGGCGATAGGCCTTCAGCGAGCAGCCGAAGTCGTGAATCTCCGTGGTCCAGGTCAGCCGTTTGATCAGGCGGTTGGCGATCACCGAGGGAAAACGCCGGGAAAACAGCCTGTCCTGGCGGTTCTTGCGCCATCCGCTGACGATGTCCCAGCCTGGCGGCTCATCGAGCTTGGCCACCAGACCCGGCACGTCGGCCGGGTCGTTTTGCAGGTCGCCGTCCATGGGCACGATGACCTTGCCGCGGGCCCGCTCGAACCCAGCCGCCATCGCCGCGGTCTGGCCGAAGTTCTTCATGAACTCGATCACGGTGAAGCGACCATCGCCGCCGATCGCCTGCTTCAGCGCGGGAATCGTGTCGTCGTGACTGCCGTCGTCAACGAAGATCACCTCGTAGCGCTGCGGCTGGCCGTCCATCATCGTCCGCAACTGGCGCACCAGTTCGGGAGCGTTGGCCTGTTCGTCGTACATGGGAATGACGATGGAGACGTCGATGAGAGGATCGGATCGGGTCATGATTTCACCCCTGTTGTGATTCCATTCAGTTGACGGACCGCTGCGAGGATATCGCCTGATGCAGCAGCGTTTCCAGTTGTCCGACGCATTGGTTGGCATCATGCCGGCCGCGGACGGCAGCCGCGCCGCGCTGGCCCATCGCGGCCACCTCTGCCACGGACAGCCGGCACATCGTGCCCATCGCGTTGCTCAGCGCCTCGATCGAGCCGGGCGAGATCAGCAAACCGTTGACGCCGTTCTCAACCAGTTCGGGAATGCCTGCCACCCATGTGCTGATCACCGGGCGATGCATGGCGAATGCCTCCATGATCACCACCGGCAATCCCTCGGCAAAACTGGCCAGCACCAGGGCGCGATGCCGAGTCAATTCCTGCCGCACGCGCTCGCTGTCCTGCGCCCCCAGCAGAGTTACCGCATCCTGCAACTGATGCTGCGCGATGGCCCGCTCGATCTCACCGCGCGATGGGCCGTCGCCGATCATGGTCAGCTCAACCGGGATACCCTCGCTGCGCAACTTGGCCACCGCTTCGATCAGCAGCGGCGCGCCTTTCTCCGGCGACAGGCGACCGACGAACAGCAACCGCGGCTCGCCGGGAACTTCCGTGGCCGGTTGATCCAGAAACGCCCGGTCCAGTCCGCAACGCACCACGTGCATCTTCGGCCACAAGCTCTGCGGCGAGATCATCATCGCCTGCCCCCGCCCGAAGTTGGTGGCGAACACGGTAAAGGCTGCCTGCTTAATCTTGAGCACGATCGCCCAGCGCGTCGGGTCGTACGTGTCGCGCATGCCGTGACTGGTCATGCTGAAGCTCACGTCCGCGATCACCGCCGCCAGCATCGCTACGTTGGCCGCGTTCATGGGGATGTGCACGTGCACGTGCTGGATGCCGTGCTGCTCGATGCGCCGCGCTAGGTACGCTGCCTGCATCAGGTACGCCAACTGCGTGAAAAACCCTTTGATTCCCGGCTGATGAGCCTGCCAGGCCAGGGCACACGCTTTCAGCCAGCGCAAAGGATGGCGCAGTTTGCATGCCGTAACCGCGGCGATCAGGCGCAGCGGCGAACCTTCCAGGATGTAGTCAGTCTGCTGTCTCTCGCGGCGAACTTCCTCGCCGGCGTTGGCTTCCTCCGGCGGCTTGCGCGTGGAGTAGGTGTGCACCGTGTGCCCGCGCTGCCGCAGCAGGCGCACTTCATCGCGGATGAACGTGTCGCTGGTCCGCCCGTAGAGGCTGGTGATGTAAGCCAGGCGCATCGGCTCAGCCATCGGCCGGCTCCTTGCGCTCCTCGCGCGGCTGCCAGTTCAGGGCGTGACGCAACTGTTTGTTGGACCATGACACCGGCTTATGCAGCGCTTCGACCCGCCGCGGCTGAAGGAAGTAGGGCAACCGGGTCGAATGGCCGGTCAACATCGACGCCAATTTCGCCACGCACATCGCACAGCCATAGGGCATCGGCACGCGCAGGCCGCGCACCTGTCCGGCGTATTGCCAGCGGGTGACCGTCGGGTCGTCCAGCACGTTGAGGATCAACTCCTGTTCGCTCTCGCGCTCGATAGCCTTGACAAATGCCAAGGCGGCGCTGTCCACGTGCACCAGGCGGGCGGGCGATGACGGCGCGATCACCAGTTGCAGCGACCCGAACTTTCTGCCCAACACGAATGCACCGTCCACGCCGTCACCGTGCAGCACCGCCGGCCGCAGCACGGTCAACGCCCAGTCGTGCTCCACCGTCTTGTCGCGCACCAGCCATTCCTGCAGCGTCTTGGACTGGGCGTAACCGTCCAGCGACCCCATGGTCTGCTCGCGCAGCACCGGCGATGTTTCATCCACGTACGAGCCGACCTGCGACCAGTCATACACGCTCATGCTGCTGCACAGCACGAGCCGGCGACAACTGGTTCTGCTCATCGCATCCAGCAAGCGGCGCGTGCCTTCCACGGTGGTGCGGATCAACTCCCGCGCATCGCCGCGCAGGGCGGCCGCCAGATGAACCAACACGTCGATGCCGTCGAACGCCCGCTCCAGATGTTCATCAGTCAACAAGTCCGCCTGAATCTGCTCGATTTCGCCGGCATCTTCGCGCAACTTCAGATCAAGCACGCGCACGCTATGGCCGGCCCGCAACAATGCTGCCGCGATGTGTCGCCCCAGGTAACCACTGCCGCCGGCGATCAACACCTTCATGTGTTGGCTTCCTCCGCCCACGGCATCGGCTCGATCGGTGAAAACGTGGTGGTCATGCGATAAGGCGTGCCCATGCGCCGTGCGTCATGGATCGCCAGCACCATCTCATTGACGTGCAGGCAGAACTCAGCCGACAACCGGCAGGTGCGCTCAGCTTCGATCGCCGCGGCCATCTCCGCAATCGCGCTGCAGAAATCGCGCTGCTGCGAGCCGCGATACTTGACCTGTTTGCGCTTGCCGCCCAGCAGCGGCAGCTTGCGTCCCACCGGCATCAGCTTGCGGGCCCGGCGAATGGTGACGTAGCGGCGATGGCGGATCGGCGAACGATCGCGGCGCGGGTCCGCCACTTCCAGCACGCCGTCTTCACCGAAGAAACGCAGGGCGTGGTCAACCGGGGCATAGACCCCGCAGGTCAGGCGCGCGATCACGCCATTGGCGAAGCGCACGAAGGCCACGGTGAAATCGTCGGCCGATTCAACCCTTTCCCCCGGCACCTTGTCCACCACCAGGCATGCCGCATCCGCGGTGATCGACTCGGCCGGCCCGAAGAAGGCGCACAGCCAGGTCAGCACGTAACCGGCATGCTCGATCGTGCAGCCGGTCTCAAACTCATCAACGTAAGGCCACGGCACGCCGGCCTCATTGATCCATTTCTGCACCGGCATCTTGTGCACCATGCCGTCGTCCATCTCGGCGTACACCAGGCGCACATCGCCGACCACTTTGTCGCGCAGGGCTTTCCACGTGGTCTGGGCTGCTTCGTTCAGCAAGGTGCAGGGTGCGGAAGAAATCTGCACGTTCTTCTCGCGGGCCAGGGCCACCAGTTGCTTGGCCTGCTCGATGTCGAGTGCTAACGGCTTTTCGGTGTAGACGTGCTTGCCCGCTTCCAGGCATTGCCGCGTCGTCTCATAGTGAGCGCGCGGGTTAGTCAGGTTCAAAACCATCTCAACCCGGGCATCAGCCAGCATCTGTTCCAGTGACTCGTAAACCCTGCAGCCGGTCAGCTCCGCCATCTTGCGGGCGCGGGCCGGGTCGCTGTCACAGGCGCCGACCAGTGCCAGTTCCGGATGCAGCGGCAGCGTCAGCCGATACATGTTCGCCACGTAACCGCAGCCGAGCATTGCCAATTTCACTGTCCGCCGCTCCCGCATGCAGGTTTGTATTCAATCAACGTCGCCCGTCTGCCCGCCAGGCGCGCGAGCCAGTAGCGGACCTGTCCCAGCATCGACGGGAACTTGCCGAGCATACACAGCAAAGCCCAGGCCCAGGCGTCCTTTGCGGTCATGCCGCGTTTGCGCGCCGCCAGCGTGAGCCGGACGATCATCACCGGATAGACCAGCAGCAGCAGCAAGCCCCATCCGCGCGTCAGGCACGCAGCCGCAATCACGATCACGGGCACGATCAATCCCCAGAACCATGTGCTGCGCATCTGTCTGACGTAGTGGCGCTGCGGCGCTTTGCCGTGCATGGCTGCCCCCTCGGCAAACCCCCAGCCGCTGCGCACCGCGCGCTTCCACCACTGGCTCAAGCGCGTCATGGCGGCGTCGTGCAAGGTCATCTCCGCATCCAGTCGCTCGATATGAAAACCTGCCGCACGAAAGCGGATGCAAAGCTCCGGTTCCTCACCGCAGATCAACGCCGGATTGAAACCGCCGACCTGCTCGAACGCGCTGCGCCGCATCATGGAGTCGCCGCCGCACGCTTTGGCGATGCCGATGGGTGCGTTCCATTCCATGTCGATCAGGCGGTTGTAGATGGATGCTTCTGGAAAGCGTTCTCGCCTGCGACCGCACACGACTGCCAGCTTGGGGTTCTCATCCAGGCGTTGGGCTGCGATCTTCAGCCACTCGGCCGCCAGTTCGCAGTCGCCGTCAACCAGTTGCACGTACGTGATGTTGCCGCTCAATTCCGTTAAGCGCTGCACGCCGGCGTTGCGGGCGCGGGCGGCGGTGAATGGCACGGTGGCATCCAGTTCCACCACCTCCGCGCCGAGTTTGCGGGCCAGTTCCACGCTGCCGTCACTGGAGCCGGAGTCCACGTACACCACCGCGGCTGCTTTGCCGACGCAGGAGCGCAGGCACGTTTCCAGCCGCGCCCCTTCATTGCGGCCGATCGCCACCACGCCGACCTGTTGCAGGCGATCCGTCATGCGTTCAGTTTGCGGGCGTAGAGCACATTTTGAATGAATGAGGCGTACTGTTCGACCACCACGTCCCAGTCGAATCGCGTTTCAACCAGTCGCCGGCGGCGGGCAGCCTGTTCGGGCGAATCGTTCTGCAATGCCCGCTTCAGAGCGGCGCTGACCGCCGCGATGTCGGTCGTATCAGCCAATTCGCCGCAATCCGCCATCATCCAGCGCGTCAATTCACAATCGTGGGCCACCACGGGCAGCCCGCAGGCCAGGGCTTCGAGGTAGATGTTGCCGAACGATTCATTTCGACTCATGTGCAGCAGCACGTCGGCGCTGCGATACAGTTGCGGCATGCGCTCGCGCGGCAGCGTGAGCCGGCGATAGCGCCCCCCCGGAAAAAGCTGATGACCTGTTTCATCCACCTGCTGCCGCAGCGGACCGTCGCCGGCGACGAGCATCCGGGCGTCGGGAATCGCCGCCGCAGCTCGTAAGCCGTCCGGCACGAACTTCGATTCAATCAACGCGCTGACCATTAACACCACCGGGCCATCTTTGCGCAATCCGAACTGCTGCCGATCGCCGCTTCCGGGGGCGGGGGAAAACGTCCGGGGGTTGACGCCGTTGGGGATGAGCGTGCAGGGCCAGCGTTGACTATTGCGGGCGAAGTATTCAGGGTTGGTGCAGACCAGGCCATCGCAGTGGAAGAAGCGATACTCGCGCCCCCGGAAGTAAGCGGGCCAGTCGCCGTTCTCGGTGATGTAGATGCAGGCGGGGCGATGCGGGGCGGTGCGGCGGGCGCGTAAGGCCCAGTTGACGAAGGGATAACTGCACCCGATGGTCACGTCGAAGTCCGCGGGGTTGTAGGCACGCATCAGGCTGGGGATGAAGGTCAATTCTTCCCACGCATACTCGTTGCGCAGGACAGGCACGCGGGGCCAGCGCTCGAAACGTTCGCGCGGCACGCAGCCGGCATGGATGAACTGATACGGGTCATCGTCACGAGGCTGACCCGAGCCGACCATCGTGACCGCGAAATTCTCTCGCAGCGCCAGGTGCCGGCCGATCGATTCCAGGGCCGCTTCGGCGCCGCGAGCCACCCGGTGCAGCCCGGGCAGCGCGATCAGCACGCGCGTGGGCTTGTGTTTGCTGTTATTCCGCATCCGCCAGCTTCTGTTTCCAGAGCAGTGTCCAGACGTCCCCAGCTTCGCGCCCGGATTGCTCGTTGCCGCGTCCCATCAGGCGTAGCAGCAGCAGTCGCGTGCCCCAACTGAGCAGGTCCACCCAGCGCAGCAGCAGCGCCGCCGCCGGTCCGTAGCATTTGCGTTGCACCATGTAGCGTGCCCGCCATGAAGCCGCCGCCCGGCGTTTGGCCGCCATGCGCGTGGGATCGGAGGAGCCGCCGCCGTAGTGCAGGATGCCGACTGCCGGGTCGTAGTGGCGACGATAGCCTGCGCGTGCGAAGCGATGTGAAATCTCGATGTCTTCGCCGTAGAAGAAAAAGTCTTCATCGAGCAGGCCCAGCTCGCGCACCGCATCGCCGCGGCAGAAGAGGAAGGCTCCCCCCAGCCATTCGACGTCGCGCTTGACGGTGCGGCGATCCCAGCCGTTGTCCTCGGTGTCCGCCCAGCCGAACAAGCCCGGCAGGCGATAGGAAAGATTGGTGGCGTTGACGATCTGGCGCAGGGGCGAGGGAAACTTGCGGGCGGTGATCTGCACCGAGCCGTCGGGGCTGTCGAGTCGGCAACTGAGCAGGCCGATGTCGGGCGACTGCTGCATGACGTCAAGGCAGTAGGCCATGCAGTTGTCGCCGACGACAGTGTCGCTGTTGAGCAGCAGGATGTATTCGCTGTCGCGGCAGTGCTGGTAACCGAGGTTGTTGCCGCCGGCAAAGCCCTTGTTGTCGGGCGAGACGATCAGCGTCACCACGTCGGACCATTGGCGCTGACTGATGACCTGTGCCAACTGCGTATCGGAGCCGTCACCTGAGCCGTTCTCGACCAGAATCGCGTTGGCATCGCCCACCTGGCGCAGTTGCGGGACCAGCGATTCGAGGCAAGCGGCCGTCAGGTCAGGTGTGCGGAAATTGATGATGATGACGGACAGTTTCACGGGCTGGTGCGGGCCTCCAGTTTCCCGGTTGCACCGGCGGCGGCAGACGGGGCAGTGGCATGTCGGCGCTCGGCCAGCATGCTGACGCACGCGCCCAGGGCCAGCAGGAAGATCGGATTAACCATGGCGTTGACCAGGCAGTCGAGCATGTAGAGCAGGCAGACCATGGCCAGCACGATCAGCGATCCCCCGACCGACGCAGCGAAACGGGCCGGCGGACAATGACGAAAGACCAGGAACGTCGGCAGCAGCAGCATGGCGGTCAACGAAGCCAGGCCGAGGAAGCCATTCTGCCCGAAAGCGATGATCCACAGACTGTCGGTGGTGACGCGCGTGTTGCGGTCCTCGTCGGAATCCTCAGCGAGAAAGATGCGCGAGCGGTTCCATCCGCCCCATCCGAACAGCGGCTGCTGCAGGGTTCTGCCGCTGATCAGCACCTCGGCATCGAGGCGATATTTCAGTGATGAAGCGCGGTCTTCGCCGAAGACAGACTGAGCCACGCCCACCAGTTGTGCTCCGTCCCACTGCACGATCGTGCGCGCCCCCAGGTACAGCGGGATGACCACCACCACGGCGAGGACCGGCCACGCGCCGCGCAGCAGGTGGCAGGCGAACAGCATCATGATGCCGAACAGCATCAGGGCCGTGGCGCCCGTGGATTTGCACAGCACGGTGGTCCCCGCCATCACCAGCACGATCAGCCACATAGGCATCATCCAGAACTGGCGCAGGGTCTTGGAGAACCACAGCCAGGTTGCGATGACCGTCGAGCTGGCCATGAACATGCCGACCATCAGCCCGTGGTTCATGAACACCATCGGCCTGAAGCCTCCGCCGCGCAGCGTCTGCACGAACACGTGCTGGTAGTAGCCGTAGAACTGCTTGTGCAGTTGCGGGCTCATGCGCACTTCCCACAGGCACAGCGGCACATACACCAGCCCGCCGATGAACAGGCCGATCGCCAGTTCGCGCACGTGCTGCGGCTTGTTGAAATAGACGCGGGCGATGAAGTAGGGCAGCCCCCAATCAATGGCGCGGGCGAGAATGCCGGTCAATCCGTCGTAGGGGCCCAGGCCGTTGGTGATCGAAGAAAAGAACGGACTGATGCACCAGCCGAGCATCGGCAGGTCCAGCCAGTGAAAGCGGAACTGCCACAGCGCTTTGTCACGGTCGGCCACCAGCATGCCCAGCAGTACCCCCATGCAGGTGGCGGACATCTTGGTGTAGGCCGGCAGGAACGGCACGTCGTAGCCGTACACCGGCAAAAACATCCAGGCGCTCAGAAACGCCGCGATCACCGCCCGCCGCGGGGGCAGCACCATGAACAGCATCAGCACGAAGGGGATCCATCCCCAAAGCGCCAGCGGTACCAGAAGATTCGGATAACCTTCCACGTCAGTCCTTCATGGCCGTGGTGTCGGTCGCACGCTCAATGGTCAGGCGCAGCGCCGCTTCAAACTGATCGGTGGCTGCGTCCCAGGTGTGGTTTTGAGCGTTGGCGTAAGCCTCGTCAGACCACTGCCGCCATTCGGCGTCGCTCATGTTGATCACGCGCTGCATCTGATCCGCCATGGCCTGCGGGTTGTCGTGTTCGACCAGTACGCCGCCGCCGCCAGCGATCAACTCCGGTGCTGCGCCGGCCGGGGTGGCGATCACCGGCGTGCGGCAGGCCATCGCTTCCAGGATCGGCAGGCCAAAGCCCTCACAGCGCACACCATAAAGCCAGGCATCACAACGGCTGTAGATCGCAGCCAGTGCATCGTTGGGCGCCTGCCAGTGAAACTCGTCCTGTTCAAGCAACGGCTCGTGCTCGCGCGGCGGATGCGGGCCGAAGCCCACCACGCGAAAGTCCTGCCCGCTGTTGCGCAGCAAACGCAAAGCCTGCAGGATCAGATCGCTGCCCTTCTCCGGCGTGCGACTGTAGAGCGTGCCGAAGGTGGGTTTGTCCTGCTTGCCGCGCGGCGGCGCGTGGAACTGCTCGCTGTCCACGCCGTTGGCCGCTAGCGACACCGGCACGTCAACCTCCCGCAGAATCAGCGTACGCAAATAGTCGGAGATGGTGATCAGGTGCATGGGCATCGACCAGGTGGGCACGATCTGCCGCATCTCCTGGCCGCTTGCGCCGTAGTCCTGCATGAAATAAGCCTTGGCGCCCTTGCTCGGCGACAGGTCCATCACCCACTGCGCGGTGCGCCACCAGGTGGCGACCACCACGTCACCGTCCGGCACGTCGCCGTCGCGCACCGGGCGGGGCGATTCCAGCAGATGAATCGGCACATTCAGATCATCAAAGTGGCGCGGATCGGGCGGCGGCGTCCACGGCCAACCCTGCCCGCGCAGCAACTGACCAAACGCTCTGCGCATCGTCGGCCGGCGGTGCAGCGAGCAGATCACATGCACCTGATGCCCGCGGCGGCGCAGACGGTCGGCATAAATCGCCAGCACGCGCACGCCGCCGGAAAGATTCGGATAAGGCAGAATGAAATTGATGCGCATCGGTGCGGTCATTTGGTTACGGGTTTGCGCAGGCACATCATCGCCAGGCTGCGCCATGCGGCCAGGCTGCTCGGTCGCTTGAGGCACGCCCGCCACGCCGAGCGCAGGGCTGAGCCGCGTTGGCCTTCTTCGTGCTGACGCCAGGCCTGACCGAGCAACAGTTGCTGCGCCTGCTGCGCCGCGTCGGTGGCCGATCCACCTTTGCCCCGCGGCGGATGCGGGGGTTTGCCCAGTTCCAGGTCGTCGCGTTCGCCGGACTGGCGCTGGGCCGCGAAGCGCCGGGCGCTCTGCTCGTAGAACAATCGCAGCGGATCGCGCTGCTGGTGCGTGATCGAAGCGTCGTGCAGGCGATATTCGTAGGCCGGCCGCGGCTCGTACCACACGCGACCGGCGTCGGCTAAGCGCAGTTGCAGGTCGATGTCCTCGGCCGTGACAAACCAACTGCGCAGGCCGCCCATTCGTCGCAGCGTTTGAGTGCGGATGGCATAAGCGCACAGATGCGTGAGCGTGTGGCCCTGGCGCAGGTCGTCGTTGATCAGCCCGGCTTCCCGGCGCTTGTCGAATTGCGCCAGCGGTTGTCCATCGTCATCCACGGTGGTGAAGTAGCCGCAGACCGCCACGTCGTCGGGATGCTCAGCCAGCCAGGCGGTTTGCCAGGCGATGCGTCCGGCCGCGAAGCGATCGTCAGCGTCGCAGCGCATGATGATGTCGCCACCTGCCACGGACAGTCCCGCATTGAACGCAGCCGCGATGCCCTGGCGCGGGCCTTCGATCAGGATGACGCGCGGGTCGGTCACATCGCGCACCACGCGGCCGCAGCCGTCCTCGCTGCCGTCGTCAACCACGATCACCTGCAATGTCACACCTGTTTCCGCCAGCACGCTGCGCAGAGCATCCGCCACGAAGTCGCGGGCGTTCTTCATCGGCATGATGACGCTGACCAGGCTCATGCTTTGGCGGTGACGGATTTGGCGGCCGGTCGCTTCAGCAGTGCGACCACTAACAGTTTCCAGGCGGCTGCGGACCAGGGTTGGATGCCGATGGCTTTCAGGCCGTAGATCATGGCGGTGGATTTGTGCCCGCTGTTGAAGGCCCACCAGCCGTACTGGCACGCGAAGCGCAGGCGTGAGGCGGCATCGGCGCCGGGTCGCCAGTCCTGATGCGCTTCGAAGCGTGAGGCGATGCCGCGGCGGGTGCTGGCTTTTTCCACCGCCATGCGGCAGAGGTCCTGCTCCTGCTGGCGACGTGTTTCCGACACCCCGCCGCCGTGCAGGCGATACTTTCCGATTGCTCGCGGCAGGTTGGCCACGCGCCCGATCTCTGACAAACGCAGGAACAGTTCGATGTCCTCCGCCAGCGGGAAGTTTTCGTCGTAGCCGCCCGCCTGTTGCATTGCGTCGCGGCGCATCATGCTCATGGTGTGCCAGATCGAGCAGTGGCCGCGCAGCATTTCATCTTCGATCTGTTCATGCTCGGTGGAGACCTTGAGCGTGGTCAGCACACGGCTCCTGGCGTCCATCATCTGCACGTAACCGCTGACGCAGACGACCCGCGGGTTGGCTTCGAGAAACTCAACCTCGCAGGCCAGACGATCGGGGTGCGACAGGTCGTCGCTGTCCTGCCGTGCGACGTACTTGCCACGTGCCAGCGACAGGCCGTGGTTGGCGCTGGCAGGAATGCCGCGCGGCTCCTGGTGCACGATGCGCACACGTTCGTCCGCCTTGGCAAGCTGATCCAGTATGCCGGGAGTGTCATCAGTGGAACCGTCGTCGATCACGATCAGTTCAAAATCACGGAAGGTCTGCGCCAGCAGGCTGCGCACAGCCGATTCGACGTAGCGCTGCCCGTTGCGCACGCACATGATGATTGAAACCAGCGGATCGCGCTCGCTCAGAAGAGCACCTTTTCGATGATGATCCATGCGCCGGGCAGGATGCCGAAACCGAAGAGAATCGGCAGGTCAACCTTGGGCTGCCACAGTCCACAGGTGATGGCCAGCCGGGCGTACACGGGATAGAGCAGCCATTGCGTGGCGGTCAGCCCGAACATGAAGCCGAAGGCATCCATGTAGTACCAGCCGAGCGTGCAGCAGGTGACGAGGATGACCAGTTGCGCCGCTACGCCGACCATGATGCGCCAGGTGGAACCGATGGCGAAGAAAGCGTTGCCGTAGGTGGAGTTGACCATGCCCGCCAGCGAGCCGGTCACCATGCAGGTGAGCATCCAGGCAGCGTTGGCGTACTGGCTGGGATACACCAGCAGCACGAACGGCGGCCCGAAGAAGATCATCAGGACCAGCAGCAGGTTGATGGGCAGAATCAACATCAGCCGCACGCGCTGCAGGTGATGCAGGAATCGCTCCCGGTCGCGGCGATAGATTTCCGCCAACGCGGGAAAGCCCACCATGTTGCCAAGTTGCTTGACCAGCATGGGCCCCAGTTCCGCCAGGTTGAAGGCGATCCAGTACACGCCCAGCAGCGTGGTGCCCAGCATCAACTGCAACATGGGCAGTTGAACCTGGCCGGCCCAGAAGGTGATGAACGTGCTGAAGAAGATCCACACGCCGAAGCGCAGAATCTCGCGCAGCGCTGCGCGATCGATCTGCAAACGATTGCGTTCGCCGGGGATGAAGATGTGGCTGCCGGCCATGGTGACGATGTTGGCGACCAGGCCGTTGACCACCAGGGCCCAGACGGTGGGGCTGATGAAGTAGGCGAAGCCGACCATGGCGGTCATGCCCACGATCTGGGCGGTGGAGCGCAGCAGGGTGACCCGGCCGATCATCAGCTTGCGGTTGAGCGAGAACAGCCGCGTGGAGTTGAAGCCCATGATGACCGCGTTGAGGCCGACCACGGGCAACACGATGCTGAGTACCGCTTCATCAAAGAACAGAGACAGCGGATAGGCCAGTGAGCAGGCGATCAACCACAGACATAACCCGCGCATCACCTGAACGGACCAGGCGGTGTTGAGGAACACCGGCTCGTCGCCGCGCTTGGACTGAATGATGTTGGGCCCGATGCCCAGATCGCTGAACATCTGCAGCATGGTCATGACCATGTTGACCAGGGCCATGATGCCGAAGACTTCTGGCCCGGTCAGCAGGTAGGCCAGGATCAGGTTGCTGAAGAAGCGGAAGACGTTCTGGAATACGAACCCGCCGAAGACCCAGCCCGAAGAGCGCACCGCGCGCTGAGTCAGCGAAGCCGTCGGCTGCTCGACGATCGCCTCTTCAACTTCTTCCACATTCAGAGGTGCGTTAATACTTGTCATGTAGTTTCGCCGGCGTTATGAAAATCGGGGCGCTGTGTCCGCTGGCCCATCGCCCAGCGATAGATTTCGATCATCTTGCGGGCTTTGACGTCCCAGGTCAGATGGTTCAGGGCGTACGCTCGGGCGGCATCGCCCAGGCGGCGGACGCGCTGCGGATCGTCAGCCAGAGCTTCCAGAGCAGACAGGAAGTGGTCGGTGATCTGGGCCTGCGTGCCCATCGGCACCTTGATGCCGCGCACCGCGTCGATCAGTCCGCCCGGTCCGCCGTAGTCCACTACCGCGCAGCACAGCCCGCAGGCCATCGCCTCGGCCACCGCGCCGGCGCCCAGGTCGCGGATCGAGGGAAACACGAACACGTCCGCTTGCCGCATCAACTGCCCGACTTCCTGTTGCGTTTTCCATCCGGGCATCTGTACGCAGTCTTCAAGCTTGTGCTTTGCGATCTGATCGCGCAGCGGCTGCGACTCGGTGCCTTCGCCTACGATAACCAGGCGATGGCGGCGAAGTATCTCGCTGCGGGCGAACGCCTCAACGGCCACGCTGGCCAGCTTCAGCGGCGTCAGTCGTCCCGCGAACAGAAAAGTCATACGCTGCGGGTTGGCATCACGTTCGGTGTCGGCCGCGAAAACCTGTGGGTCCACGCCCACCTCGGGATAGTCGATTATGCGATCACGGGCGCAGGCGGGCAGGTCGTCGATGGTGTGCTTGAACGCAGCCAGGATCGCGGCACTGCGGCGATAGGTCGAGCGATAGTAGGGCAATAGCCGGTAAGCGTTGCGCACCTTCAGCAGCCACTCTTTTTCCCGGGCCCTTTCGCCCTGAAATTGTCGCGGCCACTTCAACCCACCGTTGATCGGACCCAGCACGAACGGCACCGGACTCCACCGCGCCATGGGACTGGCCAGCGTCGGCGACATCGGCGTCAGGCGGTGCACCACGTCGAACTCACCAGCCTTCAACTGCTTCTTGAACTTCTTCCACGCTTCCCACTCGAATGCGAGATACGAGGGATAAGTTAGCGCGATCTTGGTGGTCCAGCCGGCATCCTGTCCGCCGCGGATGATCTTGCCGAGCTTGAACAGCGGCGAAGCGATGTATTCGTTGTCGAGATAGACGACGCTGGCTTTGCCGATGCCGTCACGATCGACCTGCACGCGGTTGCGCACGTGGGTGGCGACGGTGACCTGGGCGAGGTCGGCCAAAGCGCGGGCGGCCTTGTAACCGACCACCGGCAGCGAGGGCCAGTCGGGATTGCAGTCGTCGGCCAGGATCAGGACCCGCAGTGGTTCAGGCATAGCTGGTGGATCAGTTCAGCTTGAGGTGAAGTTAACCGCCGCACCGGATGGCCGGGCTCTGGTGAGCTCGACCATCGCGGCGCGGGGTCATCGGTCAGGGATTGTGGCTTGATGTTGGCAAGTTCAGTCGTACAGGGGGCTGATCAGCGAGCCCTCGACGACGCGCAGGCGGTCGCCGATCTCATTGCGAATGGTCTTTTCTCCGGTCCACTGCGAGAAGTCGGGATTCTCGATGAGCACGCTCTTGACGCCGGACTCCTGCAGGAGGACGCCGATGGTGCCGGACCAGCCGGGGCCGCTGGAGACCCCGGGGCCGATCCAATTGCAGTTGGAGATCGTGGCGCTTTCCAGCGGATTGCTGGCAGGGCTCTTGAGGTGGATCGACCAGCCGTAGGTGAGGTTGATCGAGTCCGTGCCGCCGGTGTCCCGGAAGACGCAGTTGCGAACGATCAGCCCACTTCCGGGGGAACGAGTGTCGTTGGCCAGGTCGATGAGGTTCCCCCGGAAGGTGCAATCGATGAATTGCAGGCCGATGAATCCTCGCATCTTGACACCCTGGGCGGCCGCCTCGATGAACTTGCAGCGGATGAACTTGACGTTTTCGTTGATGGCCCAGGTGGGATGGTCCGCATCGCGCCGCGAGTCCAGGTACACGTTGTGGTTCTGGTTGAAGCGGGTGGTGCCGATCCAGCCGTTGTGTTCCCAGACACAGTCCTCGAAGGTGAAGTTCTTGACGCCCTTGAGGAACGTTCCTTGGCTGTGACCCCAGTCGCTGCGCGTCGCTCCCTTAAAGGTGCAGTTCTTGAACGTCCAGTTGGAACTGGCGCTTGAACCGTCATCCTTGGCCTGGACCTGCAGCAGCACACTGGCGTCTCGGAAGTCGCAGTTGATGAAGGTGACGTCGTTGATCGTCTTCCAGACCACGCTGACGCCGCCCTTGATGATCAGGTTGCTGTAAGTTTTGCCGGCCTGCACCTGAAGGTTGGACACCGTGGTGCGCGTGCCGTCATCGTCGATGGTCGGCGAGGTGGGCTCCTCCGGCGTCGGTTCCTCGACCGGGTGAATCACCTGCAGCACCTGCGAGGCGCTAGCCAGGATTTCGTGATTGCTGACCAACTGCGCGGTGACTACGTTCTGGCCGTCCGGCAGCAGGTCGAGCTTGTCCGAACTGACCTGTTCGCTGTCGGGATCGATGGTGTGCGTGAAGCTGGTGACCACCGAGCCGTTGCTGGCTGCGCTGATGATCAGGGCGGAGTCGGAGGGCACGGTGCCTTCGGTGAACAGCAGCAGTCTGTCATCGCTGCCGCAGGTGTAGGTGGTGGGATTGTCCGGGTCGAAGCTGAGCGCGACCTGGATGACGGGTTCGGTGGGCTCGGTCGTACCACCATTGTCAGGCACGGTCGGTTCGGTGGGTTCGGTCGTACCGCCATTGTCAGGCACGGTCGGTTCGGTGGGCTCGGTCGTACCACCATTGTCAGGCACGGTCGGTTCGGTGGGTTCGGTCGTACCGCCATTGTCGGGCACGGTCGGATCAGTCGGCTCGGTCGTACCGCCGTTGTCGGGCGTGGTCGGCTCGGTGGGCTCAGTTGTGCCGCCGTTGTCGGGCACGGTCGGTTCCGTCGGTTCGGTCGTGCCACCACTGTCAGGCGTGGTGGGCTCAGGTTCGGTGCCGGACTGATCACCGGAGCCGGCAGCGGGCACGATGTCGAGCCACATGTCAGAACGCGAGGTGACCGCGTTATTGTGGCGCAGCATCAGTTGCACGTTGCAGCGTCCCACGGGCAGGCCGTCCATTTTGGAACCAGCGACAACCAGAGGCGAGCCGGTCACCTTGTGGGCGAAGCTGTTGACCATGCGCGCTTCGCTGTCGGACCAGGCCAGTACGAGCACGTCGTCGCCTTCACCCAACTCGCCATCGAGCGTGAAGGGGATGTTCTGCTGCGAGCCGACGGTGTACTGCGTCGCGGCGCCGGCCGCGAAAGCCACTTTCGAGGCCAGGACCACCGGCTCGGTGACCTCGATCCAATGCTCAACTTTCTGGATCGTCTGGTCCGCCTGGCGCAACAGCAGTTGCACGTTGTTGCGTCCGACAGGCAACTTGTCCAGCATCGCGGAGCTGATGGTGAAAGGGGCGGCCGTGATGGTCTGCGAAAACTCGCTGACCATGGCCTGGCGTGCGTCGGACCAGGCCATCACGAGCACGTCCTGATTCTGGCCCAGTTCGCCGTTGAGCGAGAAATCCAGCGAATGCTGCTGCCCGATCTGGTGGGTGGTCGGGGCGTTGGTGCTGAGCTTGATGGCGCTGGCGATGACGACGGAAGGTTTGACTTCGATCCAGTGGCGGACCTGGCTGACGATCTTGTTGTTGGTTCGCAGCAGCAACTGCACTTGATTGTGTCCCAGCGGCAAGGCGTCCAGGTGCAAGCCGTCCACCTGGTAAGGCGTGGAACTGATGGTGTAGGCGAACGATTTGACCATGGTCTTCTGCTTGTCGGACCAGGCCAGCACGAGCACGTCCTGACCCTTGGCCAGGGGATTGTTCAGCGCGAATTGGAGGGTGGTGTCACCGCCCACGGTGTGTTGCGCGGGCAAAACGTTGGTCAGACTAATCTTGGTCGCGAAGTTGAGCGCGGCGATCGGGACAATGATCGGTGAGGCGCTCGCGTTCTGATCGACGCTGAAGCGGATGCTCTCGCTGTCAACAATTCTGTCACCGCGGTACACGCGCACGCGGAGGGCATAATCGCCTTGAGGCTGTGAGGCGCTGTTCCAGGCCCCGATGCCGCCATCGTTGCTGACGGCCAACGACCACGGCCACGACTTGCGCACGATCAACTGGCGCGAACCATTCGGATAGAGAATGGTAAAGGAGACGCGAGACGGCTCACCGTTGACCACGGCATAGATGCGCACGCTGCCGCTGATCACCTGTCCATCGCTGACGCCTTCGAGGCGTTCAAGGCCAACAGACGCAGCCGCCAATGCGGGTGAGGCGAAGCTCATCAGAGCCAGCAACGCCCAGATCAAAGCGCACGAGCGCAAGATCATCGAGGAGTGGATGTGGCTGGTGGTTTTCATGGGTATCCTTCCAAACTCCAAGTAGTAGACCCGCCACAAATGAAAAATATGGTGGATGAACGGGCAAAAAGGTTTGCCGCATTACCCAGGTTTCTCCGGTGACGTGTCTTGCCCAGCCGTTACAGGTGGCTCCAGGTTTATCTGGACCTTTTACCCATCTCCCGGCCGACCCCTGCTTGAGACATATAGATGAGGGGTGCCATAGGAGTCGAGCTGCATCCTGTCCGCCGTCCTTGGATGAATCCCCGCGCGGTCAGAACGTGCCATTATTCGCAGTCTGCTGCGTATAGTCAAGAGTTTTGTTAGTAAATTTTTTGGTATTGTCGGAACCTTGTTCAGTCAAGGCTCCGCCCCCGTCAACTGCGCGCCGATTCGGCGCAGCCGCTTAGTCAATCTGGTGTAACACCCTGATCGCCAGGAGCTTAAACACACATTGCCCGTTCGACAGGCTCCAGTAGAGTCCCGTCGATTTCAAGCGAGGTCGCCTGGCCCAGTGCCTCAATCTGAAGCACCAGCCGGCTGTGACGCCGCTTGCGTTCAATGATGCCCTGGACGCCTTTTAAGGGCCCGGACCGAACCTCCACCCACATGCCTTCACGCAGATAGGGATGGGGATCGAGTTCCTGCCCGCTGTCCAGCACCATCCGGAGGTTGTGCAATTCATCCACCAGACGGTCCTGATCATGCACCGCAATGATCTGCGCCAGTCGGCCGGAGCGTTCGACCGCCCAGGCCTGCTCCACCGAGCCGCGCAGAAAGACGTAACCGGCAAACAACGGCAAGACCACCTGCACCTTGCGCCGGCCGTAGTAACGCACCGTATTCACTAAAGGCAGGTAATGAAATATGTTAAGTGCTTCCAGATCGCGCGCCACCGCCTTTTCCTGACGCGGCCGCGTATGCAGCACCCACCAGTCGCCTCCCGGCGCATCCATAGCCGACAGACCCAGCCCAGCCAGGCTGCCACAGCCATCTCCCATGAACCTGCCTCGTTCCAAGTGCATGACTCGTCAGGCTCATCATCGACCCGGAGTCACCGGCCCATGATGTCGATCGCTTCAACTGAACGCGAAAAGTTCTATTATACTGCGCAAACCGGGC
>JADLFV010000115.1 GCA_020849625.1 Phycisphaeraceae bacterium
CTGTCTACCCGAACCGCAGATCACCCATAGATTCTGCTGAGGAGGCTATTAATTACGTGTGGCGCAGGAGCACCCCCGGAAAGCAAAGCAGGTCAACAAACTGGGCTTTATCGTGTTCGGCGCTCAGTTTCTGCTGATGTTCGGCTACGGCATCATGGTGGCGGCGCTGGGCGGAAGGCAATAACGAAATACAACCAGGGCCGCCCTGTGGAAATGCGGGGCGGCCCATTGCTATATGACCATTGATTGTAATCAGGGGCGTTCACCACGGGACAGGCGCCTGTTGATGTCATCGATGACAGGCTCGATGTCGGCAATGCTGTCGATGACGTAGTGTGCGCCCGCTTTGCGGAGGATATCCCGGGTTTTCGCGTGGCGACGCTGGATTTCGGTCTCGTCCAGATCGCTCTCTTCTTCCAGTGTGTTGATGTTCATATAGTTGCTGTACCGGGACACACCAACGCCCCAGCAGCCGGCTTCCAGGGCCTCCCCAACGCCGGAAACCGTATCATCGACCTTCACCACCGACTGGATCGGGTGAACGTCCAGCAGATCGAGGTTGCGATAGACCATGAACGGCTTGGGTCGCGCCCCGTTCAACACCTCGTCACCGGCGACGGAGGCATCGGGGACATAACCTTGCCTCTTGGCATCGGCCTCGAGAATATCCACCATCGGGCGCGTGAATCCTGTTGAGCTGCCGATTTTGATCCCTTGCTTCTGGAGGCGGCGGATAACCTCGGCGACACCGGGCAGCAAGGTCGTGTATTTTCGCAGGCAGTCGAGTTGCAGCGGCACAAAGTCGGCGAACATGCGATCCACGTCAGCCTGGCCGGGATCCTTGCCGTGGATCGACTTCCACCTTTCGCGGATTTCCGGCACCTCGGTCAGTGCCTTGATGTGCAAGTCCTTGCGCAGACCCATGGGGCCGCGAGCCTCCTCCATGCTGATCTCGACTCTCTGCTTCTTGAAAACTTCGACGAAAACCACAGCGGGCGCGATGACATACGCATCGGCAGTGGTGCCGCTCCAGTCCAGGATCAGCGCCTTGACCTTGCCGCGATATTCTCGGTGATAGACATAGTCCGGGTGTTGGTACGACATGGATGAACTCCTGGCGAGGGGGTTAAGTGTTCATTCATCACCAGCCCAAAAGCGTTCGGTGACGATTTTTTCCTCAGTGAAAAAGTGAATGGTCGATCTGCCTTGAGTTTTGACGGCGGAGAACTGTGACGACTTCATGCCCCCGAACGGCAGAGGCGCTACGGGAGCGGGAATGCCGACGTTGATGCCGATCATGCCGCACTGGGCTTCGAGTTTGAAGCGACGGGCCCAATAGCCGCTCTGGGTGTAGATCGACGCGCCATTGCCGTACTGGTGTTCGTTAATGATGTTGACCGCCTCGTCAAAGGAGCGGGCTTTGAGAATAATGGCGACGGGACCGAAAATCTCGGTTTTGTGAATAGCCATGCCGGGCTTCACGTCGGTGAATACCACCGGACCGATGAAATGGCCGCGATGGTCACCGATGACCTTGGCGTTCCGCCCGTCGTGGGCCAGCGTCGCGCCTTCGGCGATGCCCTGTTCGATCATGCCCAGAATGAACTGTTTGGCCTTGGCCGAGATCACCGGTCCCATGAGCATGGATTCATTGGCCAGTGCGGGATTCAGTGGGTCACCGACCTTGACTTGTTTAGAGGCTTCAGTAAAAGCCGCGCAGACACGCCGGTAGGTGTCATCGCCTACCGCGACGACTGCCGACGACGCCATGCAACGTTGGCCGGCGCAACCGTAGCATGACGTGATCATGTTGCGAATAACCTGGTCCAACTGAGCATCGGGCATCACAACCAGGTGGTTTTTAGCGCCACCCATGGCCTGGAAGCGCTTGTTGTTGGCGGCGCAGCGCTGCGCCACCAAAGCCGCGACGCGGCTGGTGCCCACGAAGGAAACGCCGGCAGTCTTGGGATTGTCCATGAATGCCGTCGCGACATCCACGGAGCCGTTGACCAGATTGAAAACTCCCGGCGGTAGATCGCTGTCCGCGATCAACTGCGCCAGGTAGGACATGGTCAAGGGCACACGTTCCGAAGGTTTAACGACATAGGTGTTGCCGGTGGCGAGTGCGTAAGGCAGGAACCAGAAGGGCACCATGGCGGGAAAGTTGAAGGGAGCGATCATGGTATAGACGCCGCGCGGCAGGCGCAGCACCTGGCCGTCGATACCCGAGGCGGCGCCGATGAGGGTGTCGCCTTGTTGCAGGACGGGCATGCCGCAGGCCACCTCACAGTTTTCTACAGCGCGTTTCACCTCCGCACGGGCGTCAGGCAATGACTTGCCGTTCTCCAGTGACACCAGTCGAGCAATGGACTCTTCGTGGGCTTTGAGTTTCTGCGTCAGTTCAAACAAAGGTTGCACGCGGGTCGTGGCCGGCACTTCCCGCCATTGTTGAAACGCCTGATGGGCTGCATCAATGGCGTCAGAAGCCTCCGCCGCTGTGGATATCGGCACGCTGCCAATCACCTCACCGGTGGATGGATTCTCCACCTCCAGCCATTGCGTGGTGGTTGAATCAATCCAACGGCCGTTGACGTAGTTTTGCAGTGTCTGTATTGAGGTGGAAAGTGTGTTGGTCATCATCAAAGTTCCATCCGGCGAGACTTACGCACGCCCAAGCACCAGGCGGATGGCCGAATCTCGCGTCCGAATACGCTGCCGTGGCGATGATTCCGGCAGTCGGGACACCCGTTATTGACCATCAGTCAAAATAGTTGACTAAGGATTAACAATGTAGAGGGAAGTGCGAAGCAAGTCAAGCCCATTTGCACGTTGGTGGCGCCATTCAAGCGCTATTGTTGAAACGGGATGAACCTATCGCGTCGGCAATACGGTCAGCAGGTGGAGCGACCACACTCTGCCTTGCGCAACTGCTTACATTACAGGTTGTTCAGCTCACCAAATACGCACAAAACCTGCACGATCGACTCGGAGCGATTGACCAGGCGGTGGGGCACGGAGGCGTCAAAATAGAGGCTGTCGCCTTCGTGCAGTTCGTAGTTTCCATCTCCGTACTCGAAGTCGGTCGATCCCTTGATGACCAGGAGAAACTCCTCGCCTTCATGCGCCAACGGCTCAACCCGCGTGGCACCAGGCGGCAGGTGCAGCAGGAAGGGGTCCATGCGTCGCCCCGTTCGCTTGTAAGCGAGGGATTCATAAGTGATATTGGAGATCTGTTCGTCGCGCAAGACCTTTTGCCGCTCATCTTTACGAACAACGACGATCTGGGGTTTGCTATCGAGGCCCTCGAGCAATTCAGAGAGGTGAACGCCCAGAGTATCCGCGATTTTCGCCAAAGCGGGCAGGGATGGCGTGACGCGGAAGTTTTCCACCTTGGACAGCCAACTGCGGGTGAGGCCGGCCGCGGCGCAGACATCTTCCAGAGTCATCCGCCGATCAATTCGCAGCTTGCGGATTCGCTGAGCCAGTTCAACTAGATTGATGGGCATATCTGCTCCTGCTGTGCCCATTTTAGCTAACTTAGCCGGCTTTGTGCTGCGACCGGCAGACAGGGGCTCATTCACTGCCGGCTTAGGCGCGGTCCAGGTCAGTTGTTCACGAACTGGCGCCCGCATCGGCGGCAAGACAGGGTTGCTCGTGGTGCGTCGTGGCATCCTGATCATCCTCATGGTGCGGGGCTTGTCGGTTGCGACAGGCCCAGGGTACTGACATCGACCACTGAATCGGCCAGTGTCAATTGACGGAAGTGCTCGATCCGGTGAAAAGTCAGGAAGTTCGCATCATGGCCCCGGTGTGCTCCACCCAGGCCATCGTCATAGGCGGTTCGGCTGAGAAGGATCAGGTCGTCACCCTCGAACAACCAGTCCACGTACTGAAAGGCACTGCGTCCGTAGCTGCTGTGCTGACCCTCGTCCGGGTCGTGCAGGACAATACAGCGGATCGTCCATTCGATCAGGTCTGATGAGCAGACCAGGGCCAGCGTGTTGCGGATGGTGGAGGCTCGCCGTTGCGCGTCGGCATACCGGGGTGGCACCAGATTGGTCAACGACCAGTAAAGCTTGGAATTTTCATCAAAGCGAATTGTGAACTTTTTGGCGCCACCTGGGAAATCAATGAAATCCTTCGCTGGATCAAAGCTCACTGATTTGCCGTCGGCACTTACATGGACCACGGCGGCTTTACCACCCAGTTGGTGATCCACGCGAAGAATATTGACCACCTCGCCGTTCGGTGACAGCACCGCGTTGCCTTCTAGCCAGCCGCGGAACGGCCACTCGCCGCCCAGCCACTGCGGCTCCCGCGCCAGGGTATTGCTGAACGTCCAACTGTCCTGACGAAGCAGATCATCTTCGATCGGCGCCGTCATCATCATGGCGCGGTAGCGCTCACCCCACTCCTGGCCGCCCATGGCATCTTCCATCGCCCGCCAGATGCGACCGTCATGGATCAGGATGGGCATCGGGGCGGTGTGATACTGGCCCTCCGGCGTGAGCAGCCCGCTTGATGTATCGGCCGGCTCGGTCCAGGTTCGGCCACCGTCGTCCGACCGCCGGATCACGATGCGCCCGTGATGACATTCGGTGCCCAGCAAATACACCGCATCTCGATGCACGAACAGGCTGGACCAGAATGCTCCGTCAATCCTCGCCACGTGCTCCCATGTGAGGCCGCGGTCCTGCGAACGATGGACGTGGGTGATCGCCGAGGTATGTTCCGTGGACTGCGGTCCGAACTCGTCCCATTTGGCCAGATAAGCGCCATCGGGCAGCGCGGCAATCCCGGGCGATCCGACATAAATCCCGGAAGAGGCCGGCGAGTGTGCGATGACGACGCCGGGCACGCTGATGCCGTTGAACAGCGTGGTCTGTGCCTGAAGCGCGGACGCGCCGAACAGGACCAGTATTGCCCATACAAGGTTGAGCGATGTTAAGTGCATGACTTAGACAATCCCTATTTCAGAACTTCACGACACCGACACGCCCAGCCGCGGTGTAGTCGGGCAGGTCCGCCTCAAGGGCATCCTGGCCGTTAATCAGCAATCCGTGTTTGAGGCTGGTGTTCTCCTGCCAGGGCAGGTAGAGCCCGTGGCCATCCATGAAGCCCTGGTTGCGGCCGCCGTTGTGAGGTTTGTCGGAGATCAGCGCGCCGGGCGGATTGGCGGTGGCGCCGAAACGCATAAAACCGGCCCAAACCGGCAGCGTGGTTTTATCGACAAAGCTGCTGCTGGCCGAGATGTTGAGGCTTGGACGCATGGTGGCGCCCATGACGTTGGTGTTACTCGTGGCGTTCTCGTCGCCGGTAAAAATGATTGACGCGGGTTTAGTAAATTGGTGCCCGCCCAGATCGGTCACCACGCCGTTGGCGTGGTAGGTGTTGATGAGCGACACGTCGCCGGTTGATGCCTGACGGTTCATTTGCAGTGTGGGACAGACGAAGCCCGCTCTGGTTTTACCGCTGTTCGTATAGCGCTGAAGACGATACAGCCAGTTGTTGGCATTGACGGGCGTTATGGTGTCGTCGTACCACAGCGGTCGGGAACGTGGGCTTCCGGGCATGTAGGGGAAGCTGCCCTCATGATCAACGGAATAAGCCACAGCACCCGTGACGATCTGGCGCACCGTACTCAAGCAGGAGGCTTTGCGCCCCTCCTCCCGCGCCTTGGTCAGTGCCGGCAGCAGAATGGCCAGCAGCAGGGCGATGATACTGATCACGACCAGCAACTCAATTAACGTAAAGGCACAACGGGCAGGAGTTCGAGGTGACATAATCTGGATCTCCAAATGGTTAAGTTCAGGACTGATCGGGTTTCGACGTAAGTGAACGAGCATGACCGGTTGGCAAAAATGGTGGGTTACCATGCAATACCGGGACATCACTTTCGCAATGGCCCGGTAGAGGAGGACGGTGGCTACGTGGATTGGTGCGGCGACGTAACTGACACGCGAGCATCCCGCTGCCACACAGCATGAACGTCGTCGGCTCCGGAATGCTGATGCCGGCCTGACGCATGGCCGCATCGAATGTGAGGTCGGGATTGGCGCCCAAACCCCAGTTGTCACCCAGGACCTGCAGGTCAGCGAGGTTGACCAGGCCGTCGAAATTGAAGTCGCCCGTGATCCAGTCTGCGCCAGCAGTCTGCCAGTTGTCGCCCAGAATTTGCAGGTCAGCAAGGTTGACTGCGCCGTCGCCATTGGCATCGCCGGGATACAGACTGGCCACACCCTGCCAGGCGCCGCTGGCGCCGCCGAGGATGATGTACCGTCGCCCGTCCACGCCCAGATAGTGCTTGCCCACGTACTGGGTCGAAGCATCTTGTGGATTGACGAGGCTGTTGGTGTATGCCCACTGATAATCACCAGCTGCGGAACTACCGCTCTGGTTATTGAAAACCGTCAATACATCGTCAATCCGGCTGCTGTCGAGGCTGACGCCGGCCAGACCGCTCAGGCCGGCAATCAAAGCGATCTGCTGGTGAGACAACGCGCGATCGACCCAGATGCCGACCTCGTCCATTTTGCCGTCAAAGTCGCGTTCCGGCGTATCGTGGCGGTACCCCACATAGAACACGTCCTGATATCCGGAGTTGTTCTCGAACCAGAAGTTGCCGCTCTGGGCGGTGGTTTTTTTTGCGACCAGGATGCCATTGAGATACAGGGACAGCGTGGAGCCGTCGCGAGTGACGGCGACGTGAGACCACTGGTTCAGCGGCACGGTCATGCCGCCGGCCAGGTTATTGGCTCCGCTGGAGTTGACGCTGTCGTTGAGCCCGGGCACGTCGATGCCCTGAAATGTGTAAAAGAGATTGCCGCCGGCATAGACGGCAAACACCATGGGCGTGCTGGCGCCCATGATGGTGCTGCGGCTGTCGGCGCCGGTTCCGGTGCGGTACGACGACGGATTGATCCAGGCGGTCATCGTGATCTTGTTGGAGTTCTGCACGTAATTGGAGAACGTGGAGCCGACGGTGATGCGGTCGTTGTCGGTCAGCCCATCGAAGCGATAAGCCGATCCGACGACGCCCGGTTCGTCGATGTCAATGGTGCCGGTGCGCAGGCCCTGCTCGAATGCGCCGGCCGCGTGATTGGTGACGACGTTGCTGGCGGCGTTGGTTTCATCCAGGTTGTAGTAAGCCACCAGGTGATCGACCGTAGCACCGGGGCCTGAAGCCGGTTGGAACCAGGTGACGAACTGGTTTTTGCCATCGGTCCGCCATTGGTCCAGATAGGGTGAATAGGTTTTGACCAGAGCGCTTTTACCGTCGGGGTGGTACTCGACCATGCGCAGCCAGCCGTCGCCGGCGGGGCCAATATGCTGGGTGTTGAAGAACATCTGATGGACGCCGTTGCCGTTGACACCCTGGCTGAGCAGATATCCCACTCCGCTGCCCAGGTGGTGTCCGTTGAACACCATGTCGAAGTTCGAGTGCTGGGAGACGAGCTTTTGCCACAACTCCTCGCCGTCGTTGGCGCCGTCGGGATCGTCGGCAGTGCCCTGAGTGTCCACGGCGCCAGCGGCGCGGGTGTTGGACTCATCCAGATAGGTATGAACCACCAGGATGGCGCGATGATCGGGATGATTGGCAACGACCTGGTTGGCCCAGGTCACCGCGCTGTCGCGTGGCGACCACTCCAGGGCGACCACCAGGTAATCGACATCGCCTGCGGTAAAGGTGTGGTAAGAGTTGTAGGTGTTGCCGTAGGTGCCGCCCAGGGTGGCTTGCGTGGCGTAGGGACTGCCCGGCCCGAAGTAGGATGAATTGATGAACTGAGTCGAGCGGTTCTCCGCGGAGCTGTTGATACCGTAGTCGTGGTTACCGGTGGCGATGGCGTAGGGCACGACGCCGTCCAGCAGGCTCATGCTGGCCCGTGCATTGATCCATTGTTGTGTGCCTGTTTGATCGCCGCTGCTGGGAGGATCCTTCATGTTCTGGTTGACCACGTCCCCCTCGTGCAGCACGAAGTGGATATCGCGCGCCGCTTGCTGGTCAACAATCCATTGAGTTTGGAGCGTAAAGATGTCTTTGTACGCCGAGTCCTTCACATAATTCTGGGTGTCGGGCAGCACGACCAGCGTCCATGCCCCCTCCAGCATGGGCAGCGGATCATCGGCGGGCGAACCGCTGACGCTCGCCACGGGGGCAAGCGACAGCATCAGTGCAAGCAAAACTCTCTGCCTCAGCGTGAACCAGAATTTGCTGCTGGCATATTGCATGATGTCGTGTCGCATGCCGATTGCGGATATCCGATCAGGGGCGCTTCACGTAAGTCACCCATCCAACACCCCCGGCCCGCGGAACGTCGAGGCCAATGCCGGCACGTTATTGCCATAAAGTGTCGGCAGGGGGAACGAAAACGACCGCCGTCCTTGTACGGCTTGACTACCTGCGCAAGCGCAACAGTCCGCAGCAGGCGGCGATGCCCAACAGCGCGGCGGATGCCGGCTCGGGAATCGCCAGGTGTTTGTTGTAGAGGTACGCTTCCACGTCCGTTTGCTCGGAAGCGGACAAGACACGGTTGTAAAGCAGAATTTCAGCGATCAGGCCATCAAAGTGGTTTGCTTCGGTGATGGACGTTGTGCCCGAGCCGTTGCCGATACGGGTGAAAGTGTGGCCCTGCGGGGTGGTGATGCTGCTGGTGAGGGCCGTGGTGCCCGTACTGCGGGTGTTGCTCTCATCCACGATGATCACGTTGATCGACAGACCGGCGTCATCCCAGACACCACCGCCGATGTAGTAGCCCGCCGTGGTCACCGTGGCGGCCGGCGAATTAGCCGCTCTGAAAGTCAGAGAACTGCCCACCAGTTCGCGGGTCGCGGCGCGTAATTGGCCGGCTGTCGAGCCGCCACCCGGATGCAGCGCCCATTCGGTGTAGTTAAGCACGACACCGGGACCGGGATCCATGTCCGCATAGCCGGTGCTCAGGATTCGACCCTGCGTACTGCTGGAGGCGTCGTCGGTCTGGAACACCGCGTACCAGGTCCACTGATCGGTGTCGAAATCCGCGCTGTTCGAGGCGATTTGCAGGTATTGGGCGCCGGCGAAGCTCACGGCCGCAGTGCCCGCGGGCATGGCGCCGGAGTTGACCACGGGTTGCTTGGCTTCGGTGGCCTGCATTGCATGGTTGCCGTTGCCGGACTGGTCGTTCCAACTCATCACTCCGCCGCCGGTGTCGAGCGTCACGTCCGAGGCGTCGTAGGCGCCGATCAGCCCGGTCGTTACCGGCGGCAGCGCCGCCGCGAACAGAGAACTTGAACCTGCGATGAACATCACCGCGACTGTGTATGTGGCATGTCTTGAGATCAACTTCAACATTTCCTTTCTCCTTTTCTTAAGTCGTACGATGAAAGCAACACACAGGGGAGTAAACCGTTCTTTTCGTTCCTGCCTCCTTCCTGAGGGGATGTTGTGGGAACATTGATAAATCTTTCACGTTGCCAGCCAAAACGCGAAGGTCGCCATCATGCGACCCCCGCGAGAGGAGAACTCAACGATCCACGCGCCGCCGCAGCAGTGCCAGCACGCCGATACCCAACAGGCCCAACGTGGCCGGTTCGGGAATCACAATGCCCGCCGCAGCCAGGGCCTCGTCAAACGCCACGTCCGGGCCCGTGCCATAGCCCCAGTTGTCGCCGAGGATCTGCAGGTCGGCGAGGTTGACGTTGCCGTCGCCGCTGAAGTCAGCCTCACCCCAGGTGGCGATGGCGGACTGCCAGTTGTCACCGAGGATTTGCAGGTCACTGAGGTTGACCATGCCGTCGTAGTTAGCGTCGCCGGCATGAGCGATGTGCTTTTGGAAAAGGTAGCTTTCCACCTGGGCCCGTTCGTTGGCGTCGAGAACCCGGTTGTAGATCAGGATCTCACCGATCAGGCCGTCATAATAAGTGGTGAGATTCGAGGCCGTGGTAAAGGAACCCGCGCCCACGCGCACCCAGCGGTGATCCTGAGGCGATGCTTGACCGGGGAGTGCTACTTGAACTGCGTCACGGGCATTAGCCTTGCTGACGATCATGGCATCCAGCAGTTGGTTGTTGTTGTCCCATGCACCACCAGCGATGTAGTTCTCTCCGATTTCCACAGTGTTGACACTAGTATTCGCGGCAGTAAAGACCAGGGAGCCACTTACCAACGTGCGGGTCGCGGCGCGGAATTGACTGGCAGTGCCGCCACCGCCAGGGAATATGCCCCAGAACTGATTGTTTTCCACAACCCCCGCGCCGGGATCGAGGTCACCATAGGCAGCGCTGAGAATACGGCCCTGGTTCTGCTGATCGGTCACGAACGCCGCATACCAGGTCCATTGCCCGCCATTGAAGTCCGTGCCGTTAGGCCCGATTTCCAGATACTGCGTGCTGCCGTCAAAACTCAACGCATCCGTGCCCCCCAGCATGCCGCCCGTGACCACCGTGGGGCCAAACGCGGCATTGGCCTGCAACGCGTGATTGCCCTGGCCGGATTGATCGTTCCAACTCACCACCGCGCCGCTGTCGAGCGTGACGTCGGAGGCGTCATAGGCGCCAATCAAACCCGTGGTCACCGGCGGGGCGGACGTTGCCAACGCTGTGCCGGCAAAGCTGAGCGCCAGCGCAACGCCATACAATACCGAGTTGCGATTCTTTTTCTCATACATGACTCTTATCTCCTTTTGTAAGGTTAAAACGCAATTCGAAACCATCTTCACGACTGACTGATCGGCGTGTTTCATCAGTTCTGCTCCTCATCTGCCGTCACGTCCATGCTGTGATCAAGACCGGCGTGACCGAGCGGCCTCGTATCAACCCGTGCGACACTAATCCAATGGCGCCAGAGTTCTGTCTGTGATTCTGGGCACCACCATTTCATCCGGGTAACGTTTAGCCCCCAATTCCTGCGGTGATGGACCTACCCACTCGCTGTCTGTTCCGTCGATGGTGATCGTGCCATCCTTGGCAATGGTGACGACGGCATAGAGAGGGTCTCGATAAGGCGCGGTTTCCTTTATTTTGTAATACCGGGTGTCCATTCGAGCGCCGTACCGCTCCAGTTGAATGTACTCCTTGCCCAGAAAGCTGTAGGACATGCTGTTGACGTGAACGTAGTAGATGCCATGGATGGCACTGAGGTGATCGACATGGTGATGGCCGCTAAAGCAGGCGATCACCTTTTTTGAGTTGGATTGCTCATTCACCGCTTCAAGAATGGCTCGGACTTCCTCAGCGTTGTCAACGCCCCATTCAAGACTTTGATGAGAGAAGATGATCGTGGGTAAGTTTGTCTTGCTGAGGTCATCCTTCAGCCATTCCATTTGCTCGCTGCCGATATGGCTGGGGTATCCACTTTGGGGTGGATCCTGGACATCATTGCCATCAAGGACAATGAAATGAAATCCTTTTGAATCGAATGAGTAATACCGATCCGGCATGCCGAAATACTTGGCTGTGAAATCACTGGCGAACTTCTCGGAGCCCATGTGATTGTCCATGTCGTGATTGCCCAGGACATGGTATTTCGGCCCTTCGAAGTTGTTCCAGATATCCATAAATGGTTCGTTGAATGTCTGGGGCTGACAGAAATCGCCGAGCTGAATGATAAAATCCACGTCCCGCGCATTCATGTCGCGGACAAACGTTCTCAGGCGCAGATCCACGTCGTGCAGGATTTCCCGGTGTACGTCCGTGCAGACACCGAAGCGAAGGGAGCTGTCATCGTCATGGTGGCTATCGGGACTTTCCGCGGATGCCAAACCGACAAACAAGACAGACACTGTCAAACTCAAATAAGTAATGATGCGCATGGCCCCTTGATCCTTTTGGAGATATTCATAATTCCTGGCAATGTTCCCGTTCGTACGCACGATCAGTACCTCACCACGCCAACTCGGCCTGCGGCGCCGTAGCCGTTCAACCCCGCCTCGTGCTTGTCTTCACCATCAATCAGCAGCCCATATTTGAGGCTGGTATTGTCCTGCCACTTGAGGTAGTCGCTGTGACCATCCATGTAGCCGTGGTTACGGCCGCCGTCATGGGGTCGGTCCGTGATCAACGAGATCCCGGCGGCGGTCCACATCCATCCGCTCCATGCAGCCTGTTTGGATTTGAACTCGAAGTTGTTCACCCATCCACTTGATGCCAGAGCGGGCCTCAGGATGGCCGCCAGGAAGGACGTATCGCTGGCGCTGGGTTCGCAGGCGGTGAATACCACAGTCGATGGTCTGGTGAACTCGCGTCCGCCCAAATCCGTAATCACCCCGTTGGCGTGATAGGTGTTCTGGCCGTAAATCTCTCCTGATTCACTTTGTCGCTCGGCCAGCAGGTTGGGACAAATCAGCCCGCGACTGGGATTGCTGCCGAAAAGGTAAATCGAGATGCGATAGATCCAGTTGTTTTTGTGTTGGTACCACGGGTTGGCGGAGGTGGTGGTGCGCGGGGCGCCCGCCTGGTAGGGATAGATCCCCTGGTGGTCCACGGTATAGGCTACGGCGGCGGTGACGATCTGCCGCGTGGTGCTGAGGCAGGATGCCTTTCGCCCTTCTTCTCTGGCCTTGGTCAGCGCAGGCAAGAGGATGGCGATCAGCAGCGCGATGATCGAAATGACCACCAGCAGCTCGATCAGCGTGAATCCCAGGCGATATGACATGGCGTAAGTCATCATGATCAAGTAGCGAAACAATGCCTTCACGACGAGGCAAACGCGAAGTTCGCCATCAGGTGAACCCCGCGTGAGGAACCTATGGAATCAACGGTCCACACGTCGCCGCAGCAGCGTCAGACCGCCCAGTCCCAGCAGCATCAGGCTGGTCGGCTCAGGGATAGCAAGCCCCACCAGGTCCAAGGCCTCGTCGAGGCTGAGGTCCGGGCCGGTGCCGAAGCCCCAGTTGTCGCCGAGGATCTGAAGGTCGCCGAGGTTGACCACCCCATCGCCGGTGAAGTCCGCCAAATCCCAGATGGCATTGCCAGCCTGCCAGTTGTCACCGAGGATTTGCAGGTCAGCGAGATTGACCAGGCCGTCACCGTTGGCGTCGCCGGGGTGCAGCGTGCCGGTGATCTGCACGCCGTTGCCGCTGGCATCCAGAGCGATCCATGCGTCGAGGCCGGCCGCGCTGCCGCCGTTTTCACCCATGTACGTGGCGGGCAGGCCGGTGGCGTAGGACCACTGGTAACCGCCGGCCCCGGTCGAACCGCTGGCGGCATTGAACACGGAAAGCACGCTGTCGATGGAATACACGTTGAGGCCCACGCCGACGTGCTTGGACAGGCCTGCGATCACCGCGATCTCCTGGTGCTCCAGCGTCCGATCCACCCACACCGCCGCCTCATCCTGCCAGCCGTCGAAATCGCGGGCTGGTGTATCGTGGCGGTAGCCGGTGTACCAGTTGTCCTCGTAGGTTGCGCTGTTTTCCCAGTAGAAATTGCTGGTGGCCGCTGTCGTTCGCTGGCCGGCCAGCATGCCGTTGATGTACAGATTCATGGTCGCGCCGTCGCGCGTGGCGGCGACGTGGGTCCACTCATTCAGCGGCACTCTCACGCCGCCCGCCAGGTTGTTGGTGAGACGGGTATTATGGCTCCAGTTTGTAGTTGAGCCTTCCGCCTGGAAGACGTACATCAAATCGCCCTCCGCGTACAGGGCGAACACTAGGGGCGTGCTGGCACCCATGATGGTGCTGCGACTATCGGCATTAGTGCCGGTGCGGTAAAAGGTCGGTTTGACCCACGCCATCATGGAGATCTTGCTGGTGGCCTGGATGTCGGTGGCCAGGTAATCGCCGACCAGCACGCGATCATCGTTAGTCAAGCCATCAAAAAGATAGCTGGACCCCACGACGCCGGCCTCATTGATCGTCAGGGTGGCGGTGCGCTGGCCGGCGTAAGGCGCGCCGGGGGCCACGTTGGCCACGTCGTTGCTGCCGGTGTCGGTATCGTTGTAAGGCAGATACATCCTCAGGTTGTCCGTGATGGTGGCTGAGGCTTCAGGGATGATGAACGACACATTCATCACCGCCACAGCGGCCATACACAGCGAGAACGTGCGACTTGTGTTCCGTAGGATGTTCATCGATGTCTCCTCAAACTGGAGTATCCCCAATGACCCTGCCCGGCTACACCGCCGGGCTGCTGTCAATGCTAAGTACGCGTTGTTATCTTGACGTTAGAACTCAGGGCCGCGGCGCTTCGTGGCGACAGTTCATCGAGCGTCAACGTGATCTCGTGAAAACGTTGCCCGTTCATCTTGATCCACTCGGCGGACAGGGTCGGGGGATCGGCGGTGTTGTCTGCGGTGATTTTCAAAAAGGTGTTTGGTTCAGCCTGACCAAAGAGCAGGTCAGGGTGCGGGATATTCAGGTCAGGCAGGATTCTGTCGTGCATGGGGGAGGTGACAAACTCGTAGAGCGGGTAGCTGATGCGTTGCTCGGTCTTGTAGCGCAAGGCGCGGGAGACGTGGATGTCGCCACCGATCAGTATCACGCCGCTGATGTGCTCCCTGCCGATGAAGTCGAACAGGGCATCGCGCTCGTAGGCATAGGTTTCCCAGTCGTCCTTCTCTTTGTTTTTCTTGTCATCCCACAGGATGCCGCAGGCGATCAGCTTGAATGGTGCGTCGGATGCTTTCAGGCCCGCGCACAACCAGTCCCACTGGCGCTGGCCCAGCAATGTGGGTTGTGCGGGGTCTGCAAATGACGGGGCGGTCTGTGAAAAGTATCGCGTATCGAGCAGGAACAGTTCAATCGGTCCGCGGCGGAAACTGGTATAGATGCCTTCTCCGGATTGGCCGAAGTTGGCGGGAGCGCGATATTCCCGAAAAACCTGGTAAAGACCGTCGCGATTCTCGATCTTTCCATCGGAGTCGTTGGCGCCGAAGTCGTGATCGTCCCAGGTCGCCCACACCGGCATGCAGCGCACCAGGTGAGCGATCGGCGGATAGGAGAGGAACTCGCGGTGCTTGATGCGGTTGACGGTCGTATCGGTGCTGTCGATGTAGGGCGTGTCGCCAAGCAGCACGATGCCCTGTACGTTTTCGTGTTCTATCTGTTGCCAGAGGTCAGGGAAGTCGGTGCTGGAGGTGCACGATCCGAGGGCCAGGGCAACTTTCACGGGATGGTGGGGTAGGGCTGCAGTGCGGAAGATGAAGGTTTGGCCATCGAGTTGGACCTGGCCGTCGCGTTCGATGCGATATTGGTATTCGGTATCGGGTTGCAGGTCGTTGAGATGCCAGTGGATGCAACGATCGTACTCAGGTTCGGCGTAGGCGTTGAGAGGTTGCGCGGCGTTCCGGTCCTGACCGGAGGGCCAGGCGAGCAGGGTGTAAAGGCCCGCGACGTCGGGTCGAGTCCAGAGGAATGCCTGCTCGTGGTCGATGTGTCCGAGCATCGGGCCGATCCATGATTCGGATGGCATCGGCGTGGGCGCCACAGGGGGCGCTTGACCGGCTCGAACCAGTGAAACGTAATCCTTCAATGCTGTGAAGAACGCCTCAGCGGCGCGGACCGTGTCCGGTTGTGCGACGGTTTGACCTTCGGGCCCCACGATTTTGTCCAGCCATAGTGAACTGAGCAGATACCGCCCCTTGCCGTGTTCGCCCTCCAGCATGGCGACATATCGCAGCGCGACCGGATCGTCAGCCAGTAAAACCCGCATCCCCCGCCACTGGGCGAAACTGTCCCAGTTACGCATCGGATGGTCGTTTCCCGACTGTCGACCCGGCGGTGTTGCGTAGGTCAGTTTCGCTTCTGACGAATCCGCCCAGGGCGCCATCAGCGGATGGTTGTGCGCCAGGACGCGCACCTCGTTCGTATTGGCGTATGTCGTGCGCAGGGCCTCCATCCCTTCCGGCAGGATCGAAGGTTGAAAGGCGCAGCGCTGCGCCGATTGAGACATCTCGACCACCACTGCCCCAGCAGCCACGAAGGCGCGAATCTGTACCTGATAACGCGTGACGTATTGACGATATGCCTGGTCACGATTGGCAAAAGACCCGATGAAGAGCAGGTCGAAAGCTGCCGGGTCCGGCACCACATCGATAGACAGTGGCATTACTTCAAAGCCTGCACGTTCTAATAGGACCGCGGCTCCGCGAGCACCTCGAGTCCATGAGTCGGCATACTCCAACACCGCTGCCTTGGGATGCGCGTCAGAGGTGTTCTGCGCCAGCGCAACTCCCACCAAAGGCAGACTCGCCAAGGACACCCCGATAAACTGCCTTCGCGAGAGACCACGGTGCTGCGACATGCTGAAATGACCTCCATCACAACTTGCGCATGTCAGCGAAGTGACAACGCTGAACATGGGCACGTCCGCCAGAAGTTTCCTGCTTGTCAACAATGTATCTTAATAAATTATCGTGTCAATAGATTTTGTAGATTTTCAATACACATTAGACTGAATCCATTCCGGGGGTGTGACCGTGTTCACCCTGACATGACTCTTTGATAATCATGCGGTCAGGTTTGGCGCCGTAGATCATCTAAATTCAGGTTTAGCTTATAGATGTGTTCCCCGGCCATGTTGATCCAGGTGGCTGTCAGCACAGAAGGATTCACCGTGGTGTCTGCGGCAATGTTTAGAAAAGTGTTGGCTTCATCCTTGCTGAACAGCAACACCATGCCTTCGTGTTCAGCAGAAGCAGCAGCGATCGCAGTTCGATCGTGCATCGGTGAACTCACCAGATGGTAAAGGGGGTATCCGATCCGCTGCTCGCTCTGGTAACGCACCACCCGTGTGCCGTGAATATCGCCGCCCACCAGCATCACGCCGCTGATTCCTTCGCGGCCAATGAAATCCAGAACCGCATCGTGTTCACGTGGGCATGACATCCAGCAGTCCCCAGCGTTTGCGCTCTTGGGGTCCCACATCATGCCGCTGGCCAGCACCTTAAAGGGGGCCGTGGAGGATTTGAGGCCATCACATAACCAGTTCCATTGCTGTCGGCCGATCAGCGTCAGCTTGTTGGGATCTGCGAATGACGGCTCAGTCATCCAGAAGTATCGCGTGTCGAGGATGAAAACTTCGAGTGGTCCGCGGCGGAAGCGGGTATAGATTCCACGGCCATCTTCGCCAAAACTGTTAAGAGCCCGGTATTCGGTAAAGGCCTGGCGTATGCCTTGTCGGTTATGGATGCGCCCGTCAGACGCGTTGGCGCCGAAGTCATGGTCATCCCAGGTGCCCCAGACAGGCATTGTGCTGGCAAGCTTGGCGACAGGCGGATATGCCAGCAATTCCCGATGTTTGAGGCGATTGTGCAGCGTATCGGTGCTGTCGATATAAGGCGTATCGCCCAGCAGCAGCATGCCCTGGACGCCTTCACTTTCAATTCGTGGCCAGATTTCAGGGAAATCCGTGCTGCTGAGGCAGGAGCCGACGGCAATCGTCACCCTGGAGGGCGCATCGGGATGTGGCGCGGTACGAAAAGTAAATGTTCGCCCATCAAGTTGTGCCTGGCCGTCACGCTCGATGCGGTACTGGTACTCGGTGTCGGGTGTCAGTTCATTCAACCGCCAGTGGATACAACCATCCCCGGCTGCTTCGGCATTCTCGTGGATGCGCCGCGCGTGGGCTTCCTGCTGATCGCTCTGACGCACAACCAATGTATATCGGCCGTGCTCTGCGGGGCGGACCCACACGATCGCCTGTTCGTGATCGATGTGTCCGAGCATCGGTCCGAGCCACGGCTCAGGCGGCATCGCCGTCACGGTGACGTGCGGTGCGCGCTGGTGACGCACCTGCAACACATACTCGTGCAACGCGGCGAAAAACGCCTCAGCCACCCGCAGAGTCGCGGGGTCCACAGCCAGTTGCCCATCCTCTGCGTACAGCTTGTCCAGCAGCAGCGAACTGAACACGTAGCGACCCCTTCCATGTTCTGCTTCAAGCATTGCCGCGCGTGTCGGCTTATCGCTTTGATGTCCCCGATAACCACCGCCCGCAGCCAACAACACACGCATCTGCTGCCAGTCACTGACACATTGCCAGCAGCTCTGCCGTTCCCACGGGCGCTCGGGTCGCCAATCCGGCAAGGGGTAATCCAACCGCTGCGCCAGGGGGCCGGCCCACGGAGTGACCAGCGGGTGTTCCGCCGCAACGATCACATCGCTGGTCGCCGACCAGGGCTCACGCACCAATTCCATGCCCGCGGGCAGCATGCCTGGATGAAATGCGTCATATCGCGCCCACTGACACATCTCCATCACCACGCCCCCGGCCTTCACGAAGTCGGGGATGCGCGCGGCGTAACGGCGAAGATAGTCGTGGTACGGCTGCCCGTGGTTTGTGAACGTGCCAAAGAAGTGCAGATCCACTTTCTGGATGTCGGGCTCTATAGAGAATTCGTAACGTGGCACGTGAACCCGCTGTTCAGACGCCTCGCTGTAATAGTCCTGGATGATGCGTGAAACCGACACATCATCTCCCAAAGTGGGCGGATTCAGGTCGATGACCGTGAATCCCGCTGCCTCCAGCATCAACGCGGCGCCTGCGGTCTTGCCTGTCCAGTTCTCACGGTGTTCAAGCACCGCGGCGACCGGCTTGCGGCCGGATTCGTTTTGCCCGAATGCCATGCTCGCCAGGGGCAAACTGGCCAGCGAAGCGCCAAGGAACTGACGTCGTGACAGCTTGGTTGAATCGTGCATGAAATAATCCCGACAAAGATTGACCTGCCTATCGACGAATGAACAATGCGATGATCGAGCCAGTCAAGCTCGCACCGGCAACAATCGGAAACACCAGTGACGCATCACCGTGTTGATCGATGATGTGCCCGATGAACGGTTCACCCAGTCCGGCGAACAAGTATGCGAAGGTATTCATCACGCCGGTGCCCGTACCCGCACGACGACGCCCTAACAGGTCCGGACACAAGGCCCAGAAGGGCGACTGGGGCCCGTAGGCAAAAAAACCGCATAAAAACAGCAACGGCACACCCGCCATGTGTCCGCGGGGCAGGTTGAACATCAGTATCGAAGACACAGCAGCCAGAAAGAGAAATAAGGCAATTGGTTTGGAACGGTTGGCCCCGAAGATGCGGTCCGACATCCATCCGCTGCTCAAGGCGCCCAGGGCCATGCCGACCGGCAAAGCAACACTGACCCACGCTCCGGTCGGATCCTGCTTCCAGTTTTCGCCCAGAAAATACACGGGCACCCAGATCAGCAATCCATAGCGGGCGATGCTCTGGAAGCCGATGGCCAGGCTGGCGATCATGAATCGCCAGTTCGACAGAACGCCCTTGTACCGTCGCCATGATGATTCACGATAGTCCCCGGCGCTGATCATAGCCCCGTCCGCTGACAGATCACTGTGGCATTCCGGGCACTTCTCGTGTTGGGAATTGGGCCGCACTGAATAGCCGCATTGCGCGCAGACCACGCCGGCTTCGATCTGGTCGTTGGCCTGCTCGTCGTCGTCCTCCGCGCCAGCGTCGGCTAGTGAAGCAAAACCGCGATCTTCCGGCTTGTCCCGCACCAGCAGGTAATACACCAGTCCGCCCATCAACATCAACAGCACCGGCAGTCGGAAAATCCATCGCCAGTCCAGGTGCAGGCTGACGATCAGCATCGACGTGCAGAACGCCACCACCGAGGCCGATCCGGCCGCGAAAACGTATAACCCGTACGCCCGTCCACGTTCGTGATGACTCCACCAGTTACTGACGACGCGGCTGCCCGGGGCCCAGCCCATGGCCTGCACGTATCCGTTCATCGCCCATGGAATCATTAGGCTGAAAGTGCCCCTTCCGAAGCTGACCACCCAATTCAACAGGCATGACAGCAGCGCCCCCAGACTCACCATTCGCCGGCCGCCAAATTTATCGCCCAGATTGCCGTTGACCGCCTGACCCAGCGCGTAAGCCCATAACATCGATGCGCTGATCCACCCCAGTGTGGTTTTCGATAATCCCAGCTCCTGCTGGATGCCCGGAATGGCGAAGCCGAACGTTTGCCTGCCCGTGTAGTAGAACAGGTAACAGAACATCGAGACGATCAGAATGACCCACTGCGCCCGCCGGAATCCTGAACCTGTCAGCGTCGATGACGACTTGCCCCCACCGGCTGGCGGAACTTGAATTGGCATAAATTCAGCTCCAGTGTCATCTGAGGAGGCGTTGTCAGATTGATGAGCACCGACTGCGAAGCGAGAATCATAATAACAATTTGTTGATTTTATGTTAACTAATTTGCTGATTACTTCAACAAGAGGCCTTGAGGTGTGCCATAGAACACCAAACAGATCACTAAAACAACGAATGTTGATTTATAGTCACTTTTAGTGTATTATCTTCTAGCGTGAGTGAATCGACTTCTTTTCAGCGACATGACCGGATCGAAGGTCGTGTCGGGACGAAGTGCAGTGGCTGTCAGCACCGTGTTCGCGAATCGGTTTCGGGCCGCGTATCCGTGGATGTCGATGGAGTGATATGCTTGATTTCAACCGACAGGCATGCGCCAGTTTGCTGATGGTGGAGTCCGGTCGATGACTACGATGAGCACATCCGTACGCACGTCTCAGGCGATGGTTTTCGTCGGGGCGGGCCAGCCATTGCAAGCGCAAACATTTCCCCTCAGAGCCCCATTGGCTGGTGAAGTCCGCGTGCGTATTCGTTGCTGCACCATCTGCGGCAGCGACCTTCATACCTACCAGGGCCGTCGCTCCACGCCGACGCCAACCATACTCGGCCATGAAATACTGGGTGACGTGGATATGCTTGGCGCTGGTGAGCCGGTCTGCGATCACGAGGGTCGAGCCGTGAAGGTCGGCGACCGTGTCACATGGTCTATCGCGGCCAGTTGCCACACCTGCTTCTATTGCACCCATGATTTGCCGCAGAAATGCGAAAAACTCGTCAAGTATGGTCATGAAGCCATTGATTCGCATCATGCTTTGCTCGGGGGCTTGGCCGAATATTGCATCCTGACGCCGGGAACTACGATCGTTCGCGTGCCGCCTGAGGTGCCCGATCTGGTGGCATGTCCCGCCAACTGTGCCACCGCCACCGTTGCGGCTGCGTTACGCATTGCAGGAATCAAACCCGGACATACCATCCTCATTCAAGGCCTCGGCACCCTGGGGCTGACTGCCGCCGCCATGGCCAGGTCCGCTGGCGCCCAGTGCGTGATCGGATGCGACCTGGACCAGCAACGATTGGCATTGTCACCACGTTTCGGAGTCAGCCATCCGGTGCTGGTTGGTAAGGATACTCAGCTTAAGGCATTGGTGGACCGCCTGACCAATGGCCGCGGCGTTGATGCTGCAATCGAACTGTCTGGGGCAACGGCAGCGATGAACGGCACTCTCCCGCTGCTGCGTATCGGTGGTAAGTACGTCCTGGTTGGTGCGGTGTTCCCCAGTCCCGATGTCAACTTCAGTCCCGAAACCATCATTCGCCGCATGCTGACCATCACCGGTCTGCACAACTACTCCCCCGACGATCTGCTGGCCGCTGTCCGCTTCCTCGGTCGGTATCACCAGACCTATCCGTTTCTCGATCTCGTGGAGGGTGTCTGGCCGTTGCGCGAGGCGGATGCAGCCTTCAAGCATGCCATTGAACACCGCTGCTTGAGAGTGGCTGTGCGGGATTAAGCAGAGGGCGATTCAGCACCACGCGGTCGATCAGATTCTTTCACCACCAACATCAGGTGGCCAATGTCAGTTCACAAGTTGAATATCGCTTGCTCGATTTTCGTGCGCGCCGCGACGAGCTCAATCCCCATCGCCACCGCGCCCCAACAGCCGGCGAGCTACGCCTCGCCGGACCAGCAGCGCGTTGTGGTTGGTGATGGCAAATGGCAAGTGGCGGATGTCAGATAGCAGATGGCTCGATGTCGCACTGACCGCCAGCGAAGCACAGCGAAAAGCGCAGCGCGCCGCGACTGCAAGTAACTGCGATGAGATGAACGAACCCGGCTCAAACTGCAATGAAGTGCATGAGAATGCGGCTGAATACGTCCCAATGGGCGATATAGGACTCGAACCTACGACCTCACGGGTGTGATCCGTGCGCTCTAGCCAACTGAGCTAATCGCCCGTACAAATCCGAAACGGTCACGATACACCGGCATCCTGCGGCAGGCTGCACCAACCAGATGCCAAGAGCAGCAATATAGCCCACTTACGGGCCGCTGACAAGCAGATATAGCCACTGCAAATTCCTGTTCCAGTACCGTGCCGACCGGCAGGATGCGGCAGTTGAATGCAGGTTGATGGCGTTGAGATACTCCACCCTGTACTGCACGCAGATGGTCGGTGGTGGGGGGATTCAGCCCTCTTTGCGGAAGCCGGGAACCCGTTTGATGGCGTCCACGGCATCAGTTAGGCCGAGCATGTCGTAGTGCTTCTCCAGTGTCTGGACCGAACTGTGCCGTGTCAGGCGGCGGGCAACGGATGGGGGGATGTCCTGACGAAGCAGCAGCGTGGTAAAGGTGCTGCGGAGGGCGTGGAAGTCCAACTGGCGGCCATTTTCGTCCTTGAATGGGACACCTGCTTTTTCCAGGTCGACCTTGAGTGTCTTGACCATCGGCACCGGTTTGAACACCAGGTCGTTCGGCTTCATGTCCATCGTCCACTCGGCCAGCATCTTGACGACATCCTCGTGCAGAGGTAGCACCACGGGCTTTCTGGTCTTGCCGACCTCGGGCCTGACGGTCATGGTGCCGGCCGCGAGGTCGAGATCACGGCGCTCGATCTTGTTCATCTCACCGCGGCGCAAACCGGTGTAGATGGCCGCGAGGAACACGAACCGTCGCCTTGGAGGCATGACCTGAAGGATTTTGTCGATTTCTTCCTGAGTGGCGGCGCGCCGGGTGCGGCGGCGGTCAACATCTTCGTTCAGGCGAGGAATGTAGTCGAGTGTGTGGTGGTCAATCCGTCTCTGTTTTACACACCAGTTCAGCCACGCCACCACAGTGCCTCGATAAAGTTTGACTGTCCGGTGGCTCCGGCCCTTGTCTTTCAACGAGCTGAGGAACACCGTCACCTTTTCGGAGGTCAGATCAGTGAGGTGTTGTGCACCGGTGTCAGCGATGATCGTTCGCAGCCGACCTTCTTTGCTGCCCACGTGATCCTCGGTCTGCCCCTCGAACTGAGAGGCTCGAAGATAGTCATCAAGGTGTTGGCCGATGTCGCTCATGGCAGCCGCATCAAGGCCGTTGATGAGGCCGAGGGTTGCTAATTTTTTGCGCAAACGGGGGTCCATACCGTTCAACCACTGCCGAAGCTCCGTGGTGAGAGGCATGTGGGCATCGGCTGCCTCGGCCAGCAATCGGGTCTTACGCAGAATTTCCTGGGCCACAGGCTTATCGGTGGCGTAGGTGTTGATCACCTGCTGCTTGCGGCTGTTGCCGTTGCTCACCATCATGGCAAAGTACCAGTGCTTCAATCTTTGGTTCATCCGCCCAATCTGTGGGTGATGATGGATCGCAGGAGATGCCCGCTCTGCGGCCGCGGGGCCGCCCCCGGAAGGGTTGGGGGGGGGGAAGTGCGTGAAGTGTGAATGAACATCGCTGGTGACTGCGATAGGTTGCAGGTGTCAAGCAAGCAACCGCGCAGGAGCACCAGCGATGCAGTTGAAGACTTTGCTGAATCTGGTCCATC
>JADLFV010000116.1 GCA_020849625.1 Phycisphaeraceae bacterium
ACGTCCGCCCGTGCCCGGATTCCAAGCGTTCAGAAACCCCCGCCCCCCGGAAGTTGAAATAAATACTTCCGGGGGCGGAGGCTGACAGGCGCGTCGCCTACCGGCTCTGCGGGGCCTCGGCGAAACTAGCCTTCCCCCCGGAAGTGATTCACTGCGCAAGCGGTGCGTCACGACGTAGTGTCGCCTTGCTGCGCGCGTGGCGGATCTGGGCCGATCGGATCCGTCACGCGCCAGTGAGGTGATTTTTGATTGAGGATTTTTAACTGTTGATTGCCAATCAAAAATTCTCATTCCACAATCAAAATCCCCATCAGTCCATCAATCCCGCGAACATCGGGGTGGAGAGGTAGCGTTCGCCGAAGCTGGCGGCGATGGTGACCACCGTTTTGCCTTTGTTCTCGCTCCTTGCGGCCCAGCGGCAGGCAGCGGCGACGTTGCCGCCGGAACTGATGCCGACGAACAGGCCTTCCTCGCGGGCGAGTTTCTTGGCCCAGTCGAAGGCTTCGTCGTTGCCGACCTGTTCGGTGCCGTTGATCAGGGAGACGTCGAGATTCTTGGGTACGAAGCCGGCCCCGATGCCCTGGATTTTGTGCGGGCCGGGCTTGACGGGTTTGCCTTGCAGGGTTTGCGTGATGACGGGCGAATCGACCGGTTCGACAGCGATGGAGATGAAGTCGCTGTTGTGTTTGCGGATGTATCGGGTGACGCCGGTGATGGTGCCGCCGGTGCCGACGCCGGTGACCATGGCGTCGATGTTGCCGCCGGTGTCCTGCCAGATTTCGGCGCCGGTGGTGCGTTCATGGATATCGGGGTTGGCGGGATTGTCGAACTGCTGGGGCATCCAGGCGTTGGAGGTGGTGCCGACCAGTTCGGCTGCTTTTTCGATGGCGCCCTTCATGCCTTTCTCCGCGGGGGTGAGCACCAGGTTGGCGCCCAGGCCGCGGAGCAGGGCCCGGCGTTCACGGCTCATCGACTCGGGCATGGTCAGCGTCAGCTTGTATCCCTTGGCCGCGCAGACGAAGGCGAGCGCGATGCCGGTGTTACCGCTGGTCGGTTCGATGATGTGGGTGTTGGGGTTGAGGATGCCCTTGTCCTCGGCAGCCTCGATCATGGAGCGGCCGATGCGGTCCTTGACGCTGGCCATGGGATTGAAGAACTCGCACTTGACCAGCACCGTGGCCCAGGCCGGGGCGAGCTTGCGCAGCTTCACCAGCGGGGTGTTGTAGGTCGTTTCAATGATGTTGTCATAGACGGTGTTGCGGCTGGCGGTCGCATCGGCGGTGCTGCTCATCGTTTGTCTCCGGGGTGGGGCTTATGGCTGATTTCTAGTCTCATGTTAAGCACACCTGCGCCGAATCGCAATGGATCGGGCCAGAGAAGCTAAAATCGTGTCGTGGACCCTGAATCCCCACCCCCCAAACGCAAGCCCAGGCGAACCATGCGGCTGGTGACCATTGTCCTGCTGGGAATTGGAGCTTACTTGCTGCTTGTTCTTGGCTTACAACGCGCGGTGCTGTTCCCGGTCCGACTGCTGCCCGACGTCCATGACGATACGCCGCCGCCGGGGGTCGAGGTGCTGACCCGCTCGGTCAACGGCGGCACGGTGGAAGCCTGGCTGATGTTGCCAAGTGCTGGACAGGATGAGCCGCACCCGCTGGTGATTTTCGCCCACGGCAACGCTGAGTTGATCGACTTCTGGCCGCAGGCGCTCAAGCCGTACAACCAGCGCGGCGTTGTGGTGCTGCTGGTTGAGTATCGCGGCTATGGCAGAAGCGGCGGCAAACCATCGGAAGCGGACATCGTCGCTGACTTTGTGAACTTCTACGACCAGGTTACGCAGCGGGCTGACATCGACGCCGATCACGTGATCCTGCACGGCCGATCCATCGGCGGCGGCATCGCGGCGCAGGTGGCCGCCAGACGTCGCTGTGCCGGACTCATTCTCGAATCCAGTTTCACCAGCGTGCCCGACGTCGCCCGCTCGTTCTTCGTGCCGGGATTTCTGATCCGCGACAAGCTCGAGGTCCGTAGTGTCATCGCTGATCTGAAAGCACCCGTGCTGATCATGCACGGCCTGGACGATCGGGTGATTCGGCCGGTGCACGCGATGAACAACCATGCCGCCTGCCCCGGTTCGCAACTGGTTCTTTTCGAGCAGATGGGGCACAATGATCCGCCCCCGCACGAGCCGTACTGGGCAGCGATTGACGAACTTTTAACCCGTGCGGGGACGACCGCACTTCCGGGGGCGGGTGTCCCTTCGACGTCCGACACGGCGGGGCCTACAATGACCGCCTCACCCCCAACAAGGAACCTGGCAATGATCGAACGAAAAGGCGTCGTCACACTCAAGGGCAACCCCGTCACCGTGCTGGGGCCGGAGTTGAAAATCGGGGAAAAGGCCCCGGATTTCACTCTCAAAGCCAACGACATGTCCGACAAAAAGCTGGCTGATTTCGCTGGCAAAGTCAAGATACTCAGCGTGGTTCCCTCGCTGGACACGGCGGTTTGCGACACCGAGACCCGCCGCTTCAATCAGGAGGCGGCCGGCCTGGGCGCTGACGTGGTGGTGCTGACCGTGAGCGTCGATACGCCCATGGCCCAGAAACGCTGGTGTGCCGCCGCGGGCGTGGACCGGGTGGTCACCCTGTCTGATTTCAAGGATCACAGCTTCGGCCTGGCCTATGGCGTACGGATCAAGGAAGTGGGCCTGCTGGCTCGGGTGGTCTTCGTGCTGGATCGAAACGACAAAATCGTTTACATTCAACGGGTGCCGGAAGTGGCCCAGGAGCCGGACTATGCGGCGATCCTGGCGGCGGCGGCCAAAGTGCAATGATCGAAATGCTTAATGGGAGTTCGGCCATGAAGAAAAAGGTGCTGCTCAGCTCGGCGGTCTTCGTCATGATCCTGGCGGCCACGCTCGGGTGGCAACAGCGGTCCGAAGCGATCCCCGCCAGCACGCAGTTCGACGTCCGCGTGCTCGCTGCGGTATGGGAGAACTTCAACACCACGCGCGACAAGACCAGTTTCGTGAGCACCGGCCAGGTTGTCGTCGGCCATGAGAAGGCCTTCGTCAAGATCGACGACATCACCAGCGGCGCCGACTCGATCTCCTTCGATCTCGGCACGTTGGAATCCACCTATACGGGCAACCTCTATCTGGGCGAAGGCCTGGTTTTCGTCAACGTCGGCGGCAATTCCTACACGATCTACACCAAGGTCGTCCTGCGCCTTCAACAATTGCGCAATCGCACGTGGGTGACAACCGTCTTCATCCACGGCGGTCATCACCAGACTATGTTACGTGTCCGTATCCGCGGCGTCGGCCAGGTCGGGGCCGCCCTCTGATCGCGCCGCTCCGGGTGATCGGCTCATAGCTGCGGTCCATTTTAAGCACGGATGCAATAGCGGCGCCCATGAGGCGTTGGTCCGGGCGACGGCCGTTTCGTTCCATCGCGTGGTTCATCCCAACGTCGTGATCCTCTAGAAAAAAGGAGACAGCTATGAGACGAATGTTGCTCGCATCGATGCTGATCGCGGCCGTGGCGGGACTGTCGGCCATGTCCTGGGCCGCGGTCGGCGATCAACGTCCGGCCGAGTTGTTCAACCTGCATGTGCACAGTCTGGTCGTGCAGCCGGGCCCCGACGGGCAACCGGCCCGCACCATCTTTCGTGATGGAACGGGCCAGGCCGTCGTGGATGGCGGCAAAATGTCCCTGATCATCGACACCCTGGAGAACGGCGACGATTCGGTCGCCTTCGACCCGTCTGAGTTGAACTATCATCCGCGTGTTCGCGTTTTCGCTGGTCCCGGGGCCGCGACCGTGACGATCGATGGCGTGCAGACTGCTTTGGACGTCAAGCAAGTGATGCGGGTCCGAATCAGCCGGGCTGGTCCCTTCGTGCGTGGGATCATCGCAGGCAAGACGGAGGACGGCAGCGTGAAACTGCTCACCGGCGTACGCGGCCGGGCGGCGTGGTTAAACAGTGAGTGATCCATGACGCGACCCATGGCGTCGCTTCGCAGCGTGATGCGACCTCACGCAGAATTCATCCATCACAAAACCCCACAGCCGAGGCCATGTGCCTCGGCTTTTTTATTGTCCCGATTGATCAGCCCTGCTAACCTGACGTCTGGAACACCATCAAGGAGACGTCATGGAATATCGATACCTCGGCCGCACCGGCATCCGCGTCAGCCCCCTCTGCGTAGGCACCATGACCTTCGGCGACAAGACCGATCAGGACGAAGCCGACCGCATCGTGCAGCGGGCCATCGACGCCGGCTTCAACTTCTTCGACACCGCCAACGTCTATACCGACAGCCGCTCCGAGCAGGTGCTGGGCAAAGCCGTGGCCAAAACCGGCAAGCGGCAGCACCTGGTCATCGCCACCAAGTGTCACGGCAACATGCACAAGGACGTGGCCATCAACCCCAACCAGTGGGGCAACAGCCGCCGCCAGATCATCGAGCAGTGCGACGCTTCGCTCAAGCGGCTGAACATGGACTACATCGATCTCTACCAGATTCATCGTCCGCACTCCGCCTGCGCCATCGACGAAACCCTGCGTGCCCTCGACGACCTGGTGCGCAGCGGCAAGGTGCGCTACATCGGCTGCTCGACTTTCGCCGCCTGGCAGGTGGTTGAAGCGCTCTGGTGCAGCGATCGTTTAGGCTTGAATCGCTTCGTGACCGAGCAGCCGCCGTACAACCTGCTCGACCGCCGCATCGAGCGCGAGTTGATTCCTATGGCGCAAACATTCGGGATGGGCCTGATCCCCTGGAGCCCGCTGGCGGCCGGGTTCCTCAGTGACAAGTACCAGCGTGGACAAGCGCCCACGGAAGGCCGCATGTCGCGCCCGGTCTATATCCGCAAGGGCGCCCTGGAACTGGACGGGGCGTGGAAGCTGCTGGACGTGCTGCGCGCGATCGCCCAAGAAAAATCGTGCACGGTCGCGCAACTGTCAATCGCCTGGTGCATGAATCAGCCGGGCATCACCAGCGCCATCATCGGCCCGCGCACGCTCGATCAGTTCGAGGACAACGCATTGAGCCTGGGCGTCACGCTGACCGCCGAGGATCATCAGCGCATCGATGCCGCCAGCCCGCCCGGCAGTTGCATCGACGCGACCTACTACGAAGCCGACTTCGGCCCCGGCGTCCATCGCTGGTAAGCAAGAATGCCTTGAACCGCCGAGACGCCAAGAGCGCCAAGACGGAAAAGTGTGTGATATAGATGCAGAATTGTTGTCGTTTGTATTGCTTGGCGCTCTTGGCGTCTTGGCGGTTCAGCCCGATTAACCATGACGCAACGACCTGTTCACAGTGATGGCCGAATCCACGGAGCGGTGGTGGGACTGCGCCGCGACGACGGGCGCTGGCTGCTGATCCGGCGGGGTGACAAGGTGCTGCTGTCGCCCGGCGGCGTGTGTTTTCCCGGCGGGGGCATCGAGATCGGCGAAGCCCCGGAAGCCGCGGCCGTGCGCGAGATCCGCGAAGAGCTGGGCGTCGAAGTCGATCTGGTCAAAAAGGTCTGGGACTACGACTGCCCCGACCGCCCGCTGCGCCTGATCGGGTACCTGGGCTCAACCGCCACTATGAATTTCAAGCCCGACCCCTACGAGGTGGCGGAACTGCTGTGGCTCTCCCGCGCGCAGGTGGCTGCCTATCCCGACGTGATCCCCGGCACCATGCAGTTCATCGAGCAACTGGAAGCGGCCTGCGATTAACGCACCGGCGCCAGCAGAAACACCGCCACGATGGCCAGGCCGGTCATCAAACCCGCCAGCAGCGGCCAACCCCTGCGGTAGCCGGCAATCCGCGTCAGCCAGGCCCAGTTGATCACCAGGTGCACGAGCATGACGCTGCAGAATCCCAGGGCCACGTACAGGTGCAGATCGCCCCATTCGTGACGGGTCAAACCAAATACCTGCGCAAGCGGTTCGCCATGTCTGCCGCCTGATGCTCGACCCAGCCCGTGCGGCAATCGCAGCCACATCAGCAGCCCCGTGCCCAGCATGAAGCACAGCGACAGGTAAAGCAGCAGGTTCAATACGCGGCGAATCCAGTATTTCATGGCATAGCTTTCCGTTGCACGCCCAGAGATTAAAACGCACAACGGCCGGACATCCTGCGGTATTGCGGCTCAGCGACTTTCCAGCTTTTTGAGCTTGCAGGCAATAAAAGGTAAATGGTGATCGAGGTGATCGGCGTAGCGTTGCAGCAGCCGCTCCAGCGTCACTGCACCATCGACGCTGTGCAGGCCGCTGCGCTGGAACTCGGCGTCGGACAATTGCCGCAGCACGCGCGCCCATTGTCGCCGGCCGATGTCGAACAGCATGGCGGCTTCGTCCATCGATTGGGCGTGCGGGTGCAGCTTTTCGATGAAGGCCGTCTCGTCCGCGTTGGCCAGGGCCGGGCGCTCTTCCGCCACCACGCGCTTCATGCGATCGATGCCGATGGCGTCCATGTCCGCAAGGTGGATGACGAGCTCATGGATCGACCACGTGCCCGGGGCGCTGCGCAACTTGGCGATGTCGGGCGACACCGTCTTGATCGCCCCGCGCAGTTGCAGGCCGCCGTCCTCGAAGCGATCGATCAGTTCTGAGTGCATGTTGATAGGCATGGGGGTCAGTGTAAACGAAAGCCGCCCCACTGAAAGTGGGGCGGCCTCGAATACACACAGGGGTCGATCGACTTAACTTCCGGGGGCCAGGGTCTTGCCCACGCAGCGCAGGTCGTTGCAGGCTTCCTTGACGCGCTCGGCCATGGCGGACTCGGCGGCCTTGAGGTAGGCGCGGGGGTCGTAGATCTTCTTGCTGCCGACTTCGCCGTCGATCTTCATGACGTTGTCGTAGTTCTTGAACATGTAGTCCGCGATGGCGCGGGTGAAGGCGTACTGGCAGTCGGTGTCCACGTTCATCTTGACCACGCCGTAGTCCAGCGTCTCGTGAATCTCGTGCTTCTCGCTGCCCGAGCCGCCGTGGAAGACCAGCCAGAACTTGGCGTCTTTGCCGAACTTGGCCTTGATGGCGTCCTGGCCCTGCTTGAGAATCTTGGGCTTGAGCTTGACCGCGCCGGGCTTGTAGGCCCCGTGCACGTTGCCGAAGGTCGCGGCGAACATGTACTTGCCGTCCTTGACTTCGCTGAGGCGCTCATAGACGTAGCACATATCCTCGGGCGTGGTATAGAGCTTCTCGGAGGGCGTGTCGTGAGAACCGGCGGCGCCGTCTTCTTCACCACCGACGACGCCGGCCTCGACCTCGATGATCTGGCCGATCTTGGCCATGCGCTTAAACAACTTGACCGACAGGTCCATGTTGTCCTTCAGCGCGATGGCCGAGGCGTCGAGCATGTGCGACTGGTACAGCGGCATCTTGCCGGCCGCCACGCGGCGCTCGGACTCTTCGATCAGCGGCACCATGAACTTGTCAACCACGTCCGGCTGGCAGTGGTCGGTGTGGATGGCGACGTTGACCTTGAGCTTGGCGGCTGCGCGGTGAATGTGCTCGGCAATGCTGATGGCGCCCAGCACCATGTCGCCCACAGCCTGGCCGGCGGCGAACTTGCCCGCGCCGGTGGAGACCTGGATGATGCCGTCGCTTTTGAGCTCAGCGAAAGCCTTCAGGGCCGCGTTGGCGGTGATTTCACTGGTGACGTTGATCGCTGGATAGGCGAAGTGGTTGTCATACGCATTTTCCAGCATCCGGCAGTACGTTTTGTAATCCGCAATGGGCATGGTAAAACCTCGAAACGTGTGGGGGGAACGGTAGGGGGGTAAAACGAAACGGGCGGATTCTATCGCAAAGTCCGCCGTGGAGCGAATGGCCCGATGAGTAAACACAAGGTCAAAATTCCACCATTGCCCGCAGGCTTCCGCGCGGCCGGGACCACCTGCGGTATCAAGACTTCCGGGGGGCCCGACATGACGCTGCTGGCGTCCGACCAACCCTGCGCCGCGGCGGGGGTGTTCACGAAAAACCGCTGCCTGGCGGCGCCGATCCTGGTCAATCGCCGCCACTTGCGCGACGGCTCAGCCCAGGCCATCATCATTAACTCAGGTAATGCCAACGCCTCCACCGGCAAGGCGGGCGTCAACGATGCGTTAGTCATGTGTCAACGCACTGCGCAGCATCTGGGCTGTAACCGTTCTCAAGTTCTGGTCGCTTCCACCGGCGTGATCGGCGTGCCGCTGCCGATGGACAAGGTGACGCGCGGCATCGATCAACTGGCGGACAAACTCGGCCGCAGCGACCAGCACGTGCTGGCCGCCGCCCGCGCCATCATGACCACCGACCTGGTCATGAAGACCGCCACCCGCGCCTACACCTGCGGCCGAAGCAATATCCGCATCACCGGCCTGTGCAAAGGCTCGGGCATGATCGCGCCCAACATGGCCACCATGCTGGTGTTCATCCTGACCGATGCGAAACTATCCGCCGCCGCGCTGCGCCAATCGCTCAAGCAGGCGACGGCCGCGACGTTCAATCGTATCAGCGTCGATCAGCACACCAGCCCTTCGGATGCCGTGCTCGTGCTGGCCAACGGCATGGCCGGCCCCACGCGGCAGTCGAAGTTCGTCCATGCCCTGACCGATCTGTGCCGCGACCTGGCGGAGCAGATCGTGCGTGACGGCGAAGGCGCCACCAGACTGATGCGCGTGATCGTCCGCAGCGCCCGCAGTGAGGCTGAGGCCGACCGCGTGGGCCGAGCCGTCGTGGATTCGCCGCTGGTCAAGACCGCCCTGCACGGCGGCGATCCCAACTGGGGCCGCATCGTCACCGCGGCCGGGTACAGCGGGGCGGTGGTCAATCCGGATCGCATGTCCTTGACGCTGTCCCCGTCCACCGGGCCGGGCATCTGCGTGTTCACCCACGGCCAGCCGGTGTCCCTGACCTCCCGCCAACGGGTGAAGCTGGAGCGTATCATGTCCGGGCCGGAGGTGTGGGTGGAGTTGTCCCTGGGGCAAGGTCGTGCCGGAGCGACCTGGCTGGGCTGCGATCTGAGCCGGCAATACGTGGCGATCAACGCCGATTACACCACGTGAATCATATAGCCCCGGCCTTGGCCGGGGTTCCGCGATGTCCCGGCCAAGGCCGGGGCTATGTGGTCAGGAGTCGCCGGCTTCGCAGGTCTGCGACGACCCATTCCCTGGGTGTTGGCGAGGCATCTTCCGGGGGCGTAAGTCCATGTTGACAGATGCCTTGAGTTAACGCACAATGTTCAGTGAATCGTGGGGAAAGGGGTATCCTTACCGCATTGGAGGCCGGCCATGATGTTTCAAGCAATCCGAACAAACCTGTTGGCGAGTTTCGCAACGGCGGCGGTGCTGGCCCTGATGATGACCAGCCCTGCGCAGGCAGGCACCGTGCAGGACGGCTCCTGGGGCGGCAGTTCTTTCTACCAGAAGTTGATCTATGACATCTATGCCCGCGAGATGGGTGATGACTATGACTCGGTGGGCATGGTCAACATGGACATCGGCAACTCAACGTTCCACATCGGCTCCGGCACGCTCATCGGCAACCGCTGGGTGCTCACGGCTGCTCACGTGGTTGAAAATTGGGATGACTTCTCTTTCACCATCAAGGGTAAGAAATACGATGCAAACCGCTGGTTTCTTCACAAGGGTTACGATGGCGACGCCACCGGCGGTCGCGACATCGCGCTTATCAAGCTGGATCGCGCGGTCAGCGGGATCAATCCTTCCAGGGTTGCTCCACGGACCCAGGCCAATGCACTGCTTGACGAAGAAATCACCACCGTGGGTTTCGGCGGCTTCGGGACCGGGTTGACTGGCTATAACCCGAATAATTCTTCTGATGCCTTCTTCAACACGGACATTAACTCAGCTACCAGGCGTGCCGGGCGCAACCAGATTGACAGCTACTATGGGCAAGCTGACTACAACTTAAGTTTCGGTCCCAAGAACGTCCGCATCTTCACCACGGACTTTGATCCGGAACCCATCTGGCGGTCTAACGGCACCATCAACACGACCTGGATCGAAACCGCGGATGAACTTCTCTACGGCCCGGGCCATACTGATGAGCCGGTGACGCGCGAGTGGTCCATCGCCAGCGGTGACTCCGGCGGTCCCAGTTTCAACGATGCTGGTGAGATTGTCGGTATTTCTTCATTTATCAATAATCCCGCGTGGTACCAGATCGACGAAACCTGGTTCGCCGCAATGGGGTTCTATCATGGCCTGACGCTCGAGGACGACTACAAAGTCGCGCCTAATGATGATGCCCCTGATTACGAAACATATTTCAGTCAGGATTGTTACACCAACGCAGCCCTCTACGCCAACTGGATCAAGCGCGTCAGACGCCTGGCCAATACCCCTGGTGAGGGTGAAAAGTTGGTGACCATCGCGCAACTCGGCTCCGCGACGAAGGGTGGTGTTTACACGGTCTCGAGCATCTCCGACTTGTCGTTCCTGGGCAACCTGCCTGTGACAGCAGATAACTCCGAGGCGATTCTCAGGTACATATCACAGATTCCTGAGCCTGGAACCATGCTGCTGCTGAGCGCCGGCACGCTGATGCTGATGCGCCGCCGCAGCCGGGCCTGAGTCGGCCGTACAATCACAACGCAACGTACCACGCCGCAGGCCGCAAACCTGCGGCGTTTTGGGATTCGCTCACCGTGACGTGGTAACATGATCCCATGCGACTGGAAGGCACACTGCTGCTGCCTTCGCCCCCGGAAGAAGACCCGGTAGAAGCCCACGGTTTGAATCCGTGGGCTTCCGGGGCGCGCCCCGACGCTCCCGCCGTCAGACTCGTGCCCGGGTCCATCCGCATCGCCGACGGCCGCATCGCCGACGTTCAACTGCATCCCGATGCACCCATCGGTTCGCCGCTGATTTCTCCCGGTTTCGTCGATGCCCATCTGCACCTGCCGCAGTTCGACATTCTCGGGGCGGCCGGACTGCCGCTGCTGGACTGGCTCAACCGCGTGACCTATCCGGCCGAGATGCGCTGGGCTGACCCTACCGTCGCCGAGCGGCAGACGCAGCGGGCCGTCGATCAGTTGCTGGCCCACGGCACCACCAGCTTCGCCGCCTATGCCACCAGCCATCACGAGTCGGTTCGCCGGGCCTTGCAGGTGATCACGCATCGCCGGTTACGGGCGGTGGTGGGACAGGTGCTGATGGATCAGCAGGCCCCGGCCGCGCTGTGCGTCGAGCCGGACATCGCCCTGCGTGAGACGGACAATCTGCTGCACGAGTTCGGGCCGTTCACTTCGGTGACGCCGCGCTTTGCTGTCTGCTGCAGCGAGGCCATGCTGCGCGGAGCGGGCCAATTGGCGCGACAGCACAAGGCGATGGTGCAGACGCACGTCTCAGAGAACCTGGCTGAGTGCGATCAGGTTCGCCGGCTGCACGGGGCGGGCTACGTCGAGGTGTACGACCGGGCGGGATTGCTCGGCCCGCACAGCGTCCTGGCTCATGGTGTCCACCTCGACAAGTCACAACAGCAGCGCCTGATTGATACGCAGACGGTCATCGCCCACTGTCCGACGGCCAACGTCTTCCTGGGCAGCGGCGCCATGCGCCGGTTCGACGGGCGGCTCAGCCTCGGCAGCGACATCGGGGCCGGCTATGAACGATCCATGGTTCGCGTGGCCCGGGCCATGATCGAAACCGCCACCCACGTTGCCGGCCCGATCCCATCACCGGCGCAGGCCTGGGCCCGGATCACCGCGGGCAACGCCGACGCCCTGGGCATGACTGATGTCGGCCGCATCGCCCCCGGCCATCGCGCGGACCTGGTGATGATCAAACCCGACGTGCCGTGGACGACAGCTCCCGATCCGCTGGGAATGCTGCTGTTTGCCTGGGATAACCGCTGGATCGCGCGGGTGTGGCTGGCCGGTGAGCCGGTGGTGTAGCACGCGGCTGAAGCCGCGGAAATTCGAATGACGAATGAATGACGAATGGTCCAATGACGAATGACGAAACCGCCTGATATTCGTCATTCGTCATTCGGACATTGTTTCGTCATTCGAATTTCTTCATTCGAATTTCCCTCCGCTGGAGGGCACCGGTGATACAATAACCCACCGTGGGTGAGGCGCAGCGGGCTGGAGCCGGTTCGATGATACAGCAACTGCAACCCGCCACCTGGATGCAAGAGGCCTTGTTCGTCGATCTGCTGCTGGCGTTCGCGGCGGCGCTCGGCGTGCTGCTGTGCCTGCGCGCCCTGTATGTGCTGGGAAGGCAAGACCGAGGGCGGAAGGCAGAGGGCAGAGAGCGGAGGGCGGAGAGCGGAGAGCAGAATGTGTCCGCCTTCCGCCTTCCGCCTTCCGCTCTCCGCTCTCGCTCCAACCAGGGCATGGCGACGATCGAGTTCGCCCTGGTGATGCCGGTGGTGCTGTTTCTGATGCTGGTGCTGATCCAGACCATGCTGCTGATGGCGGGGCAGTTGTTCGTTCACTACGCCGCCTACGCCGCGACGCGGGCCGCCATCGTGCAGATTCCCCTCGACCTGTCGCAGCGGGGCGAGCCGATCAACGTGATCTCCATCGGCTCGAGCAGCGGCAAGTTCGGCGCCATCGAGCGAGCGGCTGTCCTGGCGGTGATGCCGGTGTGCGGGCGGGATGACGCTTCCGGGGGCTCGCAGGTGGATGGCGAGGAGTTCGCATCGGCGTTGCGGCAGCACTACGAAATGCTGGGTGAGACGACGCCGCGCTGGGTGGACACCCTGGCGGCCGAGCGCTACTGCTATGCGGCTGAGCACACGCGGATCGATCTGATTGAATTGATCACCGATGCCGACGGCAGCAGCGTGCAGATGCGCACGCTCACCGGCGGCACACACAGCTTCGGCATGAAAGACCCGGTGGCGGTGCGCGTGGAGCATCGCTTCAACCTGTCGGTGCCCTACGTACGGGCGATCTTCGCTGACGCCAAGATGCCGACCAAGCACGGCGAAACCGCCTACACGAACATCACCGCCCTGCAGATGCTGACGCTGGAAGGCGTCGATCCCGCGATGCCGATGGAGCCGACACTGCCGCGGCGCGATCAGAGGATTCGTTAATGCCCCAAGCCATGACCGGACAACCCGCGCACGTCGGCGAGAAGATCGGCAGCTACGAACTGCTGTCGCGCCTCGATGAAAGCGCCTCGATCGTCACCTTCCAGGGGCGCGATCCGCTGCTGGATCGCCGCGTGATCGTGCGCCAGGTGCTGGCGGCCGCGGGCGAAGAAGGCCAGGCTTTCATGGCCCGTTGCCGGCAGCGCATCGAGAAGTTCCGCCAATTGACCAGCCGGCAGCGGCGCGTGGCGGACCTGATCGAAGTGATCGAGGATCCGCGCGGCTTGTTTGTCGTGCTCGAGCAGGTGGAAGGCAAAACGCTCCAGGATCAGCTTGCTGACGGCAAACCGATCGCAGCCCTGAGCGTGTTGCGCGTGCTGCGATCGGCGGCCATGGCCCTGGAGCCGCTGCACGCGGCGGGGCTGCCCCACCTGGATCTGCGACCAGCCAACATGACCATCAGCAGCAGCGGGGCGGTGCGCCTGACCGACTTCGGCCTGGCCGCCGAGCGCGAGATGATGAAGCCGGCCGCGGTGCGCTACATGTCCCCGGAGCTTTGCCGCGGTGAAGAGGGCCATGCCGGCAGCGATCTGTATTCCCTGGGCATGATCGCCTACGAAATGCTGCTGGGTCGAGCGGAGTTCGAGCAGGAGTTTTCCTCCGTGCTGCGCGATCCGCGCCATGAGGCCCTGCGCTGGGTCAAGTGGCACACCAACCTGCGCAGCAGCGCGGCGCCCGCCCACGAGTTGAATCCGCGCATTGCGCCGCTGCTGGGTCAACTGGTGGCCCGCATGATGGAAAAAGACCCCGCCAAGCGTCTCAACTCCACCCGGCAGTTGATCGATGCCATCGAGCGCCATTTCTCGCGCGAGCAGCCGACTCGCCCGCAGGCTGCATCTGAAAAGCAGCCCGCCCCAACCGCGCACACTACTTCCGGGGGCGGGGGTGGGGGCGGAGACACTGCCAAGTTGCCGCAGCGCAAGCGGTTTGTTTGGCCAATGATCCTGCTTGCTGCGATCGTCGTGCTGTGCGCATCGGCCGGCGGCCTGTACCTGCATTTCATGAAGCAGCAGGCCGACGTTTCCGCACACCTTGAGAATGCAAGGAGCAGACTCGATGAAGCGGAGCGGCTGCACCTGTCGGGCGAGTTCGATCAGGCCCTTGTGCTTTACGAGCAGGTGGCAGCGGAGTACCCGCCGGAGCAGCGCCTGGGCGAAGTGGCCCGGGCCGGGGCGATGCTGTGCCAGGTGCGCTTGAAGACCGATGAGGGAGCATACGACGACGCGGCCGCGCTGTTGGATCAGGTGGCGGGGATGGGCGTCTTCCGCGGCGACACCATCCGCGATCTGCGGCAGGAGATCGAACATCGCCGTGATGTGCAGCAGAACTTTCAGCAGATCCGCAGCAGTCTCAGCGAAGCCCGGCTCGATGCCGCGGACATGCAGATTCGCCGCATGCGCAGCGTCCTGCTTTCGGACGCCCAGCGCCAGACACTGGACGAACTGGGCGCCGAGTTGGCCGGCCTGCGCGCGCAACAGCAGGTGGATCAGACGCTGACCATGGTCGATCAGATGCTCAGCACCGGCCGGCGTGACGAAGCGATCACCCTGATACAGTCTGCCTCCAACCGGTACGAGCCGCGCTTGCAGCAGCGTCTGGACGAGTTGGAGAGGCAGCGCCGGCTCGATGCCGTGCTGGCCAAAGCCGAGCAGGCGGAGTCAGCCGGGGAATGGTCGGCCGCGATCGCTGCCTATCATGAAGCGTTGAACATCAGTGACGCACAACCGCTGGTCGAACGCTTGTCCCAGGCGCGGATGAATGCCGCCCTGGCGGATGGTCGGCGATTGTACGAGCAGGGCGACACAGCCGGGGCAGCATCATCGTTCCGCCAGGCCCAGGCCTTCGGCGACAGCGATGAGGCGCGCGGTTACCTGTCACGATTGAAGTCCGCTGATGATCGCCGGGTCTTTGAGAAGGCGGGTGATGAGTTGTTCGCCCAGTCGGAGTTCGCCGCCGCGGCGCGGCAATATGCCGAAGCCCTGGCCCTGACGCCGGATGGTGACGGTACGCTGTCGGCCAAGCACAACGATGCCAGGGTGCGGGCCCTGATGGCTGAGGGTCATCGCTGGATGCGGCAGGGTGATTTCGACCAGGCCCGCACCGCTTTCCAGCAGGCATGGAATGTCGATGCCGGCTCCGCGGCCTCCGAAGCGCTGACGGAACTGGACAAGCGCTCCAAACAAGCCCAGCTTCTGGCCGAGGGCGACAAGCTGCGGGCCGCTGCCAAGTTCGGCCCCGCCAAGCTGGTCTATCTCAAAGCCCGCGATGTGCTGGATGATCCCGAGGTCCGCCAGCGCCTCGATGACGTGGAGTACGAACACCTGTTGGCCCAGGCCCGCAGCTACCTCGACGCCCTGCGCCCCGAGGCGGCCGTGGCCTTGCTGCAAAGCGCCCAGAAGATCCACGACACACCGCAGGTGCAGCAGTTGCTGCTCGAAGCGCGGAAGGGGGCGGGAAATGAATAGAGAAAGACAATGGCGGATGGCGGATGGCGGATGGCGGATGGTTCAGAAGCCGCGCCTGTGCGTTGATCCATCCGCTATCCGCTATCCGCCACCCGCCATATCGCGCCAGCGCGGTGCGGTGATGATCGTCGTGCTGCTGGCGTTGCTGCTGCTGGCGGCCCTGGTGTTCTATGTCTTCAACCTCGGTTGGGCGGCCCAGCAGCGGGTGGTGGCCCAGAATGCCGCCGATGCCACAGCCTACAGCGGCGGCGGCTGGGTGGCGCGCTCCATGAACGAGGTGGCGCTGAACAACATCGCCATGGCCCGCCTGATCGCCCTGATCAACGTCATGGACTCGGCCCCCATGGCCGTGGAGCACACGCTGATCGATCAGCGGGCACTCAAGCAGCAGATCGAAGATCAGTTCCGTCGCGGCGTGCCTGATTTCTGGATGCAGAGGGCCTTGACTGAAATACTCTCCGCCGTGCAGATGGAGGTCGCGGCTCTGGAGCCGGTCAACGCCCAACTCAACCAGAGCGGCTTCGACATGCGCACGCTGACCTACTACGACGCACCGGGCGGCAAGGGCAAGTTCTGGACGGCCATGGAGTCGGTCGATGCCGCCAGTCAAGTGACGTTGAACAACCTGGGCGAAGCAGCCCAGATGGCCGCCATGGAAGCCGGGCGACACAACCTCAGCGAATCTAAGGACGGCGTGGCGCTGTTGCTGCCGGCCAACAATGGGCTGCCCTGGAAGCGTGGCAACTTCGATGACTTCCGCTCCGTGCTCGGGGCCCGCGGCTCCTACAGCGGCCTGCCCCCGCGGACGGTCGAAACCGCTCGCGATCCTGATTGGTTCAACTATCGCGGACCCTACGATGCTGTCTTCGGCTGGCGCTGGTTCGACAATCAGCAGCAGAGCTGGTTGCGCGGGGTCAGCCAGAATCCGGTGCCCATCGGCTCCGGCGGCGGCGGGCGATGGGAAACACGCCAGCCCGATCCGCAGTTCTATATCGTCTTCGGCCCACAGCGCTGGATGCTTGACAGCCTCGACAACCTTGAGACCGGCCTGCTGCGCTACAGCCGCTTTGCCCGCGACATGGACAACCTCGGTGATGACATCCACGTTACCTCAACGGTCTTCTGGATGGACCAGTTGGCCCGCATCAAACTCAATTATCTCTGGCCCGGCGGCGGTATGGTCAATGTGACGCACCCGGAGTGGATTGACGATTTCGATGAAGCCCGCAGCATCGCCGCCGCCACTCGGGACAGGATCAAAGCCACGCGCTTCGTCGTGGTCGAGCTCAAGAGCATTTATCCAGCCAGCAGTTCCAAGTTCGGCAGCGACGGCAGTTGGGCTTATGTCCGTGAGGGCCGCTGGGCCAGCCCGCGCATCTTTTACAGCCGTAGCTGGATGGATCCCACTTACTGGGGCGCTGACAAGATCGCCGACCACATCTGGCGAACCAATTGGAGCTACCAGGACACCGACGACACCGAACTGGGCCTGCCGCTGCGCACCGACCCGGACGGCAAGGTGATCCCCTACACCATCTACCGCGTGGACGAGTACATGTTTGCCGGCATCGACGTGGGCCAAGACGTCGAGGTGGGCAACCCGCACAACTTCGCCAGCCGCAATGATCTGCCTGCCCCGATCGATTTCGATCACCAGCAGGTGCCGATGGATAACAGCAGCCGGGCGCAGTTCTTTACGTACCTCGGCGTGGTGCGGCAGGACGCCGGCGGCCGCCTGTGGCCAGGTCAGTTCGACGCGGACAAGACGCATCCGCGCGTGGCCCTGGCTCAGGTGCGGCTGTTCAACAATCACTCCTGGGACATGTGGACGCCGATGTGGCACGCCCAGTTGGAGCCGGTGAGCGACTACGACACCTGGCTGGCCACCCTGGAGCGCGACGCATCCCTGCTGGCCACCGTGCCCGATCTGCCGATCGAGTTCGATATCGGAGAGTTACAAACATACCTGACCAGCCTGCTCCCGCTGGTGCAGGCGGATCTGATGGTGCATTGAGCCCCTCTCCTCGTTGGAGAGGTCATAATTCCGGTCCCCTCTCCCCCTGGGAGAGGGTTAGGGTGAGGGCCGAATCATCATGACCCACCGCACTGAGTCTTACAACTCGCCCCACATGACGCATCGTGCCCGCACTCTGCGCCAAAACGCTCCAACTCCTGAGCGGATCCTGTGGGGGCTGCTGCGTGCCCGACGTCTCGGCGGATTGAAATTCCGGCGGCAAGTTCCGATCGGTCCCTACGTGGCTGACTACGTCTGTGAGGATACCAGGCTCGTGGTGGAGTTGGATGGAATGACCCACGATGGCCGTGGCGCGGAGGATGCGCACCGCACGTCCTACCTTCAGCAACAAGGCCTGCGTGTGTTGCGCGTGACCAATGATGATCTGTTGACATATCCTGATGCTGTGGCGGCGCTGATTTTGAAGTCGGCCCTCACCCCGGCCCTCTCCCAGGGGGAGAGGGGGAAGGAGGAGTGTGGAACATGAACTGTTCACGATGCAACTTCGGCTCCGCCATGACTGAGACGGTGCTGTCGCTGCCGCTGATATTGTTGATCCTGGCCCTGCTGATTTTCTTCGGGCAGAACATGCAGCGCTTGCAGCGGGTGGCGGTGGTGGATCGCTACGAGGCGTGGCGGCAGATCGTCGATGCCCCGGGGCCGAAAACGGATAACGCGCTGAATACGGTCTTCTTCGGCGGCAACGCGCCGAGCCTGAAAGTGTACCCCACGGTGGGGTATTTCACTGATACCCAGGATTTTCTGGTCAGCGAAGCGCAACTGACCAGCGACCAGGCTTCCGCCTGGATGGCCACCATGTTCGATGAACTGCCCGGCTCCATCAGCATGCAGGCCAAAGCAACCTTCGAACAACCGGTCAAAGCCCTCAGCAAATTCACCGGCCCGATCATTCATCATCACACGGTGCTGGATGGCGATTGGCGTTACGCGCCCTGGGCGGAGTGGCGGCAGGAGGTGGATAGGACGTTGCCCGTGGTCGATTTCTGGCCGGCCCTGCGCGATGAGTTCATCATGACGCTGGAAGATCGGCTGGAACCGCTGGCGTCCTCGGGCAACGATCTGGCTACAACATTGCGTCGCTGCTATCTGAACCCGGTCGCCTATCGCGGGCCGGGCGATGAGAATTACTGGCCGCAAAAATGAAACTGTTTGATCATGCGCATGCCGATTGTCGGCATCGTGGGTCATGGGCTGTTTCTGACTTTGGGGAACCAACATGCGCCAACCATTTTCATCCGTGCTGTGGATCGCCGTGATGTCTCTGTCCGTCTGCGTGCCGGTTTCGGCTGAGCAGCAGGACAAACCCAACAGTCCGAGCATCGGTAGTCGTGAGGAATTGATCGGCCGCTGTCTGCGTGTCAATCGCTTTTTCATGGAAAAGTACACGCAGAAGGAGGGTCCGCTGGTGATCGAGCCGGTGGCGTTACCCTGGGGCGAGGAACTGTTGGGGAACAACTCACACTTCGGCTGGCCGGTGGCGACCAAGGCGGGCGACGCGGTCATCGTGGTCTATTTGCGTCAGCCGCAGCACACGCCGCGCTTCGGCATCGAGAAGCCCAAGGATGAATTCCTCAGCAAGGTGATGATGACCCGCTCGACGGACGGCTGTCAGACCTGGTCCAAACCGGTGGACATGCGCACGTTCGTGCAGACGGCGACCGAAGGCTGCCGCCTGGGCTTCGGCAACGGCATGGTCACCCTGGCTGATGGCACGGTGGTGCTGGTCTCGGAGTACGGCGTCTTCCGCAGTGGCGATCAGGGTGCGACGTGGGAACACCTGCCGCAGGCTTTCAGCGAAGCGCAACTGCCGGGCGATAAAGCCAACAACGGTCCGCGCGTCATCGAGCATCCCAAGTTCGGCCTGGTCACCTTCGCTCACGGCAAGGGCAGCGACCTGATCGTGCGTTACTCCCAGGACCGCGGCGAAACATGGCATGAGATCGTGCAGAAACAGCCCGAGATCGCCCAGGCTGTCGAACCGGCCGCGATGATGCACGATGGCGCGCTGATCATCGTGGCCCGTTGTCACTCCAAGGAAAGCTTCGAGCCGGACACGCGCACCTGGCGCTACCTGCAGATGGTCAGCCGCGACGGCTGGCTGCCGCTGACGCCCGCCCTGACCACCATGCGCGTCACCGACATCACCGATGAAATCGCCATCGACGGCTACGGCCCCTGGTCGCAGGACACCGTGGATGTCTCCTACAACCCCGTCACCAGACGCATTGAAACCGTCGCCACCAACCGCAACGGCGGCGGACAGGGCCGCGAACAGCAGCGCCTGCGCATGACGCTCAACCTCTGGAGCATCGACCCGCAGCAATTGCTTGACGGTTCAAGTGACTGGCGCTTCGAGGGCACGTTGATCGCCCGCACCGGCAACATGGTCACCGGCACCGACGGCATGCACCCCGGCGGGGCGGTGATCGATGAAAAGGCCGGCGTGCAGCACATTTTCGTGTACATGGGCGAACACCTGGGCCCGGCCGGAATCTTCCGCATCACCCGCGCCCTGGACACGCCCGCCCTCAAAGCCTTCATCGAAGCCCACCCGGAATAATCGCGCGCTGTATCATGGCGATCCGGATCAGGCCCAGTCAGGAGGCCCGCATGGATCGTCGCACATTTCTGCGAAGAACGGGTGAGGCCGCCGCCCTGTGCTGTCTCGGCGGTTGCACGCCATGGATCGGCCGCATCGCCGATGCCCACCGCGATCGGCCCAACATCGTGATCATCTTCACCGATGACCAGGGCTACGGCGACCTGGGCTGCTACGGCGCCACCGGCTTCGCCACGCCCAACATCGATCGCCTCGCGCGCCAGGGCATGCGCTTCACCGACTTCTACGTATCGCAGGCTGTGTGCAGCGCCTCGCGGGCGGCCCTGCTGACCGGCTGCTATTCCAACCGCGTCAGCATCGAGGGCGCCCTGGCGCCCTGGTACAACGTCGGCATCAACGCCGAGGAAACCACGCTGGCCGAGATGCTGAAAACCCGCGGCTATGTCTGCGGCATCTTCGGCAAGTGGCACCTGGGCCATCAACAACAATTCCTGCCCCTGCAGCATGGCTTCGATGAATACTTCGGCCTGCCGTACTCTAACGACATGTGGCCGGTCGGTTTCGACGGCCAGCCCATCGATCCGCAGAACCCCGGCGAATACGCCAGACTGCTGCGCTACCCGCCGCTGCCGGTGATCGAGGGCAACCAGACCATCGGCTATCTGCGCACGCTCAAGGATCAGAACACGCTCACCGCCCGTTACACCAGCCGGGCTGTCAGCTTCATCGAGCGGCACAAGGATCAGCCGTTCTTCCTCTACGTGCCTCATTCCATGCCGCACGTGCCGCTCGGCGTCGCCGACCGCTTTCGCGGCTTAAGCGCCCAGGGTCTCTATGGCGACGTCATCATGGAGATCGACTGGTCCGTCGGTCGCATCATGGACACGCTCGATCGCCTGGGCCTGACCGATAACACGCTGGTGATCTTCGCCAGCGACAACGGCCCGTGGCTGAACTTCGGCAATCATGCTGGCAGCGCCGGTCCGCTGCGCGAGGGCAAAGGCGCCATGTGGGAAGGCGGCGCTCGTGTCCCCTGCATCATGCGCTGGCCGAAGCACATCGCTCCCGCCAGCGAATGCAGGCAGATGGCAGCAACCATCGACATCCTGCCCACCATTGCCGCCATCACCGGTGCGGCGCTGCCTGAAAAGCCGATCGACGGCCAGAGCATGCTGCCGCTGCTGACCGGCGAGTTGGGCGCGCGGGGGCGCGATCACTACTTTTTCTACTACATCCGCGAGTTGCGAGCCGTGCGCCAGGGCCAGTGGAAGCTGGTCTTTCCGCACAAGTACCGCAGTTATGCCGTGTATCCGCCCGGCCGCAACGGCTGGCCCGGCAAGTACGGTGAAGGCGTGGCGGGATTGGAGCTATACGACCTGTCCCGCGACATCGGCGAGACACACAACGTGTCCGATCAATATCCTGACATCGTGGCAAGCCTCAGCGCCTTGGGGGAAACCGCCCGCGCTGAACTGGGCGATTCGCTGACCGAGCGCCAGGGCGCAGGCGTGCGTCCGCCGGGTCGCGTGGATGAGTGATTACTGCCCCGGCGCGGTCCCGGCCGCCAGTCCCGCGATGCGTCCCGTGCACCAGGCCCATTGGAAGTTGAAGCCGCCGATGCGCCCGTCGGCATCGAGGATTTCACCGACCAGGTGCAACCCGGGGCAGCAGCGCGACTGCATCGTGGCGGTGTCGATTTCCTCCAGCGGCACGCCGCCGGCCGTCACTTCCGCTTCGTTCCAGCCGCGATCGCGCAGCACCGGCAGATGCAGTTCCGTCACCGCATGAATCAGCGCGCGGCGGGCTGTTCGCGGCAGTTGCCCGCAGGTCTCCCACGGCCGAATCCCCACGCTTTCGCGCACGGCATCGGCCACCCGCTGCGGCATCAACTCCGCCAGCGCCCGCGCTGCCGTGCGCTTGGGGTGCTCAGTGGCCCGACGAACAAAGTGATCCTCCAGCGAATCGAACGTCTCGGCCGGAAGGAGTTGGCACTGAATTTCCGCACGTTTTCCTTCAGCGTGGGCGATGATCCAGACGCGCGAAGCATCCATCACCACTGGCCCACTGACGCCGAAGTGCGTCCACAACATCGCCCCCTGGCGCTGGTCCGCCTTCCTGCCATCGACAAATGTGGTCAGACGGACGTCCATCGCAATGCCTGCCAGCGATTTGTGGAAGAAGGACTCATCCAGCACCAGTGGGGCGAGAGCGGGGTGCGTGGGCATGATGCTGTGGCCGAATTGCTGGGCCAGTTGATAGCCGAACCCATCGGAGCCACTGCGAGGCAGGGATCGCCCGCCGGTGGCGAGAATGAGGCGGTTACAGGTGATCGGGGGGATCCGGGGCTTCGCTTCGCTCAGCCCGCGGCGTAGGGTGAAGACGTTGTCGTGGTGTGCGATGTCGGTGACGCGGGAGTCGGTGAGGATGTTGACGCCCAGTTGTTCGCAGCGGCGCAGCAGGGCGTCGAGCACGGTGCGGGCGCTGTCGGTGACGGGAAAGAGCTTGCCGGTGTCTTCACGCTTCAGTTGCACGCCCAGCGACTCGAACCACTGGACGGTCTGCTTGACGGTGAAGGCTGCCAGCACATTGCGGACCAGTCGGGGGTTGCCGAAGTAATCAGCGGCGCGGATGCGCTCGTGAGTGACATTGCAGCGCCCGCCGCCGGAGACCAGGATCTTGGCCCCGATCTTTTTGGCGCCATCCAGCAGCAGCACGCGCTTCTGCGGCGCAGCCTCACGGGCGAAGATGGCTGCGGCCAGCCCGGCGGCACCGGCTCCGACGATGACAATGTCAGCGCGGTCGGTCATAACTTACCAGTAGCGTTCGAAGTGCAGGTTGCCGTCGGGGTGCTGGCGGTCGCGGGTGATGAAGCCCTGCGGCAGCAGCAGTTGCTCGCAGTCATCGACCATGTCGGGGTTGCCGCAGAGAAAAACGTGGCATTGAGCGGGGTCAAGGGCATGGCCGGTGACTTGCTGGAAACGGGCGGGGTCGAGCAATTCGGTGACACGACCGCGCCGGCCCGGCCAGTCTTCACGGGTGATGGTGGAGACGTAGCGCAGCGTGGGGTCTTCGCTTGCATAGCGTTCGAAGTCGGCGCGATAGCCCAGATCGCGCACGTGGCGGCAGCCTTCAAGCAGGATGAAATGCTTCCAGCGTTGCGTGCGGCGATAGGCCAGGTACATGCTGCGGAACGGCGCCAGGCCGGTGCCGGTGGCGACCATGACCAGGGTTTTGTCGTCGGGCACGCCTTCGAGGGTGAACGAGCCGACGATTTTTTCGCTCATCCACAAGCGGTCGCCGGGTTTCATCGTCCACAGCAGCGTGGTCAGCGAGCCGCCACGGATGCGGACGAGGTAGAACTCGAGGTAATCGTGTTGGCCCGGCGGTGAAGCGATGGAATATGCCCGGCGGATCATCTTCGGTCCCCGGCTGCGGCCGGCGCGAGGCGAATCGGGATCAACGCTCTGATCGGGATCGATCAGCCCCAGCGAAACCACCTGCCCCGGCTCAAAGGGCGGCGTCTGCTCGCTGTCGGGTCGCACGCGCATCACAGCCAGGTCCTCGTTGAGGTCGATCCGCTCGGTGATGATCGCGTTGTAGGGATCGGTTGTGGTCATGGGCGCAGGATCGCCTTCGTGATTCGATCCGACCCTTCGCTGCGCTCAGGGTTCGGCGTGATAGTGTTATTCCGACAGTGCGTCGAGCATGGACTCGATGGTGGTCAACTTGACGCGCGGCCGGCCGTGCTGCTTGCCGAGGTTCAGTTCATGCTCATCGAGCGTGCGCCAGTGATCGTAGCTGAAGAACGCCGGCTGGCGCTCGTGGATGAACTTCTCAGCTTCCTCGGCGGTGGGATGCGCGGGCTTGAGCGTCTTGCCGGCCCTGATGTCCTCGATCATGCACTCGACGGTCTCGATGGCATCGCCCTTGTTGGTGCCGATCAGGCCGCTGGGCCCGCGCTTGATCCAGCCGGCACAGTACTCACCGACGTGCACGACCTTTTCATCATCGACCACGCGGCCCTTCTGGTTGGGAATCACCGCCCACTTGCTGTGGAACGGGACGCCTTCGAGGGGCACGCCTTGGTAACCGACGGAGCGGAAGACCAGGCCGCAGTCGAGCGTTTCGCTGATATCAGTGGCGCGGGGGCGCAGCGAGCCGTCGTCGGACTTGGTCAGCTTGTTATGCACGATCTTGATGGCGCCGACGCGGCCGTTGGTTTCAATGATCTCGGTGGGCGAAACCAGGAAGCGGATGGTCAGCTTGCGCGGCATACCGGCCTCGGGCGCGGAGGCGTATTCCTGAATAAGTTGCACTTTCTGTTGCACGGAGGCGTCGGGATGTGCTTCCAGATCAGCCTTGGAAAGATCATCGAGGGCGGCCTCCTGCGGCAGAGTGCGGCACTGGGCGCCGTGCAGTTTGTTTAGCTCTTTGAGTTCGGGCAACGTGAACGCCGCCTGGGCCGGTCCGCGCCGGCCGAGCATGACCACGTTCTTGACCTTGCTGGCAGCCAGTTGATCGAGGGCGTAATCGGCGATGTCGGTTTCGCGCAGCTCATCGACGGTGCGGCAGAGGATGCGGGCCACGTCGATGGCGACATTGCCCATGCCGACGATGGCGACGTTTTCCTGAGTCAGGTCGAATTCGAGGTCGCGGTAATAGGGATGGCCGTTGTACCAGGCGACGAACTCGGTGGCCGAGTGCGAGCCGGCCAGATCTTCGCCGGGAATGTTCAACCGACGGTCTGTCTGAGCGCCGACGGTGTAGATGATCTGGTGGTAATACTGGCGCAGGTCGGCGGGCTTGAGATGCTCGCCGCAGGTGACGTTGCCGAAGAATCGGAACTTGTGGTTCTGGGCGGTCTTGTCGAAGACCTTGGTGACGTTCTTGATCTTGGGGTGGTCGGGCGCGACGCCGTGGCGGACCAGGCCGAAGGGCGTGGGCAGGCGATCGAACATATCAACTTCGATATCCAGGTCGCTCTGTGAGAGCAGATGATTGGCGGCATAAAAGCCAGCCGGGCCGGCGCCGATGATGGCGACGCGAATGGATTGCTGCGAACTGCCTGCGGTCATGGAACCACCTCGATCTGATTGAGTTGGTGAACTTGAAGTTGCGGACGATCTTTGTGCAGCACCACCTTGCCGGTGATGCGAAGCTTCTTATTGAGGTAGGCGATCTCCGGCTGGAAGCTGGACGGATGGGCGGAGGTGAAGACCACGACGTAGAACTTGTCCTGCCAGTTCTTGTCGAAGTTCAGAAAGGTGAGGCTGGAGACGCGATGGGTATCGACGACCACGCCCTCGACGGTCACCGTCTGGTTGACGTGCAGGTGCGCTTCGGTCCAGGGGATGGCTGCACTATGGGGCTGTGCAGGCGCGGTGGGGGGCGCTTCCTCAGGAGCCAGGCGTGTGAAGGGCAGGGGCTTGCGGATGTTCTCACCCGGCTGAGGAATGGGACTGCGCCCGCAGGCCGCCACGTAGGGCTCCACTACGGTCGTCAAGGTCAGAATCAACAGGATCAGCCACATATTCGCGCCTCTGGGGGGTGCATGGTAACATCTAACGGCCATGAAAACGATTCGCGGCCAGCAGCGTGCGGTCAAGATGCTCAGCGATCAGATCGCCGGCGATCGGCTGCACCACGCCTACATTTTTCACGGCCCCAGCGGCGTGGGCAAGTTCACCACCGCCCTGGCCTTCGCCCGCCTGCTGCTGAAGGCTGAGAACGACACGCACCCCGATTTGCACGTGATCCACAAGGAACTGGCCGCGTTCAGCGACATCGCCCGGGTGCGTGACCAAAAACAGCGAAACATCCCGGTGGATGTGCTGCGCAACCGGCTGCTGGAGCTGGTCTATCGCAAGGCCACGGTGCCCGGCGGACGAAAGGTTTTCATCATCGATGAGGCGGAGTTGATCGACGCCACGGGCCAGAACCTGTTGCTCAAAACTTTGGAGGAGCCGCCGGAGGGCACCATCGTCATTTTGGTGACCGCCAGCGAGGATCGCCTGCTACCGACGGTGCGCAGCCGCTGCCAGCGCGTGGGCTTCGATCGACTCAGCGATATGGTGGTGGCGACGTGGCTGGATGAACAGGCAAATGATCTGGACCCGCAGCAGCGACAGGCGGTGCTGACCTTCGCCCAGGGCAGCCTCGGGCGAGCGCGGCTGGCGCTGGACTACGATCTGGCCCGCTGGGTCGAGCGCGTGGTTCCCGCCCTGGACAACCTGGCCCACGGCCGCAGCGACAGCCAGTTCGGCAGCGACGTGCACAATTTCATCAACCAGTTCGCCGAGGCCTGGGTTGCCGACCACGCCAATGCCTCCAAGGAGGCAGCCAACCAACAGGCTGTGTCGCTGATGTGGTCCTTGTTGGCCGAGCACGCCGCCCGCCGGATCAACGAACTGGCCGGTGACGCTGCAGCCACCGAGCCGTGGTTGAGCGCCATCGACGCCCTGGAGCAGTCGGGCCAGTTGCTCGGATCCAACGTGAACCTGTCCCTGGTCTGCGATCACACCGCAGCCCAGTTGGCGGAGTGTTTCAGTGGATAGGAAAGCCACGAAGGACACGAAGAGGGATATGAGGTTGAACCACAAGACGCCAAGGATACAGAGGCAGACAGAAACCGCGGATGAACGCAGATGAACGCGGATAACAATGAAATGCATTGAATCTCATCCGCGTTCATCTGTGTCTTATCAGCGTTCATCCGCGTGTTCGTTCTCTTCTCCGCCTTGCTTCGTGTCCTTCGTGCCTTCGTGGCGAATCGAATCTGGTTGGAGTTGACGTTGCGTTATCGAATGATCGGCATTGACCTGGACGGCACACTGCTTGGCGAAGACGGCCAGGTCAGCGATGAAAACCGGGCTGCCATCGCCCGCGCTCAGGGGGCCGGCGTGCTGGTGGTCCCCTGCACCGGCCGGGCCTGGAATGAGGCCCACCAGGTGATCGACGGCATTCCCGGGCTGGACATCGGCGTGTTCGTCACCGGCTCGGTGGTCAATGACATCAACACCGGCCGGGCCCTGCACACCGACGGCATCGAGCCGAAGCTCGCCATGCGACTGGTCAATGAACTGCACGATCTGCCCGATGCCGTGCTGGTCTTCCGCGAGCGTGGCGGGGCCGGCTACGATTACCTGGTCACCGGCCGAGGCCGGCTTTCGGATAACACCCGCTGGTGGTTTGAGATGACCGCCTCCAGAGTGATGGACAAGCCGCAGGTCACACTGGATGATCTGACCCACACCCTGCGCGTGGGCATGGTTTCGCACGCTTCCGACATCGAAGACACCTACCAGCGCATCGCCGCCCGCTGCCAGGGCCTGTTCAGCGGCCACTGCTTCCCGGGCATCGTGCGCAACGAGTTGGGCGAGTGCGTGCACATCATCGAGATGTTCGCACCCGGCGTGAACAAATGGACCGGCCTGCAATGGATCGCCCGCCGCCAGGGCATCGATGAAGCAGCCGTGGCGGTGATGGGTGACCAGATCAATGATGTGCCCATGTTCGCCGCGGCCGGTTGCGGCATTGCGATGGGTAACGCCGTCGAATTCGCCCGCCGCCACGCCCGCTACGTCACCGCCCCCAACCACGAGCACGGCGTCGCCCACGCCATCGACCAGCTTCTCAACGGTGATTGGCAATAAGTTCCCCCCACGGTCAAACACGCTTTTTCACTGAAAATCACCCCGTTTTTTGGCCATCAACGAAGATCATATTTAAGTTAAATATGATCTTGTTTCTGAGCCCGATTAACGGCCTGATGTGGCCTGCTTTTTACCCGTGACTATCCTCTTTCATCTGTGGCTGCAACTCAGCCCTTGCCCATCGTCTGGTCCCACTTCTGGCGCAATGCGTCGTCCAGCTTCTTCTTGAACTGGATCGGCAGTTCCGTCATCTGGTCGCCTTTGTAGAACTGCACCGTCTTGCGCAGCGTGTCCACCACCACGCGGCAGGGATTGCACTCGGCCAGGTGACGCTCGAGGTTGGCGCACATCGACGGGTCGATCTCGCCATCGACGTAACGGTTGATCATTTTGAGCATGTCATCGCAGTTCATGGCCTGCCCTCCAGCAAATGAGCATGATCATGGTCGTCCATGTGTGCTTTGAGATTCGGTCCTTCACCCAGCAGGGCGGTAAGTCTCTCGCGCAGCATCAACCGAGCCCGCATGAGGCGCACCTTGACGTTGCTTTCGGTCAGGCCCAGCGTTGCCGCGGTCTCTTTCACGCTCATCTGCTCGATGTCACGCAGCACAAAGACCACGCGGTGTTTTTCATCCAATTCGTCGAGAACCTGTTGCAGCAGTTCGTGGAACTCGCGCTGTTCGACCTGCTGCTCGACGCTTGGCCGCCAGTCGGCCACCAGTTGCGGCTGGGGCAGCGAATCGTCCTCGCCATCGCCGGGCTGGCCCACCCAGGTCCGTTTGCGCTGGCGCAGCAGTTTCAGGGCGCTGTTGACGGCGATGGCATGCACCCAGGTGCCGAAGGCAGCTTCTTCGCGGAAGTTGGCCAGGTTTTCCAGGGCTTTGAGGAACGTTGTCTGCACCACGTCCTCCGCGTCGGCGTCCTGGCCGGTGACGCGCCGGGCCAGGGCGTACAGGTGCGGCGCGTGGGCCTCGACCAGGGCGTGGAAGGCGTTGTAGTCGCCCCCCTTGGCTGCGGCCACCAGCCGCGCTTCATCGAATTCGGCCGCTCGGTCCGTCATGTCCGGCAGCCTAGCTGCCCTTTAGACCCTTGACAACCACGGCGGTTACATGATGTGGATGTATGCCCACATGCCTCCAAGCATAAATCTGTTTTCGTCGAAAACAGACTAATTGGCACGGCGTGATTTTCTGTAACCATTCTGGCCGACGGAGGTCCAAGGGTGCAGAAAGGAGACGCTCCATGAAGCTTCTCAAACAACCCCGATGGAATCCCTATGCCGTGGGCATCGGCATCGGCGTACTCAGTTGGGTGACCTTCGGTCTGATGCACCAGGCTTTGGGCACCAGCACCACACTGCCCAAGGTGGCTGGCTTTATCAATGGCCTGGCCTCGTCCGAACACGTACAGGCCAACGCCTACTACGCCAAGCTCTTTAATGCTGACAAGGGCAAGGTCATGTTCGACTGGCAGTTCTTCCTGGTGATCATGCTGCCGGTCGGAGCCTTCATCGCTGCCAAGTTAGCGGGCTCGAAGTTCAGCGAGAAGGTGCCCGTCCTGTGGAGTTGGCGCTTCGGCGACAGCAAACTTAAGCGTTACGCCCTGGCCTTCCTCGGCGGGGCCATTATGCTCTTCGGGGCCCGCATGGCTGACGGCTGCACCTCCGGCCACGGCCTCAGCGGTGGGCTGCAACTGGCGGTCAGCTCCTGGACGTTCTTCATCGCCATGTTCGCCAGCGGTCTGATCACCGCGTTTGCGCTCTTTGGAAAGGAAGGTCGTCAGCATGTTTGACTTCGCATCCCCACTTACGATTTTCTACGGCATCCTCACCGGTCTGGTCTTCGGATTCCTGCTGCAAAAAGGCGACGTCACCCGCTACAACGTGATTGTCGGCCAGTTCCTGTTGCGCGACTTCACCGTGCTTAAGGTCATGTTGACCGCCATCGTCACCGGCGCTTTGGGTCTGCTGGCCATGCGGAGCGTCGGCCTTGACGTGCCCATGCACCTGAAGCCCGCAGTGCTCGGACCGGTGGCGGTCGGTGGCGTGATCTTCGGCGTCGGCATGGCCTTGCTGGGTTATTGCCCGGGCACAGGGGTGGCGGCGCTGGGTGACGGTTCACGCCATGCGATCCCCGGCATCCTGGGCATGGTCGTCGGCGGGGCGATTTTCGCCGAGGTTTTCCCCGCGATTCAGAACGGTTTCATGAAGGCCGGCGACGTCACCTGCAATGTGGCGGGCGCCATCACCGACAAGATCACCTTCGCTGACCTGCTGGGCGTGTCGCCCTGGTTGCTGGCGGGGATCCTGACCGTCGGTGCGTTGATACTGTTCGCCCTGCTGGAAGGACTTGGCAGCAAGTGCGCAATCAAGACTTCCCCGGATACACCTTCCGGGGGTCGAACAACTTTTGCGTCTCGGTGAACTTGAGTTTCACAGGGCCGGCAGCGGACTGTCCCGTGGGAATCTGCCTATAGAAGCAGGTGCGATAGCCCACGTGGCAGCTCGCTCCGCCATGCACGTCGGCCACCTTCACCCGCAGCCAGATGCAGTCCTGGTCACAGTCGATGAGCATCTGTTGCACGTGCTGGACCAGGCCGCTCTCTTCACCCTTGTGCCAGAGTTTCTTGCGTGAGCGGGAGTAGTAGTAGGCTTCGCCGGTCTCGATGGTGCGTTGCATGGACTGGGCGTTCATGTAGGCGAACATGAGCAGTTGACCAGTTTCGTAATCGGTGGTGACGCAGGGGATCAGGCCGTCGGCATCGAACTTGGGGGCCAGTTGATCGCTTTCCTCAATCTGCTGCTTGTCGCCACGTTCAGCGAAAATGCTCATTTCGGGTTCCTTTCAGAAGGGGCATCGTAGGCAGAACCCCCGGCCCTGACAACGCCGCGGCAGAATTGCAGATACACTGACCTTCATGTCCGCCATCGAGCGCGATGACATGCTGGCGTTGCTGCTGACCCCGGGCATCGGCCACGCTCTGGCCCGCCGCTGCGTGGAGACTTTCGGCTCGGCGTCTGCGGCCCTGGAGGCCTCGGTCAGCCAATGGGCGGATATCCGCGGCATCGGCCGCAACAGGGCTGGGGACATCAGGCGGGCCCTGCAGCAGGTCATTGATGAGGACCAAGTCTCTCGGGAAAAGCAACTGCTCGAACGCCACGCGGTGCGCATGATCAGCATTGACGATCCGGAATATCCCAAACTGCTGCGTTACATTCCCGATTCGCCATGCCTGTTATGGGTGCGCGGCGAGTTGCGCGAGCAGGACGCCCTGGCGTTGGCGATGGTGGGTTCACGGCGGGCCAGCCATTACGGGCGTGAGCAGGCCGAGCGCCTCGCGGCTCTGGCGGCCGACTCAGGATTGACCATCGTCAGCGGCGGGGCGTATGGCATTGACGCGGCAGCGCATCGCGGCGCATTGAAAGTCGGTGGCCGCACGCTTGCCGTCATCGGCTCAGGGCTTTGCGATCCCTATCCGCTGGAGCATCACAACCTGTTCGACCAGGTCGCAGCCGGGCACGGGGCGGTGATCAGCGAGGTGCCCATGCGCACGTCGCCGCGGGCTGAGCTTTTTCCCGCCCGCAATCGCATCATCTCCGGCCTATCGCTGGGCGTGCTGGTGATCGAGGCTGCCAAACGCAGTGGGGCGTTGATCACCGCCAGGTTGTGCGTCGAGGAGCACGGCCGCGAGTGCATGGCCATGCCCGGGCGCGTCGATTCGCGCACCAGTGAGGGCTGCCATAAACTCATCCGCGACGGCACCGCCACCCTGGTGACGAACCTGGCCGACGTGCTCGACTGCCTGGGCGAAACCGGTCAACTGCTCAAGACCAGTCCGACCGCATCTGAGCCGCAGTCTTTGCTGTTCACTGACCAGGCCACGACACCTCAACGTTCGATTCTGGATGCGATCGAGCAACCGCTGACGCTGGACCAGATCATCGCGGTGACGGGTTTGAGCGTGTCGCAGGTGCAGTCGGAGTTGACCATGCTGGAGATCCGCGGGGCGGTCAAGCGCAGCGGGGGGCTGTTCGTGCGCAAGAGCTGATTCGAGCCAGGCTGCACCCCGGTGCTATGATGATGTAGATGAGCGACTCGCTGATTCCCATTTTTGATCTGACACAACCGGGTCAGGACCAGGCCCTGGGGCAGCTTCTTTCCCAGCGGCGGGCGGCTCTGTCGCTGCTGAGCCCCGAGGCCCGCACCGTGGCCGAAATTGTCCAGGACGTGCATTGCCGCGGCGATGAGGCGGTCATCGATTACATGCGTCGATGGACTGATCCCGATTTCACCGCCGACCGCATCCGCGTGGCCCCGGAAGACTTGGCGAAGGCGGATAAGCAACTGCAAGGTGAATTGCGCGAGGCGATCGAAACCGCCATTGCCTACGTCCGCACTTATCAGCAGCACGTGATGCCCCCCCCGGAAGTTAAAACGTTGAAATTGGCGGGTGCGGAGCTGGGGCTGCGTTTTGTGCCGGTGGACAGTGCCGCGTTGTGCGTGCCCGGAGGAACGGCAGTGCTTTTTTCCACGCTGATCATGCTGGCCGTGCCCGCCATCGTGGCCGGCGTGGACCCGAAGAAACTGGCCGTACTCAATCCGCCTCCCACGCGGCGCGAAGGCGAACCGGCCGGGGACATTTCGCCCATCGTGCTGGCGACTTGTCACATGCTCGGCATTGAGCGGATCTATCGCATCGGCGGCGCCCAGGCTGTCGCGGCCGCGGCTTACGGTACGCAATCCGTCTCGTCCGTGGACATGATCGCCGGGCCCGGCAATGTCTTCGTGCAACTGGCGAAATCCTGTGTCGCCGGAGTCTGCGGCATCGACGGCGGCTCCTACGGACCCAGCGAGATCGTCACCCTGGCCGACGACGGCGCGGACGTTCCTTGCGTCGCAGCCGACCTGATCGCCCAGGCGGAGCACGACCCGGGCAAGTGCTACCTGGTCGCCTGGCAGCGCGATGTGATCGACCGCATCCTCGCTGAGGTGAACAAACAGATTCCGCAGCGCAAGCGCCGGGTCGCCATCATGAAGGCCCTGCGCAGCGAATCCTGTGCCGTGCTGGTCGCCGATCAACAGCAGGGCATCGAACTGGTCAACACGATTGCCGCCGAGCACGTGAACCTCGCGGTGGCCGACCCCCGGAAGGCGTTGGAGCAGGTGCGTCACGGCGGCGAAATCTTCCTCGGTGCTGCGACGCCTGTGGCCAGCGGCGACTACTACGCCGGCCCCTCGCACTGCCTGCCCACCGGCTCCGCCGCCCGCTTCGCCAGCGGTGTCAGCGTCTATACCTTCCTGCGCCGCGGCGGCACTGTCGCCTATCCCGAGGGCATGCCCGCCGACGCCATCCGCCACATCGCCGCCATGGCCGAAGCTGAAGGATTGGACGGCCACGCCCATTCGGTCCGCGTGCGGGGTTGACAGGCGTATAGCGTGGGATATACTGCCCGATGAAAGGTATGACGGCCAAGGCGACGGCGCCGCATAGTTCGTCGCATGGAGTTATTCCATGGCCGGCGACTCTCGCTTTGCAGACATCAGGAAACTGCTCGAATCTCACGGATGGGTATTGAACCGTGTCTGAGGCTCGCATCACGTCTTTACCAGGCAGGGTGAATGGCCGATCAGTATTCCGGTTCATCGCGGCCGTGTGAAGCAGGTGTATGTCCGTGAAATCAAGAAAAAACTCGAAAAAGATCAGCAACAAGAAAGCTGATGCGCCGTTCGATGCCGCTCTCTGGAAGAAGGCTGCCGACATTGCGGCCGGCTACAAGCTGGTGATCCAGAAAGAGCCGGGTGTGGGCTATCTAGGCCGCTCGATTGAACTGCCGATGGTCATGGCGGATGGCAAGACAGTTCCTCTCTGTGCGGAAGCAACACTTGAAGCACAGACCACTGCGGTTGCCACCATGCTGGAGAAGGGGCAGAATCCACCCCTGGCCAGCAGTTCGGACAAGCGATCAGCCCAGGTCAATGTACGATTGACGGAGGAAGAAAAACTGCGTCTGGAGGAAGCCGCCCAGCGACAGGGCTTCCGGGGCATTTCCGACTACGTGCGTTCGGCTGCACTCAAAGAAGCGAGTTGATCGACACGTTACTCGCAGTCACCGCTTGTACCGATTGATCGTCTCGACCACCTTCTGGTGCACGTCCAACGGATTGGCGAGCATGGTCCAGGCGCATTCGATGAAGGCGGTGCCGGCCGTGGCGAAGGTGATGGTGCCAAGGCCGCAGAAGCGCTCACGGATGCTGAACAGCAGGTTGGTGTGCTGAATCCTTTGCAGCGGTGTTTCAAAGATGCTGATCCGCAGCACGCCCTGCACCCGCACCACCCGGCGATCGGTCAGCACATAGACCCGGCTGAGCCATTCCATGAACTGCCAGAACAGCCGGCCCACGATCACCACGATGCCCAGCAGAATGATCTGCGACTCGCCCAGTCCTAACGGATACATCCGGTGCGCGGTGACCAGTGCGGCGGTCAGCAGGACCAGCGCGGTCAGCGTGGGCAGGCAACTGAGTACGATGAACAGCGGGCTGGGCTTGAGCAGCAGCACGATGATCTCGCCGCTCTGAAGCAATTGGGCGGGGATGAGGATGTTGGTCCGCTCCAGCGGGGCGGTGTCGGATCCCGGGGTTTCGGCATGGACGCGCAGGTTGGGCGCTTTACGATCCGGCACGGACCACCTCCGGGCGCAGCGTGCAGATGTCGGGCAGGTTGCGGTAGTAGTCATCGTAGTCCAGGCCGTACCCGACGACGAAGTGATCGGGGATGTCGAAGGCCACGTAATCCACTGGCGTCGCCACCGCGGAGGGAATCTGTTTGCGCAACAGTACGCAGGTGCGCAGGTCGGCCGGCCCGCGGCGGCGCAGGGTGTCAACCACCAGGCGCAGCGTGCCGCCGGAGTCGAGAATGTCGTCAACCACCAGCACGTGCTGTCCGGCCAGGCTTTGGGGCACCTTGTCCAGGGCAGCCTCGACTGCGGCCCCGCGGCTGGTGGTGGCAGTGCCGGGGTAGCTGGTGACGCTCATGACCCGGATGCGCATTTTCAGGGGGATGCGGCGGATCAGGTCGCTGACGAAGATGATGCTGCCGGTCAGGATGGGCACCAGGGTCAGGTCGGCCGCCCCGTGCAGGTCCGCCACGATCTGCCGCGACATCTGGTCCAGGCGTTGGGCGATGGCCGCCCGGTCGATCAGCACGCTTTGGATGTCCGCCTGCATGACGGTAGTGTAACGCGCTTATTCTGCCGCGGCTTGCAGCAGGGCGGGCCGGAACATAGACTATCCGCCCTTAACCGTCGCCCCCGGAATCGTGGCAAGCCGTGATGTGCGAGCATGCCCGTTCGGAACCAGCGGGGGCTGCCTAACCCAGGACGGAGCAATCGCATGGCTGAGTTCACCAACTTTTCTGAACCGACACCTGCCGCCAAGGGCTACCGCATCGCCCGCAAGTCCTCCACCGGCATATATTACGTTGACTACAAGCAGGCTGACGATCTTCGCCGCTTCATGACCCCCAACGGCAAGATCCAGAGCCGCAAGCGCACGGGCCTGAGCGCCATCGAACAGCGCATGGTTTCCCAAGCCATCAAGCGCGCCCGCTACATGTCGCTGCTGCCGTACACCAGCGCGACGCTGTAAGTCGTGCGTCCCACGTCAGTGGGTTTCTGCCACATATTCACGGCTGGAATGGTTCAAACCTTTGCGGGTTTTTCACATCCGCGACGATGTTTGTCTTGTTGCTTCCAGCCGCAGCGTTTAAAATACAGGCACTATGAACAACACGATCCGGGTCTTTCGGCGGACACTTCTTCTCGGCGTTCTGAGCGTCATCTGTGCGACGGCCGGTGCCAATCCGTTTGTCAATCTGGATTTTGAGGGAGATGCATCGCAACCGGGATATGTGCCTTTCCCCAATGATCCTCTGTTCTTTGAGGACTTTTTGGACTGGGCGCTGCAGGCAAATCCGGTTGATCCATCGTATGGGCAGCTCTACCTCACGTATTATTCTACTCAGGGTCCTTTTCCTCTGCTATGGAACGTACCTGGGCAGCCCACGGCCGACAATCCGCTTCCGGGCTGGACATCCACCTATGAGGAAGAAGGCTGGCCGTCTGCTTCCTCTCCAATTTTGCTGAATATGTCCGTCACGCTCAACATCCCGGAGTTGGTCGTGATTGAGGGGCAGCCGGAACCATGGAGTTACTGGCCGGCCCCGATTGATGGCAACTATTCACTTTGGATCTGGTCCGGCGGTGTAGTTGAGTGGGGGAGTAGTAATGGTCCACCCTATTACTTTTCACGTTACAGTGCGATGCACATCATGCAAACAGGCGACGTGCCTGCGGATGCGCTTTCATTGCGGTTTCGCTATGAGATCGACGACGCACCAACGGACATCAGTGTGACGCTCGGTGGAGTCTCCATCGCACTGGTTGAAGTGGAGCCGGGCGTGCTCGGCGGCGACATCAGCGCCTTGGCTGGTCTCACCGATCAGGAACTGGTGCTCACCTCCGAAACCGTGCTTTATCAGTCGGACCCCAACGAATACTACGGTCCTTCGTGGGTGTTCGGCTCGCGCGTCTTGATTGACGACATCGAGTTCTCTCCACTACCCATTCCTGAGCCTGCCACCGTGAGCCTGCTGGCGCTGGGCGTGCTGCTGGGATACCGACGGCGTTTGCATAGCTGACCCGCTGACTCTGCGCGTCGACTTGCAAGTCTATTGCTCACAACTTTGAGGCCGGATGTCGATCCGTGGCTGCTGTAACATGGACGCTCATCTGCACCCATCTCCGGGGCGAAGGAGCGTCGCCATGAGCGGGCAATTCGATCGCCGCGATTTTCTCAAACTGACCGCAGGCCTCGGTGCCGGCATGGCCTTGGGTTGTCATGCCACACCGGCCCCAGTCCAGAGCCACACCGGGCTGAGCGATCCGTCGTATCGGCCGCCCACAGGACCGGCTACAGCGGTAGGGCTGACCAGCAAGCCGCTCGACATGGTGCGCGTGGGCATCATCGGCCTGGGCATGCGCGGGCCGGGGTTGCTCAAAAACCTGTTGAACATCGAAGGCATGCAGGTGCTGGCGGTCTGCGACGTGCGTCCCGAAGCGACGGCCAGCGGCGCGGAGCAGGTCGCCAAAGCGGGACAACCGCGCCCGCAGGAGTACAGCGGCAGCCTGGTGGTCTTCAAGGACATGTGCCAGCGGCCGGACCTGGACCTGATTGTCATCGCTACGCCCTGGGAGTGGCACGCACCGATGGCCCAGTTCGCCATGGAATGCGGCAAGCACGCGGCCGTCGAGGTGCCCGGGGCCATGAGCATCGAGGATTGCTGGAAGCTGGTCGAGACGTCCGAACGCACCCGCTGTCACTGCATGATGCTGGAAAACTGCTGCTACGGTTATGGTGAATTGACCGCGCTGATGATGTGCCGGGCCGGGCTGCTGGGCGAGCTGCTCCACGGCGAAGGCGCTTACCTGCACGACCTGCGCGAGCTGAAGATGACCGGCTACTACGAATACTGGCGGCTGAAGTGGTCGCAGAAGTACGACGGCAATCTCTATCCCACTCACGGCCTGGGCCCGGTCGCCCAATACATGGGCATCAACCGCGGCGACCAGTTCGCGTCCATGTCCAGCATCAGCAGCAAATCGCTCAGCCTCAAGAAATACGCGATCGAACACTTCGGGCCCGACGACTGGCGATCCAGGGCGGACTACAAGCTCGGTGACATGAACACCACCATCATTCGCACACAGCTTGGCCGATCCATCATGGTTCAGCACGACACCACCTCACCCCGGCCGTACTCGCGACTGAATCTGATCAGCGGCACCGGCGGCATCTATGCCGATTATCCCACCCGCCTGGCCCTGGCCCCCGAGGCTCACAAGTGGCTATCCGATGACCAACTCAAGGCCCGGATCGCCCAGCACCAGCACCCGCTCTGGAACAAGGTCGGCGACATCGCCAGAAAGGTCGGCGGTCACGGCGGCATGGACTACATCATGATGTGGCGACTGATCGATTGTCTCCGCCGCGGCGACGAACCGGACATGGATGTGTACGATCTGGCTGCCTGGTGCAGCGTGGTGGAACTGTCGATCCGCTCGGTGGCCAAGCGCGGCGAATCGGTGGACATGATCGATTTCACCCGCGGCGCCTGGCGCAACCGCCAGCCGCTGGGCATCGTCAGCTAAAGCATCTCACAAGCATTGGCGACTCCATAGCGGCGCCGCAACGTATCGCTGGCTGCTCTGCTTCCGGGGGCGGCTACAATGACCGGCTATGGCCCTGACCAGTATCTCCATCCGCGGCGCACGTGAGCACAACCTCAAGGGAATCAATGTCGATATCCCCCACGGCAAATTCGTCGTCGTCACCGGCCTGTCCGGCTCCGGCAAAAGCTCGCTGGCTTTCGACACCATTTACGCCGAGGGCCAGCGCAAGTACGTTGAATCGCTGTCCGCCTACGCCCGCCAGTTCCTCGATCAGTTGCAGAAGCCCAACGTCGAGAGCATCGAGGGCCTGCCGCCCACCATCGCCATCGAGCAGCGCTCCGCTTCGCACAACCCGCGCTCCACGGTGGCCACCACCACCGAAATCTACGACTACCTGCGTCTGCTGTTTGCCCGGGCTGGCGCCCCCCATTGTTGGTACACGGACGACAGGGGTAAAGTCTGCGGCCGACCCATCACCTCGCAATCCGCCACGCAGATCGTCGATGCAGTTTTTTTACTTCCGGCCGAGACGCGGGTGATGATTCTATCGCCAGTGGTGCGGGGCAAGAAGGGCCATCACCGCGAAGTGTTCGAGGCCCTGTCGCGCCAGGGTTTCGTGCGGGCCCGGGTTGATGGCGAAGTGATGGACCTGCGCGAGATTGCCGGCAAAAAAGAGGGCACCCCCTTCACCACCAAGACCCAGCGCTACCAGGCCCACAGCATCGAGGCTGTGGTCGATCGCATCGTGGTTCGGGAAGATCGGGTATCGGGTATCGGGTCTCAGGATTCGGGTAAGAACGAGGACGATGGTCTGCGCACCCGCGTGGCCGACTCGGTAGAACTGGCCCTCAAACTCGCCGACGGCCTGGTCGTGATCAGCCATCAGTCGCCCAAAGTCTCCAACCCGAAACCCGATACCCGAAACCCGACACCCGATGCCTGGACCGACACCACCTACAGCGAAAAGTGGTCCTGTCCTGAGCATCCCGAATGTTCGCTGGAGGATCTCGAGCCGCGGCTGTTCTCGTTCAACTCACCCTACGGAGCTTGTCCCAAGTGCGGCGGACTGGGCAACATCCTCGAGTTTGATCCCGACTTGATCGTGCCCGATGACAGCATCTCGCTGACCAACGGGGCGGTCGATGCCTGGCGGCGGCACGGCATGCGGATGAACATCTACTACAACCGCATGATCCGCCGCTTCTGCCGCGACTTCAAAGTCAGTGCCGAGACGCCCTTCAAGAAGCTGCCCAAGGTGGTGCGCAATATCCTGCTCTTCGGCACCAACGCCAGGGACGAGCAGAAGTTCGACGCCTACTTCGAGGGCGTGATCCCCAATCTGCAGCGCCGCTGGGAGAACACCGACAGCGAGTACGTCAAGACCGCCCTGCACACGTACCTGTCCGAAGCGCCCTGCGAAGCCTGCAGCGGCGCCCGTCTGCAGCCGGCCGCTCTCAGCGTATTCATCAATGACCGCAACATCAACGACGTCACCCGCATGACCATCGAGCAGGCCCTGGACTACTTCAGCAGCCTGAAGCTCAGCCCCGAAGGACAGGCAATCGCCGCCCCCATCCTCAAGGAAATCAACGCCCGCCTGGTCTTCATGCTCAACGTCGGGCTCGGCTATCTCACGCTCAACCGCTCGACGGGATCACTTTCCGGCGGTGAGGCCCAGCGCATCCGTCTGGCCACGCAGGTCGGCTCGGGCCTGGTCGGCTGCTGCTACGTGCTCGACGAACCGACCATCGGCCTGCACCAGCGCGACAACGATCGCCTCATCGCCACGCTCCGCCACCTGACCGACATCGGCAACACCGTCGTCGTCGTCGAACATGACGAGGCCACCATCCGCGCGGCTGACTACATCATCGATCTCGGCCCCGGGCCCGGCGTGCACGGCGGACAGATCGTCGCTGAAGGCACGCCCAAGCAGGTGCTGGCGACCAAAAACTCACTGACCGCCCAGTACCTCACCGGCGTCAAGGCCATCGAGGTGCCCAATCGCCGCGAGCTCGACCACGACAAGCCGCTGATCGTGTGCGGCGCAGCGGAGAATAATCTGCGCAAGATTGACGTCGCGTTCCCCCTCGGCGGCATCGTGGCGGTCACCGGCGTCTCCGGCTCGGGCAAGTCCACGCTGGTCAACCAGATCATGCTGCGGGCTGTTCGCCGTGCCTTGTTGGGTTCGCGCGACAAACCCGGGGCACACGACAAGCTGGAAAACGTCAAGCGCATTGATCGCATGATCGAGGTCGATCAATCGCCCATCGGCCGCACGCCGCGCTCCAATCCCGCCACCTACACCGGAGTCTTCGACTCCATCCGGCAACTGTTCAGCAAGACCAAGGAATCCAAAATCCGCGGCTACACCCCCGGAAGGTTTTCTTTCAACGTCAAAGGCGGACGCTGCGAAGCCTGCCAGGGCCAGGGCACGCGCAAGATTGAGATGCACTTTTTACCCGATGTGTATGTCGCCTGCGATCAGTGTAAGGGCAAGCGTTACAACCGCGAGACGCTGGAGGTCACCTACAAAGGCCGCAACATCGCCGACGTGCTGGCCATGACGGTCGAGGAAGCGATGGGTTTCTTCGACAGCTTTGCCGACATCAGCCGCATGATGACCGCCCTCAACGACGTGGGCCTCAGCTACCTGGAGTTAGGCCAGCCCAGCACGACGCTCTCGGGCGGCGAAGCCCAGCGGGTCAAGCTGGCCACCGAGTTGGGCAAGCGCGCCACCGGGCACACGCTTTACATTCTGGACGAGCCGACCACGGGGCTGCACTTCGACGATGTGGCCCGCCTGCTTTCCGTGCTGGCCCGCCTGGCCGATGCCGGCAACAGCATCGTGGTGATCGAGCACAACCTGGACGTGATCAAGTGTGCCGACTGGATCATCGACCTGGGCCCCGAAGGCGGCGACCGCGGTGGCAGCATCGTGGCCGAAGGCACGCCCGAGCAGGTGGCCCGTCACAAGACCTCCTACACAGGCCGCTACCTGCGCCAGCACCTGCCGCAGTACGCCGAAGCGGTGGCCTGACGGCACATAACCGACATTGAAAGCCATTCTCGGAACAACGCGGCAGTCCGCTGCGTGACCGGTCAAGTTCGCCGCGATTCGTTCCGATGAGACGTAAACCAGTCATCTTCTCCCTCGAACGGATGATGCATGCCCCTGGGCTTTTCATGGTGCTGGCAGGGTTGCGCCTGGCGGATTGAGCGCTGGCGGATGCAACGGTTTCTCCGCCGCGGTTTTCGCAACGGGCGGCAGTTGTTAGACAGCTTTCTGAATCGCCAGCCCTGCGAGCGCGCGGTGCTGCCCAGTGGCGCCACCCTGAGACATCCAGCAGGCCAGATCGGCTTGCCTGAAACGCTGGTCGAAGTCTGGCACCGCCAGGTTTACACCGGCCGCTTTTATCAGCCTGCGCCGGGCGACCTGGTGATCGATGCCGGCGCCAACGTGGGCCTGTTCAGTATCCACGTCGCTCAGCGCCAGCCACAGGCCCGCGTGATCGCTTTCGAGCCGGCCCGGGAAAACTTCGAGGCCCTGCACGACAACCTGCAGGCCCTGCACATCGATTCGGTGCAGCCGGTGCGTGCCTGCCTGTCGGATAAGGATGGCCATGCGTTAATGCATCAGCCCGGCGGCCGCTCGCTCGATTACCGAGCCCGACGCTGCGAGGCGGACCACAGCGGTGACAAAGTGCCCACGCTCAGTTGGCAGAGTGTGATGCGCCTGGCGCAAAATCAGCCGATCGCCATGTTCAAGCTCGACATCGAGGGCAGCGAAAGGTCGTTTCTTGCCAACGCCGGCCAGGACGACGTGCAGCGAATCCAGCGCTTCGTGATCGAGTATCACGACGTGATCGAGCCGGGCTGCCTGGACCAGATTCGCGCCACGCTGGGGGCCACGCACGACCTGTCGATCGAACCCTGTGGCGACGGCGGCTACGGCATGGTCTATGCCACGCGCAAGGCCGCCTGACATTTGCCCGGGCCAAATTCGTTGACTACCATGCCGACCTATGGCAGGTTCTTTCCAATGCACCGTCGTGACGCCCGAATCGCCCGTGCTCGATGAGCAGGTGACCTATGCCGACCTGCCGGCCCACGACGGGCACATCGGCTTCCTGCCGCACCGCGCCCCGATCCTGCTGAAGCTGGGTGAAGGCCCCCTGCGGCTGGAGCTGGCTACGAACGGGGGTTCCGGGGGCGGCGGGCAGAAAGTCGTGCGCATCAGCGGCGGCTTTGCCCGCATGGCCGGTGATCATTTGACCGTGCTGACGGACAAGGCTGAGCTGTGACCACTTCATTTCGTACCGCTCAATAGACCGCGG
>JADLFV010000117.1 GCA_020849625.1 Phycisphaeraceae bacterium
AACGAACAGGCCGGCCCGTTGGAGCCGCTGTGCATCCGACCGAAGCTCAAGGGGTATTACGCCATATACGTCTCGGTACCGCAGGAGCCGTCCAGCCTGGCTCAGTTGCGTTTGAGCAGCGACCTGTTCAACCAGCGGTTTGTCGGACCGGACGGACGAGACCGTTTCTGGCGGATCGCAAAGATGGATGGCGAGCATCTGATTGTAAGCCAGCCAGCCTCCACATTGGGCGCGGTCAATGACGTGCACCGGACTCGAGTGCGGACCCTTCGACTCGTGCCGGTTCCGGATTCAATGGTCGAGAGAATTCTGCATCCATGGAATTTTCCCAGGAACAAGCTGGTATTCGCATACTATGAGCCGTATTCGTGGTCGTTTAATGAGTGGGTGGATCGAAACGCAATGCTGCTCGAGCCGATCGCCGCCTTTGCTGAGGCGCGCGTAGACCAGATCAGCATGCAGATGGGGCGCCTGGGGGCGCGGCCGTTCTATCCGTCGCTGGTTGAAGAGCCGCTCCTGGGTCCAACGCGCGGAGACCCTTCGCCGGGCGGCGAGCCGCCCGTAAGCGAAAATGTGGGGCGAATGGCGCGCTTGACCACGCCCTGGCGGGCATCGTTGAAGTTCGCCGAAATTTTCAATATGCGCCTCGGCGCCAATTTCGGTGCGGGAATCGCCTATCCAGACTCGCCGCTCGAAAGCCAGTGGGCCAAGGCGCATCCCGAGTGGCTGAAAGACCGTCTTTATCCCCGCTATGAAGTTCCCGAAGTTCGTCAGTACTTTTTGCAGTTCTGGCAGGAATTGCTGGAAAATGGAGCGCGATATCTCACGGTCGAGTTCTGCCGCTATCCAGAGGTCGCCAACAGCACAGAAAGTCCAACCGCTTTCCTTACGGAGCTTCGGAAGCTGGCCGATCGGTATAATCGCGGCGCGGATCGCGTCTTTATCACGGCGACCGTTCCCGTTGCCGGCTTGACGGGAAGCGAATACTACGATCCGGAATCGTGGATCAAATCCAGGCTGATCGACGCGCTGATCCCCTCCAGCATGGCTGGCAACGACCTGTTCTTTGACGCTCGGCCGTACATCGGGATGACACGAGGAACCGATGTGAAGTGTCTGGTTGAAATCAACGCCGATGACGGCCATCTTTGGAACGGACAGGCGCTGGCAAGAGTCAAGCAGGTCTATGATTGGGGCGCTGACGGCATCTACATTTACCAGGCGGACGGGAGGATCGTCGGCACCATGTCCACTGGCGATGCGTTCGATGAGCGGGACTTCATCGCAAACCTCGGGAGTACTGCTGCCGTCGATGCCATGGTGAGTAACATGGCCAAGAAAGCAAAAGGGTACTCAACCGACATCTATATGTCATATCCCAGCAATTATTCTGGATGTCGAGCAAAGGTATGGATCGAAGGCGGCCAGCCCGAAGAGGTTCAGTATTTCATTGACGGCAATCCGGTCGATGGCGTTAAGACACTCGACTGCTGGGTGATCGGGCTGGGAGGCCGAAAGAACAACTACCCCATGACGGGCAAACCCGCGGAGTTTGAGGTGCGGGCGAAGATCAATGGCAGGTGGATTATCCGCAAACAGAGTTGGCGCGTGCTGCCGGGTGGTCCATAGCCTAGCATGACAGCGCTACGAAGAGTTTACACGAATCGAGCGGTGCCGGCTTTTGTACGCGGCGGCGTTACGTTGCTGGTGGTAGGCACATCGCCGCATCAACTGCGACCATGACCTCCAATCCCGCTGCCAGATCTTCACCGCCAGGGTTGAGGCGGCTTGGCACACCTGCTCGAAGGTGATCTGGACATTTTTCCCCCCGCAGCCGGGTCGTCTGTTCCGACAGGAAGCACATCGCCAGTCTGACGCACAGCCAGTGTCGGATCAGGCTCACATAGGTCCTGACCTCGAAGGCGCCCAGTCCGGCGTCCTGCTTGGCACGCTCGAACCACTTCTCCACATGCCAGCGTGACAGCAGCACGCGGATCAGCTCTTCCACGCTCGCTCCTTCCCCGGCGTTGCTGATGACATACTTGATCTCGCCGGTCCTGGGCTGACGCATGACGATCAGCCAGTACATCCGGTCGGTGGGAACACTGACGTTGTGGTCGGGGTTGGACGAGTCGCTCAGATGGACACGGGCCGCCTTGTACTCCCAGACCAGCATCCCGCGTGTCGTGTCCTTGACCTTGCACCGCTTCCATGACTGGCTCGTGAAAGCCGGGCTGTGCGTGGCCAGGTTATCCACCCGTCGCGCCGCGTGGCAGGGGTAGCCGGTGCCGCGGCACGCGGGACGTCTGACCCAGGCGTGAAAGTTTGAGGGCGCCTCACCCACCGCCGCCTGGCCCATCTCGTCCAGCGCGAACCAGAACGCCGGCACCATCCCGTACTCTTCATCGAAGACGACCCAGTTCAGCTTCACCCCGCCCGCCCGCGCCTGCTTCACCTGCTCCAGCGCGATCTGCCACTTCGGGCGGCAGGTCAGTTCCGGCCCGATGCCCGCCTCGTCGCAGCGCTCCCGATCGTCCGCCCACACCCTGGGCAGATACAGGTCGCTGGCCAACACGCAGGAGAAGGGGTTGGTGGCCTGGTTGTCCGTAAACAAAAGGTGCTGGGCCACCACGCAGTTCTCGATCTTGCCCGACTCGCCGCAGTATTGCCGCTGCACCCCCGGCGTCTTGTCTCCCTGCTTGGGATGGCCGGTGGCGTCGATCACGCCAATCCCGCCGCGCGGACAACGGTCGGCCACGCGATGCATCAGCATCTTCTCCAGCCGCGCGTGGTCCCAGGCGAACATCGACAGGAACTCCTGCATCGTCCGCACCGCCACACCGCACGCCAGCGCGATCGGCTCGACGCTTTTGCGCCGAAGGTCCGCCATCAATCCCAGCAGGTAACTCTGGAAGTAATCGAAGGTCACCGCCCGCTTGAAACAGGGGCGAAATGATGCAACCCAAGCCGACAGCGCCGGCTGCAGCGAACTCAATTGTTCCGTGTTCATCAAACGACTCCGGTGTCAGACCAGAATCGTCATCGACCTGCTGCCGCTCGCGGCTTGAGCTAATCTAGCGCTGTCATGCTA
>JADLFV010000118.1 GCA_020849625.1 Phycisphaeraceae bacterium
CAAGAGCATCGGTTTAATGAACTCTACCAGATGCCCCTGTTCGTGCCTGATTCGAGCATCCAGTATCGTTAGCAGGAACACCCAATTGCGCGCAGCAAGACGCCCGGCACCTCGCCGTCAGCTTTCCAGGGGCGTTCGCCTCGGGTGCGTGGGGCCTTAGCTGCATCCTTTGCGCGCGAGGAAGGAGTGTAGATTGAATCCTACAGACAGGCAAGCCCGGCAGATCTCGATAGCGGCAGCAGTTGTACTTGCTGGCATTTTCCTCTCGGGACCCGTTGCTGTGGTCCTGGTCGAAGTGCTTGCTCCCCAACCGGCCTGGCAAGGCGTCACGACATTCATTGAACACTTTTCATGGCTCCAAAGCCTGCCTTATATGTTCGGCTTTTTCATTGCCGGAGGCTTCATCCTGCTTGTTTCCTCCATTCCTGTCGGCGAGGCAGATGATCGGCGACCCTTTCGCAGTGTGGCACTCGCCTTCACATCCGTGTCTGCCGGACTTATCTTTTTCAACTATGTGATGCAAACGGCATTCATCCCTCTCTCGATGCATGAGAGCCCAGAGATCGTTGCAGCTGCGACGATGGCAAACCCCAATTCTCTTGGGTGGGCGCTGGAGATGTATGGCTATGCGATCCTCGGGATCGCGACGGCATTCATCGCCCCGTTGTTCGGTACCTCTCGGCGCCAAAGGGTAATCGCGCGTCTCTTCGTGCTCAACTGCATTCTCAGCGTAGTCGGGGCGTTGCTAATGCCGATCTTCCCGGGTTGGGTATTGACCGGCACCGGCATGCTTCTGGGTGCCGCATGGAACATCTTGATTGCGGTCGTAATGGTGCTGTTGCTTGTTGAATTCAAGTTTGGCCGCCGTTGAGAGAACCCTAAAGGGAGAAATCGTGGCAACTCCAGAGTATAATCATTCGTATACGTTCGCAATGGGGTCGTGGCGTCCAGCGGTCATACGAATCTCCCCAAACCACTGGATTTGTCAAGATCAAGGTGTTTGTGCAAATAGGCGTTGAAGCATGATGCCGAACCTGGGTGACCACCTGCTTGTCGCACTAATCGCAGCGGCGTACCCGCTCTACTTCACGCTGGACTGGTATCGACGGTTTCGTCAAGAACTGGAGACGGGAGGGGCTGACTCTCGATCACGGTTTTATCGCCGAAGCACAATCGAGCTGTGGCTGTTGGGCGTGGCGATTCTTGCGTGGTGGCTTTGGTTGGGCCGAGCTGTAACGACCCTTGGCCTGGGGAATCCAGGTGGGTGGGTTTTCTGGATTGGGATGACAATTGTTCTCGCGATTACGATCGGCCTTGGACATCAGATCTCAGTAGTGCGTAATTCGGCTGAAGCCCGGGCACAGGTAAGGAAGCAGTTCCGGGGTGTTCCAGCCCTGATGATACCCCGTGGTAACCGCGAACGCCGGAGGTGGGTTGGTCTGAGCCTGACAGCGGGCTTTTATGAGGAAGTCATCTATCGTGGGTTCCTGATTTGGTATTTGACGACGTGGCTTCCGGAAGCCGCCGCAGTGCTGGTCTCGGCGGTTGTCTTCGGGTGTGCCCATCTCTACCTCGGATGGGGAACCGGGGTGCTCCGGGCCACGGTTATGGGCGCGGTCCTCGGTGCGGCATACCTGCTCACCGGAACGCTCTGGGTGCCAATCCTTCTTCACGCGGTGGTGGATGTGACGAGTGGACTAACAGGCAGTGTCGCGCTTGAAGATGGCGAGATTCGCCTTTCTCCCCAGAATGACGCATCCATCAATTGAAGAGCATCTGTTTCTCTCTCTAAGCAGACGCAAGCATAGCGGCTCACACAACAGTACCAAACCCCACGCACGGAGGACCCATCGACCAGCAACGAAATCGAATCTGTCCAGTTGAACGCGCCTCTTCGCTTGACACCAAACTCCGGAGGTGGCTACAAAATCCGGGGAAAATTGTTGGTCCATTTGTCCAGCCAGGGATGACAGTTCTCGACGTCGGCTGCGGCCCCGGGTACTTCACCATCGAAATGGCGAAACAAGTCGGCGGTCGCGGCAAAGTCATTGCGGCCGACCTCCAGGAGGGCATGCTCCAGGCACTCCGCGCGAAGATCAAGGGGACGGAACTCGAAGCCCGCATCAGACCCGTCCTCTGTGACCAGGGAAAGATCAACGTCTCCGATGCCGTGGATTTCATCCTGGCATTCTACATGGTGCATGAGGTACCCGATAAGCAATCGTTCTTCAGGCAATTGAAGACGATCCTGAGCCAGAACGGGCAGTGTCTTCTGGTAGAACCAAAGATGTTTCACGTCTCCCGCACGGAATTCAATCAGACCACCAGAATTGCTGAAGAAAGTGGATTCACAATCCATCAGGGTCCCAGGTTGATGCTCAGTTGGTCTGCGCTATTGACGGGGCGATGACCGAGCGCAAATGGATTGTGCTGCAAATCGCGGATGGCATTATCTGACCGCCGACATATTCCTGATTCGCGTGATGACCGGTGGACTGTTCAAGCCCAAGAACCCGAGACTCGGCGCGGACGTAGCGGGACGGGTAGAGGCCGTCGGCAGAAACGCCAGGCAGTTTCAGCCAGGTGACGAGGTCTTCGGGGATATGGCAGGCCATGGCAATGGCAGTTTCGCAGAGTATGTCTCGGCTCCTGAAAGTGTGTTTGCCTTGAAGCCAGCTAACCTATCGTTCGAGGAAGCAGCAGCTGTGCCAATGGCGGCTGTCACTGCCCTGCAGGGTCTGCGCGATGAAGGGCGAGTTCGTCCGG
>JADLFV010000119.1 GCA_020849625.1 Phycisphaeraceae bacterium
CCTATCGCAGTCACCAGCGATGTTCATTCACACTTCACGCACTTCCCCCCCAACCCTTCCGGGGGCGGCCCCGCGGCCGCAGAGCGGGCATCTCCTGCGATCCATCATCACCCACAGATTGGGCGGAAGAACCTCTTCTTTTAGTAGAAATGGGAGGATACATGAAGATGCTAATGAACAGCTCGTTTTACCATATACTGCTTGTTACCTGCTCTGTAGAAAAGCTTATCGGTCGTCCGATGAGTAGGACATGAGCAAGACCACCAAATCGCCCTTGACCCTGGCCAAGACAGCTTACGAAGCCGGGCAGAAGGCGTTACCACGTTACGCCCACAAGTTCAGCCGACGTGATTTCACCTGTGCCCAGTTGTTCGCCATCCTCGCTCTGCGCAAGTTCTTCAAGACTGACTATCGTGGCATCATTCAGTATCTTTGCGAATGGAAAGAATTACGTGATATACTTGAACTGCACGATAAGGTGCCGCACTTCACCACCCCGCAGAAGGCTGCCGCCAAACTGTTTGACGACGCGTTGATCCGCCAGTTGCTGACGCAGACACTGCGCCAGTTTTACCGGCACGGCGAGATTGATGATGACGACATCGCCTTCGCTCAGCGCATCGACCTGGCGGCGGCGGACTCCACCGGCTTCGCCTCGCAACACTGCTCAGCCTACTTCACGAAACGTCGAAAACAAGGCAAAAATAAGGGTGATGATGAGTCCGTGGCTTATCACTGCTACCCCAAGTTCGCCCTGGTGACGGATTGCGAAAACCACCTGATCCTCAGCACGCTGCCCACGCAAGGGCCGGCCACTGATGTCGCGGAGTTGTTGCCGCTGATGGATCGGATGTGTCCCAACGTGGTGTTCGACACGCTGCTGGCTGATGCTGGTTACGACAGCGAGCAGAACCACGTGATGTTGCGCGAGTATCTGGAGATCGAGTCGATCATCCCGCCGCGTCTGGGCCGGCCGACGCATAAACTTCCGACGGGCAAATGGCGCTGGCTGATGGCGACGGCGTTCGACGAAGAAACTTACAACCAGCGCTGGCAGGCGGAGACGGTGATGTTCATGCTCAAGGCCCGTCAGGGTGTGGAGCTGACCGGGCGCAGCGACCGAGCCCGCCGTCGCGAGATGAACCTGATGGCTGTGGTCCACAACCTGATGATCGTTTTATGCCGCGCTGTGGGAGCTTTTCTACAGGGCACTTGTTACCCTTTTGATTTTTCCGACCGTGGGCATGGCGATTGTTACGCCGTCGATGTCTCCATTTCCCATACCCGGTGGGCAGTACAATGCGACCAATGGCACTGGGTTTGATTTGGTCGATGTCGAACTTGTCAGCATGACCCTGACCGCCGATCCTCTGGGGACGGGTATACCGCTCCCTGAAGTGGGACGATCGATTGGAGGTGACAGTTTCTTTGATATCACCTACAAAATTGATCTGGGTGACGGTACTTACCAGAACGACAGCTTTTTTGATGTTTTTACAGAGCTTCGTATCACGGGCACCTCAGAGAACGGGAATATCCGAGAATTTGATACGGAGATACTTTCGTTGTCTTTAACGGGCACTTCGCCTGTCCAATTGCGCCTTGTTCAAGGTCCGCACTATGGTCATGTCACCGTATTGAAGATTTCCGAAAACCAAGATGATATTGACAGCTTTTTTGACGTGTTTACCAAAATAAGTTTGGACGGCGGCCAAACCTGGCATCCAGCCATCGCGCCTCTTCATCTGGATCTTTCAAGTATTGTGCCCGAACCGGCGTCAGTGTCATTGTTGGCTGCGGGCGGACTGAGTTTGATGCGTCGTCGAGGAAGATAGAATGTCCCGATAGTGTCTGAGTACAATAACGGTATCCGACACGAACGCCGGGAACTTAAGCTGTAACTCTGCGCCCTGGCGCGCGTTATGACGATTGGCGCAAAGCGCAGCCTGCCGCGATGATTCATGCACGAGTTCATCCACCAACGGCTATGTGTTCACCTCGTTACCGAATGATAGATACACCAGCACCCGCTGCGCTATCTGAAATTCCTCAGCGGCCTTGAGGTTCCGCAGTGCTCTTGCCGACGGTTCGCAGATTTCGTTGGACGCTAACGCCCGCGATCTCTCACGAGTCCAACGGCGCAATTCGACCTTCCCATTCATCGTGCTGTCAAGATCGCCTCATTTCACCTGTAAAACAAGCATCATTAGTGTGATAGTTGACACTCCCTGCGCAACAGATGGTGACGCGGTCCGGTGACTCGATCTTAATGCATGCATAAACTCGCTCTGGACACGGAAATCCCTCACAGTTGCGATTCAATTTTTTCAACCTTCACGACCAAGACTGCCCGGGCCCAGGGGAACGCGGCTCTGACGGTCGCGATCTCCGGACCATCGATTTGCACCTCGGCACGACCGAGAATTGCGCAACCTTTACCCGGGCCATAGGCACCTTGCACTTGACGCGTACCGCAAAGTAACTCCACGCGGGGATCACACTTGAGATTGGCTTCAGTCTTGCGCATTCCGCCGACGGGCACCAACAATGTGTCCTCTCGGATTCCGAGCGCCCGAACATAGTCGCCCCATGTGGCTACAACGTGTGGACCATCCAACCCGGTCGTGGCAATGGCGATCCACTTTGACTGTTCCAAAACTTCTCTACAGATGCATTCAATCTTCACCATTTGTCATTCCCGCGAAGCTTACGGTCGCGCGTGCCGCGCGCCATCTCGGTCTGCATATCTTCACACTCTTACGCACGCAGGACTGCAAACGCCAATGTGCGCGCTTACTTCTGCACTTCTCTTACAAATGCCTCAGCTTCAGCCACCGAATCAAACGGTTTCAGCACGTGAATCCACAATCCATGCTGACCAAGCGCATGCAGTACCGTCAATGCGTCCGCAGCATCAGCGGCGCGTATCTGGACGCATTTGCCCGCTTGCCGTATCCGCGTGTAGACATCGAGCCAGTCTACTGCCCGACTATAGCCGTCGCCATAGACCCATTGTATCGCGTCGAGTTGCGGACACTCCAGTAGCAGGTCGAGATGCCTCAGGGCTTGTTCCCCATCGAGGTGAAACATGCAGCGTTCGAGTGGTTGCATTTCAAGCAGGATCTCTGGCCAGATGAACTCGCGTGCGATTTCGGGTGACACCATGCCCCAGAAATCACAGCTGAGGGTATTGGCCGGTCCATCGTAATAGAACGGGCACCATGAAGCCGAGCCAAAGCCTGCGCTGGCCAGCGGACTGTAGCTACGCACGAACGCGTCCCTGAAGATCTGCGCCACCCGACGACCCGCCTGATGCACCAGTGCCGGTTGATCGATAAAATCCATGCACAGCTGCTGTGGGCCACGCAGGCTGGCCAGGATGTCATAGGTTCCATACCAGTTGGCGATGCCGACCACGAATCGCCCCTCGCAGCGCTCGATAGCAAGGTGAATCCGTCGTTCGACTGATCGCCAATACGGGTTGTCAAAGTCAGCCGCGCTATGGATTAAGGGCTGCCAATCTTTAAGCTGCGGCACGACCGAGATCATCGCGGAAGTATTGTGATTGCCGAGTTCCAACCCATGCCCCAATAACGTCGCACTGATTTCGGCCTCAATATTGGGCTGGAAGATCGGAAAGCTGTCTCCGACAAAGTCCGTGCATTCCATTCGCGCGATGGCTGATTCAACCATGTACTCGACATCGAACCAGCACTCCCGCAAGGTCTCGTACGTACGTTGGGGCCCATAATACGGCCGTGTTTGGGTGACAGTCAGGGTGACTGGCGGACGATCAATGATTTCGCCGTGCCACCAGGCGTCGAAGCGAGCGACCGTCTCGAAGAAATCCGGTTTAAACTTCATCAACGGAAAAGTCGTGGGCATCATGCACACTGCCATCATTCCGATCTGCACACCTCGAGCTACGCTTCTGCTCGAATCACGTTATCTACATCGGCCAATTGGATTGATTGCCCGGGCTGCAATACGAGAAACTCTTCATCGGGCCAGTCACCATTCAAGAGATGATGAATCAGTCGCAGATCGCCTTGAATTTTGTGATATGTCCAATTCCTGGCGCGCGCGTATTCTTGAGTGACTTGATCATAGCCCAAGTCCGTAACTAGCCCCATGTCGATGTAGGCGATGCTGTCGTAGTTCTGCCCCCACGTCCCCACGACCTCCATGATGTATTCGGCATTGTCCACGCCGTACTCCGCCACGTAGTCAGCGTAACTTTTGTCCAGACCAAGTTGCCGGGCAGCGCGCTTCTCCATGTCCTCGTCAGTGAACTCTCGCTCGATCATTCCACTGGACTGATACCGCGTGTTGGGATGATCTTTAAAATAATTCATGAACCGTTGTTTATGTCCAAACAACAGCGTGACGCAATCGTGCGCGCGTGGCGCGATCAGGGGAATGCCGGTGGCATGCACCCCGATCATCCCTCCGTGACAGAGACCGAATGCAAGCGCCACGGCGTCGTAGCCCTGATCAGCCTGAGCATCCACCGTCCCCTGCAACGCAACGCACATGGTGGATCGGGCCTGTTCGCTGACTTGCTTGGGCAGCAACTCGACGTCCACAATTGCTCGGCTTTGAGCAACGCAGTAACACACTTCCCGATAAAGCAACTCGCAAGTAAGCACCTTCAATTTCATCTGGTCGCGACTCCGTCTACGGCCCCACGTTACAGAGTTCTTAAGTTATTTGCGAGACATTTCGTGTGTGCGCTTTGGGCTCCGCCTCCGCACGTGATCAGGTGTCACTGGCGGTGGGTGAACGGACAGGATCCGACGTTGCAAGGGCGCCAAAAGGCTTGAGATTCACTTGCTTGGCCCACACGTCTCGAGCTGTATGTAGATAGAACATGTAGTTGGACATCGTCACGTCCGGGGGCACGCGATGGTCACAAAATGGAATGTAGCCTCCCTCATCCACGATCGGCGCCAGCCGCTGAATTTCCGCTTCGATCCGGTTCTTGCCGCCGGCCAGCAGTTGCTTGTCGAATCCCCCCATCATCAGCAGGTCTCTGCCATACCGACGCCGCAGGTCGACGGGGTCCTGCCTCCATGTGCCGACTTCCACATGGAACACGCAGTTGACTCCTGCTTCCAACCAGGGGGCGATCAACTGTTCGATGTTACCTTCCGAATCAACCCAGACGACGTCGCAGCCATGGCGGCGCAACTGCTCCGTAATGCGCTGATATTGCGGGACAAGGTACTTACGAAACGTTTCCGGTGACAGCAGTGGCCCTCCGCTGTAACACATGTCCTCCCACATGGCGCAGGCGTCGATCTGCGCACCGTTGTCAAATGCGCGTTGATGAACCTCGACAATGCAATCGGTAATGGTGGTCACCACCTCTTCGAACAGCGCCGGATCGTCGTGGACGAGATAGGAGATTTGTTCGCATCCCATCCAATCACGGAGCCAGCCATAGAGACTTCCGCCGCTGATCACGCGCGGTCTGGGGTAATCAGAATTCTGCCAGCAGCGGCGTGCCTCGTCCCAGTCCGGATAGCGGGACGGCGTATCGGGATCAAGTCGAGGCTTGTAGTGTTTTTGCCAACTCGCGCGGTCAACTAGTAGGTGCCGCTCGGGGTGAAAGGTCGATCCCATGTATTTCTTGCGCAGCACCTGAACGCCATCGGGTTGTTGGACTAACTCATGGTCGCCACGATCTTCAATAACAAGGTGTTCAAAGGGTGGGCAAAGACCGACGTTGACGTTTGGGCCACCGATGTAGGCGTCCATACCGAAAAACTCGTCGGTTGTGGTTGTGTCGTAACCCCCACTGACCCATCCGGGCAGGCCCTGCTGTTTCCATACGTTGATCGTCTCCGCCCAGAAGCCAAGGTCGCAGATCGGCACGCGATCGCGCCACTGGTAGTGCATTGTGGCGTTGAAGCGTTGGCGGTCATTCATATCTATTGGTTCCACGTCTACCGATTCTCAGGCCGTCACCAACTTCTTAGCCATGTCCACGGCGCTGGCGGCGTCAGGGGCATAACCGTCGGCTCCGATTTCCTCGGCAAACTGAGCAGTGACCGGCGCGCCGCCGATCAGCACCTTCACACTATCGTAACCAGCGGCTCTTAATGCCTTGATTGTGGTCTTCATCGCTAACATCGTCGTCGTCAGTAATGCAGATAGTCCGACAATGCTCGCGTTGTGCTCCTTGACAGCTGCGACGAATTGATCTGGGGTCACGTTGATACCGAGATCAACTACACGGATGTTAGCACCCTTGAGCAACATGCCCACAAGATTCTTGCCGATATCGTGTAGGTCGCCCTGGACGGTGCCGAGGATCACCGTGTATTTGGGTGTGATTCCAGCCCTGACCAACAGCGGTTCAAGATGGGACATCGCTTCTTTCATCGCTCTCGCGGCGATCAGCATTTCAGGTACAAAAATCTGGTTGGACTTGAATTTCTCGCCGACATTGGCCATGCCGGGAGATAGCCCCTGTTCGACGATCTCCAGCGGCGCCTTGCCGGCCTTGAGCAGCTCGTCAGTAAGCCGCTTTGCATCAGTCAGGTTGCCCATTTCGACGGCCTCGGTGAGTTGTTGCATCTCGTCCATTATTCCTACCTTTCGGATCGCGCGTTGAGAACCTGGTTTCCCGTGGGTCAGCCAACCCCTTTGACTGATTCATCGCATGTGAGGATAGTCGACATCTAGACATATTGACAATGCTTCAGCCTTGCCAGAACATACATAATATTGACCATGATTCCGACAGTATTTGACAAATTTCTGTTCAGCACAGCAGGCATCGCCGCCTACCCACCAGGGGCGACGTTTGGGCCGAAAGTCCTGTTTGACTTCGAGTTTCTTTGGATTATTACAGGTTCTGCGAGGTGCCGATTTGACGGTCAAGTGTTTGACGCCCCTACGGATACCGTGTTGCTGGGCCGGCCGGGCATGACACACGAGTATGATTGGGATACGCGTCAGCGAACTCTGCACGCCTTTTTTCACTTCAGCTTTGATTACTCCGAGGGAGACTGGATGCCACTGAGCAGTTGGCCGATACTGCGTCCGATGTCAGCAGACGACCTGCTTCGGCCCCTGTTCCGCTACGTGATCGGACTGGCCCAGTCGAACGTTCCTAACAAAGAGGTATTACTCGAACCGGCAGTTCTGCTCATGCTGCGAAGTTTCCGGACCGGTTATAGCGCCGTGTTACTCAGTCCCCATCAAGATCTGCCCGCGGCCGTCCAGATGGCGCTATTCGCGATCCGCGAATCTTTGATTCGGAATCCGGTTCCGCCGATCACGCTGGCCAATCTGGCAAAAGCGGCACACGTCTCGCCCGAGTATTTGTGTCGGCTGTTCCGGCGTCATCTGCACATGGGGCCGATGCAATGCGCAGGATTCGCACGTCTGGAACGCGCTGCCGCGATGCTGATCCGCAGTAATCTGTTGATCAATGAAATTGCTGATGCGGTCGGCTTCGCTTCACCTTACCATTTCTCCAGCAAGTTTCGCCAAGTCTACGGCGTGCCGCCGCGCGAGTATCGCTGGGCGATGCAGTCAGGCTTCATGATCCAGGGCAATCCGATCATACAGCAGCTGCAACTCCACGCCCCGCTCACGCCGATCGGCAACCGTTGACTTCGCCGCGCTTACCAGGTTGCTTTATATCGACTGATGTCGGACACGAGTCAATGGAATGCGGACGGCAATCGATTAATCAAACGCGTAATGCTCAAGGTACGACTTGAGGATAACTGCATGATTGACCGAAGGGGCTTTGGCTGCATAGAGCAACGTCAGCCGCCTACGGCGATCGATCTGATCGAGCAAACGATCGATCTCATCATGCCTGTCCTGGAGTTCCCGGCGATACTTGCCGGCAAATGCTTCGAATTTGTCCGGGTCATGATCAAACCACCGGCGCAGCTCCGGGCTTGGAGACAAGTCCTTCGCCCACAGGTCCAGAGCTACTTGCTTGCGTGTCAGACCACGCGGCCAGAGGCGATCCACCAGGACTCGTGTCCCGTCGTTTGCTGATGGCTTGTCGTACACACGCTTGAGGGTGATGTGCATGATTCGGCTCAATTCCAGTTGTTTGATCGCACCCAGGGCACACTCCCAGGCGCCTTCGTAGCACAAGCCCCGTATACGGGCATCCTCGAAGGCGTTGATCGCTGCACGGACGCAGGCCTGTCGGATGGCCTCGTGCATGGGGGGCGTGCGGGCACTAACGCGGGAACGATCCATGCCATTGCCCCGATCTGCACGGGATATGTCTGCACCCAATCGGATGAGCGTCAGCGTGCAGGTCTGTGCCGCGCTCGATTTCTTCCGCCATCTCCCGCCAGCGTGGTTCGGCTTCGCAACTACATACGTCGCACCACGTCTCAACGTTGTCGTGCATCGACCGCGGGCCGCTCGGTTTGGACGTGTCCGACTGTGGCCTGGAATCCGAGTTGACGGATTCAGATTGCTTCGTGGCGGCGGGATTGGGGGGTGATGCAGAGGATTGGGACTTGCTTGCCGCGCCTCGCTGCTCCGGTGGGACGGCAAACCGAAGGTTGCTCGGCAACACACAGCCCTTCCGCCCCGGCACACACGCGACGTTCAGCCGCCGGCACCAGTCGCCTCGCTCGTCGAAATGGGGACAGGACCACCCGCTCATGGCGTATCTTCGTCTCGTTTCGCAGTAGGTGGTTGGATGCCGCCGCTCGATCCCGGTGGTTCGCTTCGGCCGCGCCGCCGCGACGCTTCGATCTGGGTCGCCTTCGGCAGCAATCCGCCGAGTCGCGCCGGGTCCAATTCGAGCGTCGTAAATAGTTCACGCTCCTCCCAGCGGATGTGCGCGTTGAGCGTTTCACCCAGGTCGCGGACCCACGCGGCCCCCGGGTCCACCTGCCGACGATGCTCGCGGCCTTCGGCCGCCAGTTCCCGCAGCCGGCGATGCCCTTCGAGCAACCGCCGACGGTGGGCGTCGTGGACCAAGCCGACCAGCAGCCCTTCTTCGTCGTCGAAGTGCGGCTCGATCAGCCGACTCCACACGTCGAGAAAATCAGCCACCGCCTTGCGGCGATCCTGGGCGTTGCCGTTGGCGGCCTTCATCAGGTGCTGGGCCTGGACCAGCCCCTGGTAGTGGTCGCGCGACAGCGGTTGAAGCGACGGGTGGCGCTTGAGCGGGGCGTGTTCAAATAACGGCATGGGGTGTCTCCCGATCACGATGGCTTAACCCGGCCGTCCACGCGGACCTCGCACAACGGCTTGTTTTTTCCGGTTGTTTTGAGCAGATCGGACAGGATCGTCGACCCGAAGGCCTTTTCGATCAACTCTAGGGCGTCGTCGAGCTTGCGGTGCAGCGGGCAGAGGTTCCGGCCATGCGACTTGAGGCCCAGCGGGCAGGTCACAATGCGCCGAATCGGGTCGACCGCGTTGACCACATCAAGCACGCTGATCAGGTCAGGCTCGCGACTGAGCGTGAAGCCCCCATTGAGACCGCGCTGGGCCTTGACCAGCCCCCCGCGGTTCATCGCCTGCAGCACCTTGGACAGATACCCCGGCGGCACCCGGGTCACTTCGGCGATCTGCTGGGTTGTCCGGGGTTGGCCGTCCTGATCGGCAAGGCAGACGGCGGCACGCAAGGCATACTCGGCGGTCTGAGAAAAGAGCATAGAACGGTCCTATGGGGGAAGAAGTGGTACAAAAATCGACTTGTGGATGTTGACATCCAGTTTAAGACCCCATATCCTCAGGGTCAAGTAGATATATGGAGTCAGAACTATTTTATCGGCCGTGCCGGCTTCTGAGCCGACGGGAGGCGCTTGCAGCGCGGCGGGTGGGGGAGTCCGTGCCATGGAGACTGTCATGCCCATCACGCTTGGTCAAACGCCCGACGCCGGCTTCGACGAACCGTTACAGTTGCTCAGCGACTGTCACCGACGGATCGAGAAGTTCCTCGGCATCCTGGCCCGCATCGCAGAGGAACGCCGCGGCGGGGCGCTGGGCGCAGAGCACCGCGAGGCGCTGGAGGCGGCCCTGCGCTATTTCAAAAACGCCGCACCCTGGCACACGCGGGATGAGGAAGACTCGCTGTTTCCCCGGATGCGGCAACTGAATGATCGTCGGGTTGATGGGGCGCTGACGACGTTGGAATCGCTGGAGGCCGACCACGACCGAGTTGAGGCAGGGCACGCCGAAGTGGACCAGCTTGGGCGGCTGTGGATTGAACGTGGCACATTGCAGGCCGCAGAAATTGAGCGTCTTGGCCAACTGCTGGAACAACTGTGCCAGGTGTATCAACGGCACATCGCCGAGGAAGACGACGTGATCTTCCCGCTGGCTGCCCACGTGTTGAATGACTCGCAATTGGCCGAGGTCGGACTGGAGATGGCGCAGCGTCGCGGCATCGACCCTGATCGCCCCGCCCCGCGTTGCCGGCACGCCCGCGCCAAGCCGTCGCAACAACCCGACACGGAAGCCGAACCGTGACCCACAGCCCCAGGTGCAAGACGAAGCGTGTATACGAGCCGCTGGCGGTCGAAGACGGATCGCGGGCGATGGTTGATCGCCTCTGGCCACGTGGATTACAGCGCGAGGCGGCGAGGCTCGACGTCTGGATGAATGAGCTTGGCCCCAGCGATGCGCTGCGACGCTGGTTCGACCACGATCCGGCCAAGTGGAATCAGTTTCTGCGGCAATACCACCGGAAACTGGAAGGCAAGCCAGATCAGGTTCACGTCTTGGTGAAGCGGGCAAGCAGTGGACCTGTGAAGTTGTTGTTTGCCGCGCGACTCCGATCACAACAACGCCGTCGCCCTTCATCGCTATCTGGAGGTATGCGCCGGCTCGATGCGATCCGAGAAGGAGGCCGATCATGAGCGTTACGCGCCCCGCGGCTGATCCAACGTTTCTCGATTTCGAACGAGTGCATGAACAGCTTGACGAAATGTTTCTCGAACATCAGGAGGCTCTTGTCGCGCGACGGTTTCAGCGAGCGATCACGATCCTAGAGGCGTACGAACGGGCGTTGCGTATCCATGTGCGACATGAGGATCGCTGGCTGTTGCCTATCTATGAACAGCGGCGGTGCCACGCCACACCCAGGCCGAAGGTGGCAGCGAGCGTCTTCAGCGCCGAACACCAGCGCATGCTTCAAATACTCGGCGAGATCTGCGCGGCCGTGCACGGTTTTGCTCAGGCTGATGCCCCGCCCCCCCGTGATGTTATCCGTTTGCTGGACGCTCAATGCACCTTCAAGCGACTTGTGGAGCACCACAACACGCGCGAACACAATATTCTCTACCCCTGCCTCGACCAAGTCACGTCGCTCGGTGAACGACACGGTTCGATCGAGCGCTGTATCAAAGAATCGGCAGCTTGCCATAACGACCACGATGAATAGCACCCGGCATCACCGCGTACTCTCCCCAATCCGATTTCGCCATGACACAGCACCCCCAGGAGACTCACCATGACGACCACGAACATTGACGTTGCTACCACCGTCGGCCAGTTAGTGACCGAGCGTCCCGCGCGTTCGCGCGTGTTCCAGGAACTGGGCATCGACTTCTGCTGCGGCGGCAAAAAGCCATTGCAGGAGGCGTGCCACGCGAAGGGACTGGACCCACAGGCTGTACTTCAGATGCTGCTGGCCGCCGAACAGGCCGACGACTCGCAAGGCCTCGACGCCGCCAGATTGTCATTGGGTGAGCTGTGCGACCACATCGAGCAAACCCATCATGCCTATCTCAAGCAGGAGCTGCCCCGGCTTCAGGCGATGATCGCCAAGGTCGCGGCGGTGCATGGCGAGCGTTGCCCTTGGATGCGCGATGTACACGAGGTATTCGAGCCGTTCATGCGGGAATTGACGTCACACATGATGAAGGAAGAGCAGGTGCTGTTCCCCATGATCCGCGCCATGGAACTAGGTAAGACGAACGCCGCCTGCCACTGCGGCGGCACCATCGCCAACCCCATTCGGATGATGGAACACGAACACGACGACGCCGGCGATGCGTTGCGCCGGCTGCGTGAATTGACCGACGGCTATAGCCCGCCCGCGGATGCCTGCAACACGTTCCGCGCCGCGCTGGACGGACTGCGCGAGCTGGAGGCCGACATGCACCAACACGTCCACAAGGAAAACAACGTGCTGTTCCCCCGAGCAATGGATCACGAGTCGCAACAGATGGCGGCCGGCAAATCCTGATGACCGCGACCGGGGGCCGCACCCCCGGGCTAAGCCGGCAGAGAATCATTCAAGCATAAGGAGGCGCCGCAAGGCGCAAGGTCCAATGAGCATCAATCCGGATGTGATCCGTGCATTCGAGGAAGCACCAATATGGTATCTGGCTACATGCTGGAATGGGGAGCCGAACGTCGTCCCGGTCGGTTGCAAATGGATCGACGCCGACCGCCTCCTGATGGCTGACTTCTATTTCAATAAAACTCGTACCAATCTGGAGAGCTGCCCAAGGGTAGCCGTTTCGGTTGGATTGCTCAATCCTAAGCGAGGCTTTCAGGTGAAGGCGACCGCTAGAGGGCATCGTGACGGTCCCGTTTTCGAGCGCGTGTGCCAACTGCTGCGGTCAGCGGGCGTAGACACGATACCTTGGGGCGCGCTGGAGGTCTCGTTCGAGGAAGTTTACGTGCTGGACCCCGGTACCAATGCTGGGAAGCGCATCACGTAGTCTCCTTAATTCCCCGATCCGGAAGGATCAACCCATTGACCGCCCGGCCGGCGTACAGCAGCGAGGATTTTCACCATAGCCCGTTCGTCGCCTTCTACGAACTGACACGGGCTTGCGACTTTGTTTGCGCGCACTGCCGGGCGTGCGCACAACCATCGCGTCACCCACACGAGTTGACCGTCGGACAGTCGCGGGCGCTGATCGAACAGTTCACACGCTTTCCCAAGCCGCCCGTGCTGGTGTTCACCGGCGGCGATCCCCTGAAACGGGACGATGTCTACGACCTGGTCACGTATGCCCGACGCCTCGATCTGACCGTTGCGATGACGCCGTCGGCTACGCCTCTGGTCACCGACGAGGCGCTGCGCCGCCTTCACGCGATGGGGTTGCACCGGCTGGCATTGAGCATTGACGGCAGCGACGCCGCCACGCACGACGATTTCCGTGGTGTGCCCGGCAGCTTCGACCGCACGCTTACGATCCTGCGCGAGGCGCGGCACATCGGGCTACCGCTGCAGATCAATACCACCGTCACCCGCCGCAATGTTGACCAGATCGACCCCATGGCACGGATGCTCGCGCCACTGGGCATCGAGCTGTGGTCGGTGTTCTTTCTCGTCCCCGTCGGACGCGGCCTGGCGGAGCAGCGGATCAGCCCGGAGCAATACGAGCTGGTATTCGCCCGGCTGTGGCGCCAGGCGCGGATACAACCCTACGGCATCAAGACTACCGAGGCACACCACTATCGGCGGTTCGTGCTCCAGCACGCCGGCGACCCGCAGCGGGGCGCGCCGGGGCGTTCACCGCTGGGCATAAACGACGGCCGGGGCGTGATGTTCGTCAGCCACACCGGACAGATCTTTCCCAGCGGGTTTCTTCCCATCGAATGCGGGCGATTCCCCCGCGACTCGATCATCGACGTGTATCAGCACCATCCGACGTTCCGCCTGCTGCGCAGCCCCGACAAGCTCAAGGGCAAGTGCGGCGTGTGTGAATATCGCCATGTCTGCGGCGGCAGTCGGGCCCGGGCGTATGCGTTGATGCGCGACCCGATGGCCGTCGAGCCGGATTGCGTGTACGAACCTGAGGGCTGGCGAAGGCAGACCGTGCCGTGCTGAGCCTGAGCAACCTGTTGTGCGTTCACCGGGCGGACAACGAGTCACTGTGTTACAGCCACCGGAGCGCCGCGTCGGAGAACTCGCCGCGGCCGGTGGTCGTTTGGGCGGTGACGGAGGCGTGCAATCTGCGCAGTGTGCATTGTTATGCGGCGGCCGAGCCGAAGGCCGCGCCGGGCGAACTGACGACGGAAAAAGGGCGTGATTGACCTGGAAGAAGATCCCGCAGTGGCTCGACTGGGCGGCGCTGAGTGAGGGCTGTTACCTGTTGCGGACGAACATCCCCACCGGCAGTTGGTTGCCCTCGTAACTGTGGCAGGCCTGCATGCAACTGACCCAGGCCGAGGCCGCGTTCTGTATTCATAAAAAAGTGATCTGCAACTGCGCCCGGACAGCTTCGAGGCCGTGGTCGCGATAGACGTAGCACCAGCGCTGCACGAAGTCGCGCGAGCGGCCGAGCATCCACATGATCGCCTGTGTCGATTCGCCGGCGATCACCAACTCGACGGCCCGCAGGCGGTCGCGTTGTTTGGCATTGCATGTCTGACGGATCAACCGTTGTATTCCGTGCGCGTCTTCATCGTGGCGTAGTAAAGCGATCTTTATGGCCGGCTCCTTTCAAAAGAGCCAGTCTCGCATCCTTCGAGTCATCGCCCAACCTAACAATCGCCGAACGCGCACGGGTTTTTGCGGGTTTGGTATAACCCGTTCTGAGTTTCTGGCGTGCGGTCAACCGCATGTCACCAGCGGCGGGGCTGTTCTCATGCATCAATGGGGAGCATGGTTCAGTGCCCGCTCGGTCTGCCGCTGAAGTTCGACCGACGTGTAGTGCTCGGCGGAGCGGAGGCAAGCGTAGCCAATGATGACGGCAGCGGCGGCGAAAACCAGCAAAATCGTGCCGATGGTCACCCGTCTAAATCGGGACTCGTCGTCTTGGCGTCTCATGCGGATCAACTTCCTGGAGGTGGATTTGCAGACTTCTAGATATTAATATACAAATATAATAATAGCAACGGCTTTTCTCTTTTGGCGGAGCACTGTCGAACGCGATGAAGTTGTTGACGCACGGCAATCCGAAAGACCACCAAACTGTTGCCACCGCCTGCCAGCCATATCCTCTTGGGCGCAGAACACTCGGGTCGGAATCACCTGCCGCAAACGACCTCGCGACGGCGCGGCTGGGAATGTGGCTGTTTCTGGCGACCGAGGCCCTGATGTTCGGGGGACTGTTCTGCCTATACGCGGTGTTTCATGCAAAGTTCCCGGCGGCGTTCGAGTGGGGGCGGGCACAACTCGACATCGGCTGGGGACTGATCAACACCGTCATTCTGCTGCTCAGCAGTTTTACCATGGCGATGGCGTTGTACAGTGCTCAAACCGGCAGACGGTCCGCGGTTAGCTTGTTTCTGACGCTGACCGTGATGTGCGGGGTGATGTTTCTCGGCGTCAAAACGATTGAGTATCAACACAAGTTCCACGAGGGCTTGCTCTGGGCAGGGGCATTCTCCGCGGATTCCGCTGAGACAGGGACTGCAAACGAAACAAAACCGATTGAGCCGGCAGCGGCGCTGTCGCCGGCGCTAGCGCGGGGTAAACGCGTGTTTGAGATGTCATGCGCGGTCTGTCACGGTAGTCAAGGGCAGGGGGTCACCGGCAGTGGATTGCCGTTGGCGGGCAGCGCATTTCTCGATGATCGAAGTGATGCGGAACTGGTGGATTTTATTAAGACGGGGCGCTCGGCGGGAGATCCGCAGAACAGGACTGGCATGGCCATGCCGCCCAGCGGCGGAAACCCCTCGTTGAGCGATCGCGATTTGGGGTTGATCGCCGGTTATTTACGGTCACTCGAACCGCCTGCGGAACCTACGTATGTCCTGCCGAACCCGTCAGAGTTCCGCGTGCCTCGCTCGGTGATTGCAGTGGCGACCGAAGGTCCCACGGGCGTCGCGGATTGGGTGTTGGCTGGGTTGAATCAGCCGCCAAAGCCCACCCCCGTGCGGGAATCGAAACCAACGACGCCTCTGCCTCCACCAGCTGGCGCCGAACAGTTTTTCTCGATCTATTTCACGATGACGGGACTGCACGCGTTGCATCTTGTGGTGGGGATCGGGGTGATGCTGTGGCTGCTCGGAAGATCGTGGCGGCGGCCGTTTCATAGAGGAGATTGCACGCCGCTTGAGATCGGCGGCCTGTACTGGCACCTGGTGGATGTGATCTGGATTCTGCTGTTTCCTTTACTGTACCTGGTGCATTGACCGAGATCCGGGCTGGCATGCTTCGAGACTGAAGCTCCTTTTCCTATAGAGAGCAGAAACATGAAAGACGTAAACTCTGAAGATCGCAGCGCGAACCCGGGCGGCGGTCTGAGCCGACGACAGTTTCTGTATCGCATGGCGGCGACGGGCGCCGGCTTCGGCCTGATCGGCGAGCAGGCGCTGGCCGGCGTCACCCAGCTCCAGGCCGTGCGGATCGACAACCCGCTCGGGGCGTATCCCCGCCGCGACTGGGAAAAGGTCTACCGCGACCTGTACCGCTCCGACTCGAAGTTTACCTTTCTCTGCGCGCCCAATGACACGCACAACTGCTTGCTATACGCGCACGTGAAGAACGGCGTGGTGACGCGTATCGCACCCAGCATGAAGTACCATCAAGCCACCGACCTCGACGGCAACAAGGCCAGCCAGCGCTGGGACCCTCGCTGCTGCCAGAAGGGCTTAGCACTGGTGCGACGGTTCTACGGCGACCGGCGGGTTAAGCGCCCGATGGTCCGTAGCGGCTTCAGGCGGTGGATCGCCGACGGCATGCCCCGCGATCCCAAGACCGGCAAGGTGGACCCCGAGAAATATCTTCAGCGCGGCAAGGACGACTGGGAAACGGTCAGTTGGGACGAGGCATTCGATCTGAGCGCTAAGGCGATGGTGGACATCGCGCGGACCTACAACGGCGACGCCGGCCGAGAGCGCCTGCTGGCGCAGGGTTACGACGAGCTGATGGTGGACGCGACGGACGGCGCGGGGACGCAGGTACTCAAGTTCCGCGGCGGGATGCCCGCGCTGGGGATCACGCGCATCTTCGCCCAGTACCGCACCGCCAACGCGCTGGCGTTGCTGGACCAGAAGCTGCGGGGCGTTGAGCCGGGGCGGGCATTGGGCGCACGCGGCTGGGACAACTTCTCATGGCACACCGACCTGCCGCCGGGCCACCCGATGGTAACGGGCCAGCAGTCGGTGGACTTCGACCTATGCAACGCGCAGTACGCGGACCTCGTGCTGGTGTGGGGTATGAACTGGACGGCAACGAAGATGCCTGACTCGCACTGGTTGACCGAGGCGCGGATGCGAGGGACGAAGGTAGTGGTCATCGCCTGCGAATACAGCGCGACGATGAACAAGGCCGACGAAGCGTTGATCGTGCGTCCGGGCACGACGCCAGCGTTGGCGATGGGGATCGCGCAGCACCTGATCGCCGAGCGGCTTTACGATGTTGATTACGTCAAGACGAACACCGACCTGCCGCTGCTCATCCGCATGGACACCGGCAAGCTGCTGCGCGCTTCGGAGGTGTTCCCGGATTATCAACCGGCCAAGCTGAGTAATCACCTGACGGTGCTGGAAGAGGGTGAGTCGGCCCCGCATCAGCGGCACCAGGCCGGCCCCATCGTATCGCGCGCCAAGCGGGAGGAATGGGGCGACCACGTGGTGTGGGACCAGCGGACGAATGCCCCCGCGGCGGTCAACCGCGACCAGGTGGCCGGCCACTTCCCGCGCGACCGGACCGATCCGCAACTGGAGGGCGAGGTCGAGGTCACACTCGCCGATGGCCGGCAGGTGGCCTGCCGGACCGTGTTCGATGCGACGCGGCAGGTGCTTGACGAGAGCTACGCCCCGGAGCACGTGTCCAAGCTGACCTGGGCACCGGCCGAGGCGGTGCGGAAGCTGGCCGAGCAGATCGCCGCCCACCCGGAGAAGACGCTGTTCGCCATGGGGATCGGCCCGAACCAGTATTTCAACAGTGACCTGAAGGACCGGGCGATCTTCCTCGTCGCGGCACTGACGCGGAACATCGGCCACCCCGGCGGGAATGTGGGGTCGTACTCGGGCAACTACCGGGCCGCGTTCTTCAACGGGTTGACCCAGTACATCATGGAAGACCCCTTCGACGTCGAGTTGGACCCGGCCAAGCCCTCGCGCGAGCGGCGGCACTGGCGGGCCGAGTCGGTCCACTACTTCAACCACGGCGACAAGGTGCTTCGTTACGGCAAGGCGATGCTCACCGGCAAGACGCACATGCCCACGCCAACCAAGTCGATCATGGTCTCCAACTCCAACTCGCTGATCGGTAACGCCAAGGGGCACTTCGAGCAGACGATCAACACGCTGCGGAAGGTCGAGTTCCTGGCCGTCAGCGAGTGGTGGTGGACCGCAAGCTGCGAGTACGCCGACGTGGTGTTCCCGGTCGACAGTTGGGCGGAGCTGAAGTACCCGGACCTGACACTGAGCGTGACCAATCCGTTCCTCTACACCTTCCCGGCCACGCCGCTGCCGCGCATCCACGACACGCGCAGCGATCTGGAGGTAGCGGCCGGTGTCTGCCGCGCGGTCGGCCGGTTGACCGATGACCCGCGCTACGAGGATTACTGGCGGTTCATCGAGCAGGGGCAGGCCCGGCCGTACCTCCAGCGCATTCTCGACCACTCCAACGCCGCGCGCGGCTACAAGATCGAAGACCTCGAGGCCAAGGCCGCCGAGGGCACCCCCGCGATCTTCCATACGCGCAGCTATCCCAAGTACGTGGGCCTGGAGCAGACGCTCGAAGACAAGCCGTGGTATACGAAGACCGGCCGGCTGGAATTCTACCGCGAAGAGCAGGAGTTCATGGACAGCGGCGAAAACCTGATCGTCCACCGCGAACCCATCGACTCGACGTTCTACGAGCCCAACGTGATCGTTGCCGCGCCGCACCCGTTGCGCCGGCCCAAGACACCGCAGGACTACGGCGTCGATCCCAACGATGTCTCCGGCGACATGCGCGAAGCCCGCCACGTGATACGCACCGTGGACGAACTGCTGCTCACGCGGCACCCGCTGACAGACTACGGCTACCGGTTCATCTTCCACACGCCCAAGTACCGGCACGGCGCGCACACCACGCCGGTCGATACCGACATCATCGCGCTGTGGTTCGGACCGTTCGGCGACATCCATCGCCGCGACCGGCGGATGCCGTTCGTGTCGGAACTGTATGTGGATATCCATCCGCTGGACGCCAAGTCGGTCGGCGTGGAAGACGGCGACTACGTCTGGATCGACGCAGACCCAGCCGACCGGCCGTTCCGCGGCTGGCAGAAGAACCCGCAGTGGTATAAGGTCGCCCGGTTGATGGCCCGGGCCCGCTACTACCCCGGCACGCCCCGCGGCGTCACCCGCATGTGGCACAACGCCTACGGTTCAACATGGGGATCGGTCCACGGCAGCGAAGTCAACCCGACCGGGCTGGCCAAGTCGCCCAACACCAATTACCAGGCCATGTTCCGCACCGGCAGCCATCAGAGTTGCACCCGCGGCTACCTCAAACCCACCTGGATGACCGACTCGCTTACGGTTAAAGAGATGCTCACTCAAAAGATCAAACAAGGCTTCGAGCCGGACGTGCACTGCCCAACCGGCGCACCGCGCGAGGCGATGGTCAAGATCACCCGCGCCGAACCGGGCGGCATCGGCGGCAAGGGGTTGTGGCACCGCGCGGCACAGGGGATGCGCCCGACGTACGAGAACCCCACTCTCAAACGATTCATCGAAGGCGGCTTCACCGTTCGCGCCTGACACCCGAACTCACGCGACGTATCAGGAACAATCGACCATGCCTAAACGATTCAACTGGCAGCTCGGCCGGGATATGGAATACACCTACGACGGTCCGCCGCCGGCGCGTCAGGTCGCTTACATCTTCGACACCAACAAGTGCATCGCGTGCCAGACCTGCACCGTCGCGTGCAAGACCTGCTGGACAAGCGGCAAGGGGCAGGAGCACATCTTCTGGAACAACGTCGAGACCAAACCCTATGGCGGCTATCCCGTCGGGTGGGACCTGAAGCTGCTCGAACAATCCGATCCCGCGCAGTGGCGCGACGGCAAGTTGACGAGCCTGACCATTTTTGAGACTGACGGGGCTGGCAAACCCCCGCGCGGCCACCGCCCCGTGCCGGACGACTACGCCACGCCCAACCTCGGCGAAGACGACGTGACCGGCTTGGCCGAGTTGGGCCAATACTTCGGCGATACTCACCCCATGTGGATGTTCTACCTCGCCCGCATCTGCAATCACTGCGACCACCCCGCCTGCGTCGCCGCCTGCCCCCGCAAGGCCGTCTATAAGCGCCCCGAGGACGGCATTGTCCTCGTCGACCAAGAACGCTGCCGCGGCTACCAGGAGTGCGTCAAGGCCTGCCCCTACAAGAAGGTCTTCTATAACATCATCAACCGCGCCAGCGAAAAGTGCATCGGCTGCTACCCCCGCGTCGAGCAGGGCGAGGTCGCCTTCTGCGTCGAAACCTGCATCGGCAAGATCCGTATGCACGGATTCCTCACTACCGACGGCGAACCGCGCGAAGATAACCCGCTCGACTACATCATCAAGGTCCGCAAGCTCGCACTCCCCCTCTACTCCCAGCACGGCACCGGGCCCAATGTCTACTACATCCCGCCCGTCCACGTGCCCGACGGGTTCCTCGAACAACTGTTCGGGCCCGGCGTCGAAGCCTCCAAGCAGCTGTACCGCAACCTCGGCAGCGACAAAAAGCTGCTGGGCGCGCTGCTGCTGTTCGGCGCATCCAACCGCATCCTCACGCGCTTCGAAATCCAGGGTGAAGAGGCGGTGGGATGGGATGTGGACGGGCAGGAAGTCGCACGCGTGCCGTTTGTCGAGCCGATCCATCACCGTCCCCACTACGACGATCGCTACGACGTCTACCGGCATAACACGGCCTGACTCGCCGCCTGGAGCACGATCATGAGTGAATCGAACCAGCCTTATGTCATCTTCACCTTTGTCGCCGGCATGCTGCTGACGGTCTGTGTCGCGGTGCTGGCGGTGTTCATCGCGTCGCAGCGGCCCAATGTGGTGATCGTGCCGAGCGGGGGCGGCGCGCCTGCAAGCGGCGCACCCTCCGTGACCGGCGGCACGTTATCCGCGGGCGCCCCCGCCGGTTCGTTGGCGCTGGAGGATGAGCCGTTGCCCGAAGGCCCGCCGACGCTGCGGGTTGCCAAGGCCCAGACGCTGCCGATGGCAGATGACCCCTTCGATCCCCGCTGGGACGCCGCGGTCTCGGTGATGATCCCGGTGCAGGCTCAGAACGTGACGGAGCCGATGCTTTCGAACGTAACCATCCGAGAGGTCGAATTGCGAGCGTTGCACGACGGCCAAACCATCGCGTGGCGGGTCGCGTGGGACGCCGAGCAACCGGCGGACCGCGTCGAGTCGGCGCAGTTTTCGGATGGCGTCGCCCTGCAATTTCCGCTGGTCGAAGACGCCCCCTTTATGATGGGAGCGGTCGGCCAACCGGTGCGCATCCTGCACTGGAAAGCGGTGTGGCAGCACGACGTGGACCACGGCTTTGCCGACGTCCAGGACCTCTACCCCAACATGTGGTACGACCTGTACTGGTTCACGGAAGGTGACCGGCCTTACACGGTGAACGGTGCGTTCGATGACCCCCGGGCCGCGCCGTGGTTCATCGCGCAGCAGGCCGGCAACCCGATGGCCAACTTGGACCGCAGCGTGCCCGTCGAGGAAGCCGTCGCCGAGGGCTTCGGCTCGCTGACGACGCTACCGGAGTCGCACGCCCGCGCCCGCGGAGCCTGGCGCAGCGGGAGGTGGGCAGTCACATTCTTCCGCCCGATCGGCTTAGGCGATGAACTGTCGCAATTACTGGCGCCCGGGCGCACGACCTCCGTGGCGCTGGCGGTCTGGAACGGCTCGGACCAGAATGTCGGCGCGCGCAAGCACCATTCATTGTGGATCCCCGTAGAGGTACAGCCGTGAACGACGAAAACCATCAAATCGTGCAATGCCTGGCCCAGGCGGACCTGCTGCTGTGGGCAGCGCAGTGGCTACGGCTGCCGAGGGAGGACCGGCCCGCACCGCTTGACGAAACCGACTGCACCGCGTTGCTCGACGCCGGCGGGTTATGCCCCGCACCTCTATTGACTCGGGCACTGCACGCCATCGAGCAGGCGCGACAGGAGACTCCGATCTCCCAATGGATGCGGGAATACCACCGCCTCTTCGAGGCCGCGATGGCCTGTCCAGTGAATGAAGCATCCTACGTCCGCCGGGACAAAGGTGCCATCCTCGGCGATATCTGTGGTTTCTACAACGCCTTCGGGTTTCATCCTTCATCCGATCAGGGTGACCGGCCGGACCATCTCGCCTGCGAGCTGGAGTTCGTCGCGCTGTTGCTGGTCATGCTCGCGCAAGCGCACGAGCGCCAGGAGTCCGAGTCGCTGCAAGTCACCCGACAAGCGATGGAGGTCTTCGCTGCTGACCATCTTGACGCGTGGCTGGCGTTGTTTTGTGAGTACCTTGCCGCGACCACGACACTGCCGCTCTACGAGCGTCTGGCGGATTTGCTGCACGCGGCGTGGGAAGCGATCGTCCAGACGCTGTCCCTGCCCCGGGCCGCGCAGCCCGCCGCGGACACGCCGCTCGCTGAGCCGGACTCGCCTTATGAATGCGGAATGGCCGATGTCGCCCCGGTGGGTCTGCAAGTCCATGGCCGACCGCTGCCCGCTTCGCCCCTGCCATCGTCTTGAATGTTGCGCGTCATCAGTTACTGCTGGATACCGCCGCGATCGCTCTTCATTCGCCCGCTTGCGCCCACCGGACCAAGGCGCTTTCGACTTCCGCAGTGTACGGCCGCGCGTCATCCGGCACAGGCAGGGGAATGACGATCGCTTTGTCAGAGCCTGGTTGGATATCAGCCACGTCCGCCAGTGGATTCATCGCTAGCGGTCGGCCGTGTTGATCGACCAGCCGGGCTGTGAGCACCACTCGCTCGGCGGTCCGTGAGCCGAGGTTAGTTACGCGGCAGCGAATACGACACTGACCGCGGTCGATGGTAGTAGCCAGGACAGTCACCTGGATGTCCGAGGTGTCGCGGAGCGCAGCGGAGTCAAACGCGTCGCCATCAGTCAGACACCAAGCCCACACCCCTGCCACCGCGGTCAGCACGATGCACGCCAGAACCAGCCTTCTTTGATTGTTGAAATGCTTGCACCACATAATAAGCGATGACAAATGATCAGTAGTACGGATTGGCGGAACTCGGTTGAGTGTTGATGCTTTGGTACTCCGGATCGTAGGGAAATACGCGCAAAAACTCGACATGGCCGTCGAGGAACCCGGCGTTGGCCCACAAGTGTTCGGGATCGGGTAGGTACCACTGAGCGCGCGGATTGGGCGCAACCACGCCGCTCATGGTGCGATAGATTGGAATGCTGCCGATGATCACTTTTCTGTTCGGCGTTGTGTAAAACGTCAACGGGAGGGTATCTCCCAACGACAAGGGGCTTTCCGCGAAAGAGCCGAACGAGAACTCTGTGCCCACGAACTTGGCGAGTCCCATCGGCGCGATGATGCCAGCCATCCGGTTGTAGCCTGACGCGTAGAAATAGCTGCTGCCGTAGAGTTCAAAAGCCGTAGCCGTGGCCTGATAAGGTTGCGTATCGAACCACCACAACGGCTCGCCCTTGTCGCAGGGGGAACGGAACAGGTCTTGATTGAGGTAGGCATTGAGCGGGCGCTGCTCGGCGGGTAGCGCGCCGCCGAACATCTTCCCGGGCAGCCAGGGGTCGGATTCCGGAACCCGCCCTTGCGGACCGCCTAGTTCATGCGGGGCCGCGACCGGCGGATGGCTGGCGTGGTCATCGGCGTAAATGAATACCCCCGTTACAATCTGCCGCAGGTTGCTCTGGCAGTTGATCCGATGGGCCAACTCGCGGGCCTGGCGCAGCGTCGGCAAAAGCAATCCCATCAGTATAGCCAAGATCGAAATCACCACAAGCAACTCGATCAGCGTAAACGCGCCAATTCTTTGGCCGAACACGTTGCCCACTTCTCGGTTATCAGGAATCGCATGTTGTCTTCGACGTAGGTGCATCGGCAGCGTTCCGAAACATCGTCAGGAGCATGACGCAGGGTGTTTGTGCTATCAGCGCGTGAGGTTGACCCGCGGGCATAGACACCCAGGCGCCGGGCCTGGCGTCCAACTCCTGCTCGCCCAATCTCCAACGCGCGTTGCCCGACAGTTGATGCATGATCGCCGGTACCGAAGCGGTGTGCTCCGACAACTCCTGTCCCGCGGCGAAACCAAACAAGACGACCTTCACGTACTCGCTTTGCTGCAACGTGACGCTCAGGGTCCCGTCAGCCGGCGGTTCGATGCGCCCGAGCAGATCATCGATCACGAGCGGAGTGGCCAGGCTCATGCCGATTCCTTCCCCGGCTTGTGCGCAACCAGTGACACCGCGACCAGGTGTTCTCGCAGCTCACGAAACGTGTGGCGCATCTGGCGTACACGTCGGCGCTCAGGACCATGCGTGACGACGTTGAACGCGAAACGCGCCGCGCCCGCCCAACCTTCATCACGGATCAGTCGGCCGGGCTCCAGCAAGGCCATCGCCACGGTGAAACACCATTGCACTTCGAATCCCTCCGCTTCGAGCAGCGCCTGCCACTCGGCGACCCGCATCGGGTAGGCCTGGTGATGGATTGCATCGGTGATCTTTTTGCGTATGAGCAAGGCTTGCTCCGGCGGCGCATGGTCATCCAGCTGCAATCCTAGCTCGTGAACGCCGTAGCGGCCTCCCGGCTTCAGCAGCCGAAAGGCTTCGGCAATGATCTGGCGTCGGCGGGTCTGAGGCTGCATCGTGAGCATCGCCTCACCGAACACCACCGACGCGCAGCCGTCCGGCAGGCGCGTATCCTGCGCTTGACCCGTGATGATGCGCCGCGATCCGTCCGCCGCCTCATCCAGCCAACAGCGGACACGATCGGCGGCGGCCGGGTCACGTTCAACAGCGGTGTACGACGCCGGAACCTTCTCCAAGACGAGCCGCGCCGTGTGTCCCATCCCCGGCGCGAACTCCACCACGTCATCCTCTGGCGAGATCGCCAGCGAACCGAGCATTTGCTTCGTCAACACGATCCCGCCAGGCCGCAGCACCCGCTTGCCCAGGCGCGCCAGCACCCAGTGCCCCGGCAACTTGGCGGGGTCCGCGCCCATTCCCGGAAGATCATGGGCAGTGGGGGTCTCCGTTATCGAATCAGCACGCATCGGGGGTGTCCTTTCAATCAAATCAACCACGCAACGCATCACTTCCGCTGACGACGCCGGCTCATTCCGCCGCTCATCACGCCGACGGCCAACAGCATCAACGACGCGGATGTCGGCTCAGGAATGACCGCAGTGGTATAGGCGATCGTCGTGTTTCCGATCAGCCCGCTCGTGTTGATCGGCAGGCCCGACTCGGCGTAATCGGGATGCGTCTTGCTCATCTGTGTCACGAGAAGGTAGGTCGCGTTGACGGGTAGCGACGGCTTGACCAAGTTCAACAGGTACTCCTCAAAGTCACCCCCGTAAAATCCTGCCGGATCGTCCAGTGTGACGCCGCTCAGCGTGGCCGCCGTCAGCGCCTCGACAGGAATCAGGTACCCGCCTTGCGGCTTATCATTGAACGTCGCGTCGACGTCATTGGGATCAACCGAAACGTCGCCGTCCGCATTCGTGGCGAAGTAGAAGTCCAGGTTGTAATCAATGGCCCAGTTTCCTGAGGCCGTCCCCTGCCAATTACCGCTGTTGCCCAGCCCGTCAACATTGAAGCCGGCGTTCTGTGTGGCGGGACTGCCCGGCGTCACCAGGAACTGATTTATGAACATCACCGGCGTCGCCTGCCCGGAATAGGCCAAGCTGGTCACCGCCACATTCCACGCGCCCGGCGTCGCCTCAGTGAACTGGGCTGTCAAACTGCCGCTCAATGACGGAGCCATGTTGAATCCCGCTCCGCCAGCTCCGCCAAAGTCTGCAAAGTTATGGCTGAAAGCCCCGTTCGGGTTGTAGCCGCTGCCGACGTTCTGGTCATCGCCCGTGCCGACCAGCCAGTCCCCAATCGCCGGCGCTGGGGCCGAGGGTTTGTACCCCACGAAGTTGGAATTATCGAGCAGCACAAACGTCGCTGTCACGGGGTCCGCATTGCAAGTTAATACAAGACATGGAGTTATCGCCAGAGCCATAGTGAGTGACGCCAAAGACCGCATAGCCGGAACTCCTATATAATGACATAAGTGATTGAGACTCACTCGCAATATAGAGTGCAAAATCCGCCTGTCAATAGATATAAAGGTAAAGAAGTAAAAAAATCTACAGTATTGCACTGCGCTGCCGAACTTGGTTTGGTCGGTTGGTTGCACAGGATCGCCGGCAGATCAAGGGCAGATCGCAATTGATGCGGGAGGGAGCGCCAAGATCCTCCGTCAAGGAGCGAGGCGGCCGTTCGGCCAGGCGGTCGAGGCTGAGGTCGAGCAGTGGATTGCCGAGCACGCCCACCTGATCGACGAGCGCGGTCACCGCCAGGTGGTGCGCAACGGCCACGCGCACCCTCGGAAGGTGGTCACCGGCCTTGGACCCATCGAGCTGACCATGCCGCGGGTGCATGACCGACGCAACGAACCGCAGCGCGAGCGGTTTACCAGTTCGATCCTCCCGCTGTACCTGCGCAAGGCCAAGTCAGTTGAGCAACTGATCCCCTGGCTGTACCTCAAGGGCGTGAGCACCAGTGACTTCACCGAAGCGCTGGCGGCGTTGCTGGGCCCCGACTGCCCGGGCTTGAGTGCGTCCACTGTCACCCGGCTCAAGCAGGTGTGGGAAGAGGAGTATCGCCAGTGGGCGCAGCGTGATCTGTCGAGCGAGCACTACGTTTATCTGTGGGCTGACGGCGTGCACTTCAACGTGCGGTTGGAGGAGGATCGCCAGTGCATTCTCGTGCTGATGGGCGCCACCGCCGAAGGCAAGAAGGAATTGATCGCCATCGCCGACGGCTACCGCGAGTCGGAGCAGTCGTGGAAGTCGCTGCTGCTGGACGTCAAGCAGCGGGGGCTCACGGTGGACCCCAGTCTGGCCACCGGCGACGGGGCGCTGGGCTTCTGGAAAGCGCTGCCGCAGGTGTTCCCGACCACGCGGACGCAGCGATGCTGGGTGCACAAGACGGCCAACATGCTGAACAAGCTGCCCAAGCGGCTGCACACCGACAAGACCAAGGGCTGCGGCTCACGCATCGCCACCCTGACGATGGTATTCAAGCTCGCCGAGTCAGTCGAGCCACGCTTCCGCCGACTCAACGGCCACGACCTGATCGGCGACGTGATCGCCGGCATCCGCTTCACCGACGGAGTCAAACAACAAGCCGCCTGATCAAGGACTCATCCACAGGATTTGACCATATCCCTAGAAACCACGTATTGAATCACTGTAAACGCGGCATACATCACGACCAACGGAATGCCCATGCAACGAAAGAATTCAAGCCGTCCGCCGCATCATGTCGCCGATACGAAGAAGATGCGGCTCTGGCCCATGCAGGAATATCGCGACGTATGGATGAATCACCTTGCCAGGTGACGTGGTTTTGCCAGTCACCCCGACTTTGCTCGAAAAGTGGCCATTCGGCGAGCACGTCGAAGGGCTTTCTGATTGTGAGGACAAGAGTTGCTTGTCGAGTCGGAACTTCAAACAAACGATGACCAGAGGATTTCGTGAGGTAGGCCACATGGTATTAATATACGGGACACGATAAGGTGGTGACCCAAAAAGTGACCCAACTCTTGAGATCAAAATAGCAAATAACCGCATATAATCAGCATCTTCCGCAACTGCTCTATCTCCTGACAACTGCAATCCTTAAGTGCAAAACCAAGCTCCTCCAAGAGGTTACAGATCTCGGGTCGGGAGAATCCCGCCCTCTCCGCTTTCTGACAACAGCCAACGATTAACGCCTGCGGTCACAACAGTTACCGCAGGCGTTTTTCTTGGCAAACGTTTACTGTCCTAAAACTGTCCTAAACCGGGATGTTGACTTGCCTCGTGAACTCAACGGCGGGTGCGAGGAGGACGCCACATCATGCCACAGACTGGACACCGTTTATTGGGCCGAGCCCGGTTGTGGCCAGCGAGTCGTCTCTTGACATACTGATCCACATAAAACGGATCCCATCGGTTCCTTGCATACCAGTCAATGTAAAAACGATTGGTCCCAAGGGCGTTGAGAATCCGTTCCAGGGAATCCGACCTTATATGGTTACGGCCAGCCAACCAGCGTGACAGGGCAGCCTCGGATACTTTGGCAGCCCGAGCCACCCCGCGTTGGCTCAGACCCAAGCTGTTCATCCGCGTCAAAACCAACAGGGCTATTTTTTCCATTCCAAAAGTATAGCGATTTCGATAAACAAGTTACAGGCGCAATTACCTGTCAAAAAAGTATTAAAGCCGAATATACGCGCCGCGCCCGGGGAAAGGTTTTTTTCCTTAACGGGGTATGCAAAAAACATACCCCCCTACCGTCTGTTCCGTCCGATCCCTGTCCTGCCTGCCCGACCCCCAGGACGTCCTGAAGCCGCTTGATCCCGACGTCCGGGCGGCTCTGGCGGCCCAGATCGCCCGCGATGGACCCTGCGAACCGCTGATCGTCTGGAAAAGCCGCAAGCTGGTCGTCGATGGCCTAGAGCGGCTATCCATCTACTGGGAGATGGGCATTAAGACCTGCCCGGTCATCTACCGCAGCTTCGCCGACCTGGACGTGGCGCGGCGATGGCGGATTGCCCACAACGTTAACCGGCGTCAGTTGAATCCCTGGTGCCGGGCCGTGGCGGCCATCGAGCTGGTTTACGCCGATTGGCGGAAACGCGACAAGGGCCGTAACGGTGAGGGCGAGAAGATCGACGAAGTCGTTGCCCTGTCCCATGTCTCCAAACCAGGTCGAACGAGTATTGCGAATATTGCGTCTGCTCGACCAGCACCCGGACAGACAAGCGACTGATCGCCTGCGACGCATGCTCGACGATGGCCAGCGAACCATCGGCAGCGTTGCCTGCTCGCTTTACAACAACGACGTGGCCAAGAAACCGAAGCCGGCGACCAACCAGGATCCGGTCATGCTATCGCAGTCGCATGGTTCAATCCTCCATGGCCGGTCATTGAGCAACAGGATCGTCAACGACGATTGCCTGGCGGTGAACCAGGCTCTGGCTGATGACAGCGTCGGGCTGATCATCACCAGCATCCCTTATCTCGGGGCCCATCACGATTACAACGGAACGTTCAACGATCTGGCCACCTACGACAAATACCTCGACTGGTTAAAGGAACGCATCGCCGACTTCCCTCGCATCCTTCTTCCGGGGGCCATTGTGGCAATCAATGTCGATGATCCGACCAGTCGCAGCGATGAGCGTCAAGAGCGTTTCCGTTTGCCTATTACTCGCGACGTAGGGTTGATGCTGGAAGAAGCCGGGCTGAGCTACTTTGATGAGCTGGTCTGGGTGAAGCAGAACGCTACAGGCCGCAAAGTCGCTCATGGTTCGGTGGATGCCGATCTACGCGCCGCTGCCTCACGATGCCGAATGCGAACTGGCCATGGTCCGAATCACTCATCGCTATGCCCCGATTGCTCGCAAGGTATTCGAGCAGTCGATGGAAGATCCCGCTTTGCCCGTAGCATTCACCCTCAATGAGATTGTCGGACCCGAACACGAAGGACCGATCACCGAGCAGATCACGCGATGCCTGGGCGGGCACGGATTGCTGATTGCTGATGCGGCCCCCGGCTCCATCAGCCTGGTTGGCACTTCGCCTGCTCTGGCCCTGCTCGTCAACCGCCTTCGTCATCAACCACATCCCCGGGGCGTGTTACGCCATCGCATTGTTCAAGCCGCCCTGCGTCTGCCGCAAAGGCCCAGGCGTCTGCGCACCGAGATGCTGCTGAACGCAGCCGTCGTCCTGGAGAATCTGGCAATCGAAGCCGACGGCCTGCTCGATGAAAACCGGGGAACTTCGTCACTTCGATCCAAGTGGCTGCTCATCGAAAAGATGAACCCAGACAACGGCGAGGGGGGCAACCAGCATGACTGATCAAAACATGCCGGATGGCTGCAAGCCGCCCCGGTGGCCGGAACTCTTTGTTCGATGTGCCCAGTCACCATGTCCCAGGTGCCACAAGCAATTGGACGAAAGCAGCATCATCGGTATTAACCTGCAACTGCTGCCGCACGACCACCAGCCATGGGCAGGACCTTATTCGTGCGTCGTCGTGTGCTGCCCCGGCTGCTCTTTCATACGGATGATCGTCGCACCGGTACCCCGGAGCGAGGCGATGAAAGCCATCGCTCAGCTCTATAGCTGGGGTGATCGGCTGGCGGCTCATTATCGCCGTCAGCCACAGCAGCCACCAACGCCTGGCAGTCCCTCAACAGGATCTACGCCAACAGGAAATGCCGGCAGGCCCGGCCAGGTGCGGCCCAGCTTACGCAAATGGCAGCGGCGCGATGCGGTCACGGAAAGTGAGATCCGCAGCTTTCTCAACAAGCTGCAGAAGACCAGCTTCAAGGTGGACTCTAAAGGCTTCCGGAAGTTTCTCAAGTCGATGGGGATTGATCCGGATCACACCCAAGAAGATAAATTAGACCAGCCTCCATGATGAGGCAGGAATCTCGGCCAAACAATCACCTTCAGATGCAGGGAACGCGAAAAGACTTTAGACTCAGAACCCGGTATTGGGCTGCCAGCGGCTGTAGTAATTCTCACCCAGGCGGGTTAGGGGGATGTTGACCAATTTGTAGAGCAGCGAGCCGTCGGTGAGCTTGTCGCGGTGGCCGAGGTCACGAAGCATGGGCCAGTAACTGCCCTCAGCATCGCTCCAGCCCTTGACAGGATCGGAGTCCCACACCACGATGCCATCGGCACCCTGCTGATACATCTCCGTGGCCGTGTTGAGCAAGGTCTCCGGTTTGCTCATCTGCCAGCCAATGACAAATGGGAACACTTTGGTATTGGTCCCTTTAAGCGCGGTAGTGTAATAGGCCACGTCAGACTTCCTAGCTGCCAAACCGGATGTGTGGTATGCAAACCACGCAAGACCAACCTGGTCAACGAGACCTTCCTTGGCCCAGCGCTCAATATCGAGGCCGAACTTCTGATTGTCGGCCTCAGTCGCAAAGGTGCTCACGGCCAGTTTCAAGCGCTTGTTGCCGCCACGCTCCCGAGCTACCTCATCGAGCATGGTTCGCATGTTCCGGAGGTATTCTGTCACGATCTCCGCCCGCATGGCGTAGATCCGCGGGTCATCCTCGGGGATCTGCCGAGCGTCTACCCCGGGATACCGCTCAGCAAAACGGTCAAGAAATCCCTGTTCCCATAGCATCATCGGCATGCCACGGTGAAAGAAGATGCCGGCGCCATCCGCACCCATACTCACGGCCTCCCGCAGCACCTTGATCACCTGTGCCTGAACCTCAGGGTAGGCATAACTCATGTACATGACAGGCGTGCCGTCACGATCAACGGTTCGCCACTGTGGATTTGCTTCATAGAACCGGCTGGAGAATGTTTCTTCCCATGGATGGGCACCTTTCCAGCCGCCGATGCGCGAGAAGATGAGAATGTCGGCGTCTTGCTTGTGAGCCTCATCGATCGCAACCTGGACGACATTGACACCATTATCCACCAGGGCCTGGAGCGATTCCTGCACCACGCGATCGACTGGCCGAGTGAACGCTTCGGTCCCCTGGCTGAGTAGCGTGCCGTAGTCCGAGTCGTAGTTCACCAGGTCGGCACCGATGTACTGGAACCACCACGTGCCAAAATCACTCTCACGGTAGGATGCAAACGTGTTGGCGATGTCCTGTCTGGTCCGCGGATGGTAGGGCCAGATCATGGAGTGGCCGTCGAAACAGGCAATGAGATTTCGAGTGTTCTTACGGTTGGCTTGTTCGGCTTGCACGCGTGTCACCTCGGCCTCGGTCAGCGGCACAAGGCGAACGTAGGTGAGCAGTGCATTCTGGTTGATGACGCTCTGGAGGATCAAGTCCTGGCCGGTCAGATCGGCCGTTGTCATGTAGATTTCTTCGATCCGGTCACGTCGGGTGGTTCCATCGTTGGTGAACTGCAAGTGGTTCTGGAAGTAAGAGAAGGCATCGTCTCCAGACAACCGGGCTTTGATCTCGTTGGGTAGTGGTTTGCCGAAGTTATTGATAGTGGCCAGGCCGAGGTACACCGCGTACCAACCTTGCACGTCGAGAGCGAGCCTCGTCGGCGGTGTTGTCGATTCGACACAGGCAGATAACGCATAGCCAGAGAAGCTGGGCGTTTCGTAATCGAACACCTTCCACTTGCCGCGCTGCCGGCGGTCGGACAGCACCTCCTGGGGTGTAACCTGACGCAGGTCAGTGATCAGTTTGGAGTCGGCATACTGCGACCAGCGCGCCTGGTGGCTGCCATCGGGGGCTGCTGCTGGCGCAGGTTGTACCTCAGACCCTGTGGGAGCGAAGCCGGCGAAGACCAGATCCGGCTCATCCGAGTCCATGCCTGCGCCCAGAAATACACTCACTTTCGGATCACGGTTCTCGATCACAACACGGTGGATCGCCGCCACGGGCTGTTGCTGCGTACGTGCCGAGAGGTGAACGTCAGCCCGGTACTTCTTATTGTCTCCTTGGCGCACCATCGACTGCCCCAACTGCTGGTTGTTCGCATCGAAGATGGTGATGTATACCTGCTCCGCCGACAACGCGGCCCCCACCAGGGTCAGCGATAGATCGCTTACCCCAGCCGTAGCCTGGGGATTGTCCGACTCCACAAAGCGCAGGGTGAGGTTGCCCCGCACGATGACATTGCTGCAAACTGCTCGACTGGTCAAATCATGAAAGTCGATGACTGAGCCCTCGGATTCCAACACAAGTCCGCGGGTCGGTGGCAATGGGGTGCGAGTGGTATTTGCTGCGTCGGGCTTCAGAATGCCGAGGAACGGCGATTTATACTGGGCGACTCGACCCGTAGCAGGTTCAGATTGACCGGGCTGCGGGTTGGAGACGTAATCTGCAAAGTGGATCTCAGTCAGGCCGCCGACATTTGAAGACAACGGCTGTATAGGGTTGATTGCGATATCTAATTTTACCTGTTCGGCCGCCCATAATACGTTCGGTAATGCCAAGCCTATCACCAAGGCTGAAATTAGCGTAGCGGATCGAGAACTATGCCGAACAATTATCGTTTGATTCCTGCTCATTATTTACCTGCCTTCACTTGGCCTTGAGTGACTGATACAAGAAAGTCGAGATAATCACCCTTCACCGCAACATGAAAAGATTCCTTGTTGTCGCCCCCTATTTGAAGCACGTAAGGTACACCAGCTGTTTTGAGTTTCTCGACCAGAAACTCACCTTGTCTGCGATGATGCACCCAGAGATTTAGCGGCGCGTCTGCCGGAACTTCCTCGGGGTCATTCTTGTAGATCAGGTAAATAGGTGGATCATCCGGTGTGACGTGCGATACCGGCGAGGCATCGGCCAGCAGGGGGGCGAGTTGTGGTTCCTGCAATTCCTCCGCGTTTTTACAGCCAAACAGCAATTGGTAAGGCTTTGATTGTTCGGCCATTACGCCTGGAAATAGTCGGTCGGTCACAAACGGATCATAGGTGCTTTGAGCCAGGATGCCGACGGCCCCGCATAGTCGTGTGGACTGCTGTAGCAGTGGCGTATCACTGTCAGGCTCTGCCAAATCATCATGCAATGCCAGCCACAAGGCGATGCCGCCACCTGCGGATTCCCCCCACACGGATATCCGCGTCGGATCAATTCCATATTCGTCCGCATGAAGGCGAAGAAACTGAACGGCCCGGGCTGCATCGTGCATCGGTGCAGGGTATGCCGCCTTGCTGCTGTAACGATAATTGATCGATGCGACATGAATGCCGTGTTCATGCAATTTCTGAATAGCAGTCGCAGATATTCCCGACTTGTCGCCGTGCAGGAAGCTACCACCGTGGATGAACAATACCAGTCCAGTTGGACTGCTATCGGTGAGGTAAAGGTCCAGTTTCTGCCGCTCGTACTCGCCGTATGCCAAATCTGCATGGGTCGGTAAGATCGCGCCATCCAACGTCTGGGATTGAACGCTGTCAACGGAGATCAGCGCGGTGATTGCCGCCAATATGCTTGTGTGGATTAACTTGATCATGGCGTTAATACTCTGACAGTTGACGGCTGAACCGACCTCTATCTTCATTAAAGAATCAACAGCTCCTTTAAGCGTGTTCTACTGTTTTGCAACTCTAATGCTGATCGGTCAAGGTGCTTTGTTCGCGGCAGCTGAGAGCCGATTTCAACTAACAATTTCACCATGCATTGAAAGTCGTTGAGCGATATGCGCTCTGTGTCGATTTTACCAGTACGCTCGTTCATGTTGTGATAGTTGGCTAATGCCAGACACACACAACTGGTGCTGTAACCGAGAATCTGGTAAACAGACGCTTCACAAGATCCGCCAAGCATAAGTCTATACTGCCATCGGAAATCCCGGTGTCGGGTGGCATAATTGTTGGCGATGGATTTAATGCGAAATGTCAGATCTGGATCATAAGTACATGTGCGGTCACCGACACGGACAATCGGACCGCCACCAACTGGCGTGTCAGGATAACAACGCGTGTTCTCAAGCACGACAATCTGTGCAGATGGAGGTAATAATCCACTCCGATCAGCTTCTATTGCCCCAAGGCATCCAACTTCCTCTGCGCGAGTAAATAGAAGCCGAATGTCATGCGGGCAATCCACCAAGCGATCAAAGCAGATCATTGCTGCCGCGACCCCAGTCAGATTATCGGTGACCGGTGCATATAGTTGCCCACGTCGGATGCGTGCCGGCTTCAAGGCCCACGTCATCACATCACCGGGCCGTACTGGCGTTGAGCAATCACAAGCGACTTCAACCCGATGTCCACCATATGGTTCATTGGAAGGCGTGACGTGCACGATCGTGCCCTCAGTAGTTGGCGTATCATCGTTGTTTCGGTACAGACGAATTCTGGCATAACGGATGTATTTGTGATTAATGACACCTCGGAATATTGCATGTATCCTTTTCCCCTTGCGACGGGTGACTAAGAAGCCGGGGTGATCCATATGAGCTACTAGTACAAGGGGCCGTGTGGTGCTGATTCCTTTTCGTTTGATGATCAGGTTGCCTGTACGATCTGTGGTCAGATCGACATCGACTCGTGATTTTGCCCAATTGTTTACTTCGCGAATCACACGATGCTCACGGCCGGGGGCCGTGACAAGGTTTACCATATTCATCAACAATCGTTGTTCGCGAGCATTCACGCCGTGGTCTCCACGCCTTCCAAAAGCCGCACAATACTCAGCAAATTACGTGGCACATGAAAAGCTGATTTGATCCAGGTCCCCTTGTCGGTGACAAATGGACTGCCATCACGTTGCAGGTAGGCATACCACTCACCATACTCATGGTCAGCAAAGTACTTCTGGGTGTAATGGTGCAGATGGAAAAACCGATCGAGCATTACCTGTTCTCGCAATTGAACGGCTGCAAGAGCCGTGGCATACAGGGCCTCTGAGTGCACCCACCATATTTTCGTGTCCCAATTTTCACCGAATGCATTGGGGCTGTTAAATCCTGGTGGTTGACGACCTTCTGGATCAGTAAATGCCAATAGTCCTCCGTATTTGTCGTCGTAACCCGCACCATACGCCCAGTCAATCATCTGTGACGCGCGCCGAATGATCGCCGGGTCATTGCGATAGGTGCCCTCCTCCATACAAAACCATGCAGATTCCAACGCGTGTCCAGGATTCGTACATCGGCCAAGGTCGGAATCCACCGGGCTCCCGTTCGTGAGGAGAATTTCAAAGACAGTATGGTGTTCGTCGTTGGCGAAACGATTCAATATCATATCGAGACAATAATCTGCTTCGGGACGCACAAAATCCTCCCCCAGTAATTTACGAGCATTCTGCGCCATGTTAAGGCCAACCATATGAATGCCATGATAAATATAGCGGGGATCACGCGAAAAGTGATGATATTGATTGAATCCTGGCTCACGCAGCAGTTCGTACCAGCGCTTGAACGAATCACGAATCAACGGCACATCCTGCTCATCACCTGTCGCACGGGCGTATTCGCAGAGACCGCTGAGGACAAACTGATCGGAAGAAATAGACAGATGATTATCCTTGACCCTCCCTTCACGCGTACATAGGTAGTACCAACGCCCATCACCTGCATAAGCACAATTCATAAGAAAATCACGCCCCGCCTTGGCCAATCGCAACCACTCTTCTCGTGGGCCCAACTCATTGCAGAGAGCTGCAAACATCCACGTTTGTCGGCCCTGGCACCATGTATTCTTGTCTGTCCCTGTTGAACACCCCTGGCGATCAAATGGCACAAGATAGCCACCATACTCGTCGTCCCCTGTACGGGCTTCCCAAAATGTCATAACCTCGTCAAGTAAATGTCGCCTGTAGAACTCGTGAAGGCTCTTCAGTTCTGTCATTGTGGCGTTCACTTGGGGCGCACTCCTATAGGATGTCATAGGCTCAATAGAAAATTGCTATTGCGAGTAAAGAATCATTGTTTGTGTAAGCATTGCTTTAACAAGGCAGCTTGGAGGGTGGCCCCACTGTGTTGCATGCCAGAAGCCGTCGATAGTTCTTGAAATGGTAGAGATATTCGCAGTTCACCCTGCATGGTGGTGATCCACAGTTGCCCCGGCTTCGCCTCGAAAATGTAGGGATAGGCGAGCCAGGCGCCCTGCTTGCGGGCAACAACGATCGGATCGCTCCAGGTGTTGCCGTCATCCGAGGAAAACGCCAGAGACAATTCTGAGCGGTGATTACTGACCGGCGTAGCTGACCAGAGTCGGTCGCCGCCCTGCAGTGGAAACGTGTCTGAACCTTCAGGATATGGGCGATTCCACAACAGCAGAAGTCGGCCATCGCTTAGGCGGGACAGTTGGGCCGGGGCGCTACCAGAGGCGATGCCGGACGGCCCGATGGGGTGCCAGGAAAGACCTGCGTCATTCGACTCGGCTCGCCACTGCTGCATCCAGTTAGTGCGGATCAGCATGAGCAGGCCGCCATCCGTTCGTTCTGTGATGGTCGGTTCGCATAAGCCGCCATGATGGCCCGCCCCGCCGAGGTCGATGATGTTACTGCGTTGCCAGCTTTCACCCTGGTCGGCGCTGGTGTAGCTGACCGCGGCATGCCGGCCGGGGTTGTGCCGCATGATGGTGCAGGATACGACCACTTTGCCATCGTGCGTCTCGATCATGGCGCGCACGGCTCCATTAAAATCCTCTTGGATCATCAACGGTTGTTGCCAAGTGCGTCCTTCGTCAAGGCTGCGGATAACGTATGTCGGCAGTCGCGCTCCCGGCGCGTCATGCAGATCATTGCTCCATGTCCAGTGCCGCTCACGCAGGTTCATGCACGCAAGGATCACCACGCCCTGCTTCGTGCGTAGCAGCGCCCGCTCATTGCTGATCTGGAAACTTGCGGAATCAGTGAACATCGGCATCACCTGTCATGTGCGCCCCTCATCGCGGCTGATTAAGGCATCGGTATCCTTGACGGTGAGAATGCTGTTGTCACCGAGGCGGATGAAGGGCCCCATGGGAAGTTGCGGCATGTCGCAGGCTGCGGGATGGATCACCGCCCCGTTCTCCGCCACGCGCGGGCGAGGCCGATTGTCCTTCGCCATCTCTACCAAGGGCAAAGTACCGATGACCGCCGAAAGCTCATCACACACCAGGCGATGCCCCTTGTCATTGGGATGCATTCCATCAAGCAGTAGTTCATCCACTTGACGGCCCGTCTGGCCGTAGTAACGTTCGTAGGCGGTGTAAATATCGACCAAAGGCACATTGAGTTCCTTGGCTAAGTCGCGTGCCGCCTGGGCATAATTGGACAACAGCACATTCAATCCATCGGGCCTTTGCGGATCAAAAGGAGGTTTGCCGTAGAGTTCTCTGAGTGGATCTGTCCAACACAATGGATTCGGGGTCATGATGATCACTTGGCCACCCTGAGACTGAATGGAAGTGGCAATGGTGCGGAGATTGTCTCGGTATTGTGACAAGGGAACGCGCGGCTCTTTGGCAGGTGGATTCTTCCACACGTCAACCGCTGCATCATTGATGCCGAACTGAATGATCACCAGGTGCGGCTGCAGCGAAAGCACGTCTGTTTGCAGCCGCTCTAGTGCGCCTGCTGTGGTGTCGCTGGGCTTACCGGCATTGACGATGGATGCGTGCGCCTCGCCCCAAACCGGCGACTTTTCAAGAAGGTCCACGTAGACATTGATTTTCTTGCCTTCAACAAGTCGGGCCGCCGTGGTGGAGTCTCCAAATGCCACAACCACAAGGCGTGATTGAGCACAGACTGTGGCCGTTGATGACAAGACAATACAGGCACCAAGGAGGATCACCGCATTGTAATGGCCTGTTATGAGCATCTTGATTCTCTCCAACCAGTGGGAAGATGTGGATCCGTAACAAAGATTGACTTCCGATGGAAGACGCACAACGTCAATGCCGCAAGGCCTCCACGTCAAATCAGCCGCCTCATGTAGAAACATTCCAGCGGATCACCCCATGAAGCCCTGTTGCAGCAGTGCGGTTCACTAGAGCGCATGGCGGCATCATACAGTCAAGACAACATAAAACAAGAAGGCTCGACGCTCACGCCGCATGTTTTTGAATATATCGCGTGATGGGGCGGGAATCCATGCTAATTACTGTAATATAATGTGTTATAATATTCTTGACTTAGTATAAACTGCTTCAGAAAAACCAAGACAGACTAAGACAACTATTGACAGCGGCGTGCGGTGCGGTAGACTGATCTTGGATTAAGAAGCCTGTCACGTTCTCTCGTCTTGGATTTTTGGCATGTGCGAAAACATATTTCAGACCCGTCGTCACTCGTATGCCCATCTTTCTACATCACCAGGAGGACACGCAATGATCGCAAGCTTTCACCGAATGTGGATGGTTCTGCCCTGTGCGGCAGCGTTTGTTTTGACGACACAGGCCTTTGCAGGCACAGATACTGCAACCGGACTAACCACACAGACCTCATCGGGATTCGGCTACAAGTATGAAATGGATTTTAGTCCCCTGAATCCCACGCAAGTTGACCTGGACAGCAACTCGTTACCCGATTTCATTGGTAAGGCGCCGACAGTATTTAATACTGGGGTAGTTGGTGCGACAGATGGTAACACGGCGACATGGGATCAAAGCCGCCCGGGATCAGATGAAAAAATGACTGGACAAGGTGGAAGCGACACGTGGACCACCGCGGGTCTTGATTCGACCACAGGATTCACAATCGAAGTCCGGATGCACATTCTGAGTCTGGACACTGACGGCACAGCACTCGGCATTCACATCGGCGGCTCAATCGGCGACGGAGCAGATGGCTGGCTGAATATTCAGGGCAGTGGTCAAACTTGGGCTCTTGATAGTTCAGTTGCACTGAATGGTTCGGATGACAACACCGATGACTTTCACACATTCCGTATGGCCTATCAGCAGAATAACTTCTGGGTCTGGCGCGATGACGTTTTGCTGAATCCTGGCGGGACACCGTTGGCCGATGGCTACGCAACAGGTATGGTCAATCGCAACTTCTTCGGCTCTCCAGGCACGAACTGGGGCGGGATCGTGGAGGCAGATTATTTCCGCTTTACCAGTGGCGCTTTTGCACCTCTGCATGCAGGTGATGCCAACGGAGACGGACTGGTCAACCTGTCCGACCTCCAAATTCTTGGCGACAACTGGCAGTCCACCACAGCCACCTGGACCGAAGCGGACTTCACGGGTGACGGCGTGGTTAACCTGTCCGACCTGCAGATCCTCGGTGATAACTGGGGCTTCGGTACTGGTCCGGACATCGCTCTGGATGAAGCCTTGGCTTTAACGGGTATCGTCATCCCTGAGCCGGGGGTGGCCGGGCTGCTGCTGGTGGGCGGTTTGCTCGCGGTGCGTCGCCGTGCATAAGGTCATCAACGCGTAATTTTTAATTTTGGTGTTCGATTCACACACGAGGAGAAGAAAAATGAAGTTCACAATGGTGTCCATAATCGCAACCTTGACTGTCGCCGCGATGGCTCCCTCCCTGTACGGTGCCATCGACCCGACCAGCGGGCTGACCCAGGCCAACTCGTCTTCGTTTACTTTCAAATACGAGATGGATCTGAATCCGCGGCTCCCTGCCGAGATCGATCTGGACGGCAACACCCTGGCTGACTTCCTGGCATCGACCGGTCCCACGGTGTTCAACACCGGCGTAGCGGGTACGACCGACGGCTACACCGCCGCGCTCAACTACGTACGTCCCGGCACCAACGAGATCCTGACAGGTCAGGCCGGCAGCTCCACTTGGGACACGACCGTATTTACCTCCGGCGGTGGGTACACGCTCGAGGTCCGGGTGAAAGTGATCAGCACCGAGACAGACGGCCTCGCGAAGGGGCTTAACATCGACGCCAACATCAACAACGGCGCGGGGTACGCTTGGTTAAACATCGTCGATGGCAGCCAAGGCTGGGGAGCGTCGAAAACGGATCTCGGTACCAACGACAACACCGATGGATTCCACACGTTCCGCATTGCCTACATCCAGAATAACACCGTGAATGAATGGTGGGTCTGGCGTGACGGGGTGCTGCTGAATCCCGGTAACACAGCCTTGCCCGTCGGCCTTGCCGGCAGCGCCAAACGCGTGTTTATCGGTTCCCCCGGCAACGATTGGGGCGGCGTAGGTGAGTTGGATTACGTCCGCTTCACCAACGAGGCCCTGGCCCCTATCCCGGAACCGGCGTCAGCAGTCATAATCGCATTAGGTATTGGAGCAATGTGTATGAGATCCCGCGTCCGCCAACGGTTTCATGACTGATTGAGTCATATAGCGCTGAGTTACTTCAGTGTTGGCTGCTGGTTGGGTCTGGTTGTTGGTTGAATGCCCGAAGCTCATTGAAGATGTATAGTTGGATAGTCGGCGAACAGCATTGCCGCATGGTTTTTCTGTTCTCTTATATCAAAGGTCTGAAGTGATCAAGCATGAAATAACCATCAGGAATCAAGCGCGAAAGCTGGCAGAGCAGCTTGAGCTTTATCTCGTGAAGCAGGGGATGAGGCTAGGCGACCCATGCCCATCCACACGTAAGGTCGCTGACATGTTCGGTGTCAGTCCCGCGCAGGCGGATCAGGCAATCAGATTGTTAGTCGAAGCGCAGAAGTTGATCCGCGAAGATCGCATTGGGACCTTTGTGGGGCATAAGCTTAAGACCTCGGCGGATGCTCGCGTTCGTACCTTGTATGTGCTGTTAGGTGAGACTCATGTCAGTCGCCAGTCGTCTCCGATGAAGTGGCTTACTGAGGGGCTACACGAGCATAATCGCGGCGTGAATATCCAATTCTGCTTCATCCCACGCTACGATGAACTTGGATACGTGCGAGAGCTGATCGAAGCAGCACAAGATAACAAGCAACTGGAGGGGGTGATCGCTGTAAGTTGCTCACGTGCCGTTCGGCAATACCTGGTTGAACAGCATGTGCCGTTGGTATTTGTAGGTACACCAGATCTTGATCAACAGCACATCCCGTCAATCGATGAAGATCAGTTTCGAGCCGGCTACATTCTTACCACCTGGCTGGTTAAGCGAGGTCATCGGGCACTTGCGTTGCTTGCATCAGGCGAGGGACGCCCTGGTGATCACGATTTTCATGACGGCGTGCTCGAAGCCATGGCGGTGGCTGGTGTCCCGGCAAACGCCCTGCAGATTCGCACCATGCCAGATGATCTGTCACTGTTCAAATTAATGTGTCAGACATTGCTTTCTGATGATGGAAGACCCACCGGCCTGATATGCCGGCGAGGTGGACAGGTCATGCAAATTATCCTCGATGTGTTGCACGATAAGCATCTTGAAGTCATGAAAGATGTAGATGTGGTCTTTCATGCCCTCGGTGAAGTACCGCTGGAGCATCGGAGCTATCCATATGTGCAGGCCAAGATGATGCCAGAGCAAATCGGAGACCTAATCGGCCAAATGATCAACACATTACGCAAGGGTCAGCAGCCCGAAAAGGCCCGCCTGGAACTTCAAGTTGAGCTACACAATGCATATCCAGCCTCTGAGGGGGCAAAAGAGGACGACAATCAAGAGGCTGCTATGCGTAGATCGGTTAACAGACACCCATCGGGGTCACATACGGGGCACAAGGCTGAGGGCAATGCGTGAGCATATAGATCACGGATTTGCGCAGAATTATATGGCCTAGCCAGTGAACCACGGTACCACTCATAATGGAGTAGTTAACATGAATTGTAAGCTCGCAACCCGTAAGACCGACGGATTCACACTGATCGAGTTACTTGTAGTTATTTCGATCATTGCATTATTGATTTCCATATTGTTGCCGGCATTGCGCAAAGCGCGTGATTCTGGAAGGTTTTCAGTATGTGCATCTAACCAGCGGTCCATTGTCACCGCAGCCATCGCCTACGCTGTCGATGAAGACGGCCAGTTCCCGATCAGTATCGTCCGGCGGACCACCGGCATCCCTTATTCCTTTCCCTCGTATATATATTACAACAGCGCGTCGTACTATCCGGTGCATCGGTTGTCCGACCTGCTACTGGCGTACCTGCCCACCAGCGTGGTGCTAATGTGCCCGCTGGGCGGCGGTAGCGAGACGACGATCCAGAGCGCGTTGAAGGGCACATACGAGGATAAAATCCTCAACAGCACCTACCGCAGTTCCTACAACCTGCTGTGGAATTACAGCTACTGGGATGAACGGGTTATCCCCGGCTATGGGGCGCTGGGCACCTTTATCGCACCGCAGAAACTGGAGGACACCAACGACGACCTGCTGACCAACGATGCGATCTGGTTACGCCTGGGCGTGTACTGGGCGCCGCACATGCCGCCCGGCCGCAACGCCTTCGTCGCAGCCAACGATACGATGTACCAGGGCTACGACAACATGCCGCCGGATTTCGCGTTCAATGGCGGATACCGCGACGGCCACGTCGAGTCGGTTGCCTTCAGAGACCATACCCTTAACGCGCTGGCCACCTCTGGGGTTTCCCTGTACCTACCGCAGACAAAGGGGATCATCCCGCACTGATGAACACCACATTGATACACGGTTTTCGTGGTGGGATGATTGAGGCGCTGTCGGTGCTTGGGCTGCTGCTGGCCGCCGCGACGGCGATGGCGGCCGATCCGCCCCTGCTGCTGGGGCCTGCCGGTCGAGAACGCACTGTCCGATTACCTGATGGACGTTTGGCGGCTATGTACGTCCGCACGGACGGCACGAGTGGAGCAGTCTATTCCTCCGATGAAGGATTGACCTGGACCGCACCGCGGGCTGTTCCCAGTGGCGCTACGGTCAAGTGGTGGATGGTCCAGACGATGCTTGATAGCAACGGATCGATCCACGGCTTTTACAAGGAGCCCCGCGGCGATTTCAGTGATCCCAGTTCAGCCACCATCAGCACAGAGAAGTTCCTGGACATATGGCACGTACAGACCACTCCCGAACCGTTAACTATCCAGAATTCGGCCAGCTTCTCCTATAAGTATGAGATGGATCAGGATCCTGGTACATATAGTCAGATCGATCTTGATGCCAACAGTCTTGATGATTTCCTGGGTACTTCGGGAATCAAGAACACCGGCGTCAGCGGCGCAACGGACGGCCGAACGATCACTATTAACTCCAACCGTCCCAGCCCCAGCCAGTTCTACAACGCGACGGGGGGTACCAGTATCTGGGATACCGTTAACTATTCTGCGGAAATCCCTTACACCGTAGAGGTCAGGATTAAGAGAATCAGCGGCGATGTCCACCTCGGCTCCAGTGCCAATGGCATCAGTGATGGATGGTTAGATATAGGTACCGTGGGGCAACAGTGGGGTTTCGAGTATCCGACACCTCTGGGCACACAGGACAATACAAACGACTTTCACACGTTTCGAATTGCCTATAGCGGAAGCACAAATGGGGACAGCTTCTGGGTATGGCGGGACAGCGAATTGCTCAACAGTGGCCTGGTGCTTACAGACGGATATACCGCGGGCACTGTGAAGCGATTGGTCCTGGGTTCCATCAGTACCACATATGGTACGGGTGTCACCGAAATCGACTACTTACGTTTCACGCAAGGGGCATACGCACCACCCGGCGCTACGACCGATGCCCAACAGTGGGGCAGCGGTAGCGCTATCCACCTTGGTTGGGAAGGTGGTATGCAGGGCCAGCCCATTCAATTGAGCAATGGTCGGATCGTGCTCCCAATGCAAGAATGGCAGGGGGGGGTGCCCCTTGGCCCACCGACCGGGCCGAACTACGTCACGACACTGTACTCGGATGACGATGGCGCTACCTGGATCAAGTCCGACGCTCGCCTCGTAGCTCCGGTGGACAACGTGTACAACGGTGTCGGCGCCGGCATGGTCGAGCCGGTGATGCTTCAACTCAACGACCAGCGTCTGTGGATGCTCATGCGGACGCAGACTGGCAAATTATACGAAACCTTCTCCAGTGATGGCACGACATGGTCCGATGCGACTCCTACGCCGTTTCACAGTTCAAATGCTCCGGCGCAGTTGATCCGTATGGCCGATGGGCGAATTGTCATGTTCTGGTGCAACGCGCAAGTGATCCCGCGCGTTAGCGGGCAGATCGTCCAGTCGGGTCGCGATGCTCTACATGCGGCCGTTTCCCACGACGACGGGCAGACTTGGGTCGGCTTCCGCGAAGTGCTCCTCTACCCGGACCGCAACCAGTCACCTCCCCAAGGCGTGGATTTCGGCGCGGGTTATCCCATTGCCCGGCTAAATGTCGACGGGACGATGATCCACCTGACCACCGGCCAGCTAAACCGGTACGCTCTGTGGATCGACCCCGACTGGTTAGAGGAGAAGAGCCACAGCGATGATTTTTCCAATGGGCTGGGACAGTGGAGTACTTTTAAGCGCGTTGGCTCTCCGGAGCCTGGTTGGCAGGCTCGCGTACCAGGGGCAGAACTGATCGCCGATCCAATGGGCAGTGGCAATCAGGTCCTGCATTTGCGGAAGGACAACTTGTTTGAACCTGCTGACGGAGCGACGTGGAATTTCCCCGCCGGCCAACGTGGCGTATTGACCATGCCGGTCATGATCCGTTCAGGTTTTGATGGTGGCGTTGTGGCTCTAGAAGATCGTTTCTTCGATCCGATTGATGCCAACTCTGAATCAGATGCGATATTTTCCTTCAGGATCAATTCCAACGGCCGCTTGGGCGGCGGCAGTACCATTCTGCCGTTCGATCAGTGGATTACACTTAAGATGTTCTGGGATGCGGAGCAGGGTTGGCTAAAAGTCATCGCGGACGAGACACAGGCGTTGCTGGTAGATATGAATGACCAGCCGTTTGGTGGCGTGAGCTATCTTCACCTGCGATCAAGCGCATTCCTCTTGGATAGCGACGGATTCATGATTCGCTCTGTCAGTGTGGTTATCCCTGAGCCAGGCGACGCCAATGGTGATGGCATGGTGAACCTTAGTGATCTGCAGGTTCTTGGTGATAATTGGCAGTCAATCTCAGCGGATTGGACGACGGGTGATTTCAATGGCGACGGTATCGTTGACTTGTCCGATCTGCAGGTGATGGGGGACAACTGGGGCATGGGGACCGTTCAAGACATTGCATTCAGTGAAGCGTTGGGGCTTGCCGATGTCCATGTTCCGGAACCGACAACGTGCGTCTACGTTGGCTTTGCACTCATCATGGTCTTCCAACGCAGCTTGCGCCGAAATGTAGGATCAGAATGACTCACAGTAGTTGGCAGCGTGGGCGATGCGTAGCTATCGTTCTCGACCAAGTCGGGTTAACATGGAATATGGTGCTTTAGAAGATAAGTATGGGGCTGTACCCTGATGGCTACTGCAATGGCAAGTCGGCGTCTCAGAGGGTTCACGCTCATCGAGCTGTTGGTTGTCATCTCGATTATCACGCTTCTGATTGCCATATTGCTGCCAGCCTTGAGAGCTGCGCGTGAAGCGGGCCGCAGTGCAAATTGCCTAAGCAACCTGAGACAGATAGGCATCAGTTTGTCGGCGTATGCCTTGGACTATGAAGCTCACTATCCGCTTTGGGCATATGATCCGTCAGTCATGGGATCGGGCGGCAATTGGGGGGACCTTTTGTACAAGACGTGGCCTCAATATGTAACCCAGAAGGGTTATTTTCATGGCGACATCCTGGTCTGTCCGACTCTGGTTAGTGAGGGGGCCAAAAGTGACCTGTCCGATGAGCTTGACATGGTGGTCGGCGCCTGGCCTGACCCCCTTGACCGACTCCGTGCTTCGCACTATGCCTACAACTACGTACATGTGGGTTCGACTGCACGTGAATATTCCTGGCCAGCCTCGAGACGCTGGAGCACCACCGCCCGAATGGAGGATATTGCCAGACCGGGTGAAACTATTGTGCTAGCCGATTCAAGAGAATATGCAGAGCGGTCGGGCGGTCATCAGCTTGGGAGATTTATAGCAATGTCCGATGACCGTTACGATCCCTTCGCCTTTCGAGGTGGACCATATGCCGTCCACAACGCGAGGAACAATCTCAACATTGATTGGGCTGATGCTCATGCCAGTTCTGTACATGTGTCAGATCCCTTGAATCCATATCCTGAACTCGGAAGTTTCACGCACAATATCGATAATAATTACTGGGACCGTATGTGAACTACTGGTCGTATGCCCAGACTGCTAGCTCCACGGCCTACACACCCACCAGATTGAGCGAAGTAAATCATGATGAAGACACACATTCCTATGAAAAAGTTCAAGTTCATTTCCGCTGTGGGAACTCCTCTGGATGACCAGGAACGCTTGGACATGCAGGGGCTACAGATACACCTGAATGACCAGTGGGCCAGTGGCATTGGAGGAGTTCTGGTCGGTGGAACCATGGGGTTGATGCAACTGCTCTTGGATTCAACCTATGAATCGCTGATAGAAACAGCTTCAGAATTTTCGCGTGGGCGAGGCGAACTGTTGATCGGTGTCGGAGACACCAGTCTGGTGCGCACAATCAGCCGCATCAATATCGCGTGCCGTTATCCGATCGATGGTGTTGTGGCCATATGTCCGTACTTTGTCAAATTCTCTCAGGATGAGTTGGTTGACTACTATCATCATCTTGCCGACGCATCAGCAGTGCCCCTTTTTGTCTACTATTTGCCGACGCTTACTGGGGTCAGTCTGGAACTGGATACCGTCCTGCGCATTGCACGCCATCCCAACATACACGGGATCAAATGCTCGTGTGATTTTGATTGGACTCGCCAACTGATGGACGCGGTCGAAAGCACGTTCCGCGTTATCGTCGCTCAAGCGGGCATGGTGGATTACCTCTGCAAACTCGGCGTAAAAGAGCAGTTAGATGGGATATTTTCCGTGGCACCCAGCTGGGTCGTGAGCATAGGAAGAGCAGCAGCTAGTAGTGATTGGCAGACTGCAGCACAGTATCAGGATCTTATGAACAACCTTTTGCGAGTGGTGCATCGCTACGGAGTCTTCCCGAGTTTTACAGCTCTCCTGAATGCTCGGGGAATACCGGGCAACTATGCACCACAACCGTATGGACCACTTAGCGAAAGCCAACGCTGCGCTCTGTGCGCCGAACCGGTTGTACGTCAATTGCTCCGCTCTGGAATGGAGCGGGTTTCGGATGAACGGCGCAGTGTACAAGTGTAAACCACTGGTCATGCAGCGCATTCAGGAACCCCCCAAAGATGATTGACCTGGCTGTTATTATTGCTTACGTCAGTCTATGTATTGTGGCAGGTATCGCCTACAGCGGCCGGCCGCAGAATGCTGCCGATTATTTTGTAGCAGGCGGCAAAATGCGAGGGTGGTTCAATTCCTGTCTTGTAGGTTTAAGTATTGCAGCCACGCTGTTCAGCGGCATCAGCTTTATCATGCTGCCTAGTGTATTCTTCAGCGGCGGTACTGCCTTTGCCTTGGGGTTGCTTTCTTTCCCTGTTGCCTGGATTGTGTTACGATTCTGGTTTCTACCTCGATATCTGGGCGGACCACCGGGACAACAGCCTTACGACATTATCGAGCGCCGTTTTGGTGCAACGGTGCGTACGGCAGCAGCTGTCATGTTCTTGTTTATGAGGATCGCATGGATGGCTGCGCTCATCTACGCTCCAACCATCGCCATCTTGGGTGCGTGGCAACTAGATAGATCATGGTTTTGGGTAATAGTCCTTACCATTGGCTTGAGCAGCACTTTTTATACAGTAATAGGCGGTATCAGAGGTGTCATTTTCACTGACGCGCTGCAATTCCTTATCATCGGTCTCGGTATCGTGTTCACAGTTGGCTTCATTATCGTGAAATTACCGGTATCGATCTCAGAAGGAGTCAATAGCGTAGTCGATGTTGGGTTGTTTGATACATTTAATGTCTCACCATCATTCACGACGATGACGGTGTGGGCGGTACTTGCAGCAACTATTGTCGGTAACTTGGGCAATTACATCGGCGATCAGATGTCGCTTCAGCGTTACTTGGCTTGCGGGGACATCCGTGAGTCCAGTCGCTCATTTTTGATCAACGTCTGCGGTTGTGCCGTGGTTTTTCTCATGCTGGCAGTAGGGGGTATTGCTCTCAAGATGTGGTACCTGGCGGTGCCTGATGAGAGCTTACCTTCTAACGCGGATCAAGTGTTCCCTTATTTCATTGCAACGCGACTGCCAGTGGGAGTTACCGGCCTATTAGTGGCCGCCATACTGGCCGCAACCATGAGCAGTATGACTAGTGGGATCAATACCGTCGCGGCGGTGATCACCCTTGATTTCCGAATGCGTTTTCGACGAGGGCATCCCATGACCGATGCCCAGCAGTTGCGGTTCAGCCGGATCTCCAGTCTTGTGATCGGAGTGATCGCCACACTATCGGCTGGTCTCGTAGGAAAGATCGGTAGTATTTTTGATATTGTGCAGACACTGCTCGGAGCCTTGATGTGTCCCCTGTTTGCATGTGTCGTACTCTCAGCGTTACGGGTGCCGTTGGCGCCCAAGGCGGTGTTGTCTGGCATGGTGCTGGGAACCATTGCGGGATGGATTGTTGCTTGGTCGCCAATGACTAGCCTGTGGGTCGGACCATCAGCCTTTGCCGTCGCGATTCTATCTTCATTCCTGTTAAGCATGTTGATGCCAAAGTCATCAACGGCAGCTTTGCTGCACAACGATAAGCCGTCAGGATTGTCATACAGCATCGACACAAGTGAATGACAATCCTTTTGATACACCACGACGCAATGCCATGGATGCATGTCCACCCCATTTGAGAGATCCTCTGACTGGGCCCTGCCCATCAGTCAGAACGCCATTCACCTCTGAAGGTGAAATCGATGAGCAGGCCCTGTTGCGTCAACTTGAGAGGATGCTTGACGGGGGCGCGCGTTGCGTCATCCTCACCGCAGGCGACAGCCTGTTCAGCCTGCTGGATGACAGCGAGATTGAATGGCTGACCCGGCGTGTGGCCGAGTACGTCAGGGGGCGCGCAATGATGGTTGCAGCGACCAATACCTGGCCAACCCAAAAGGCGGCCGAGTTTGCTTCCTGGTGTTCTAAACTCAAAGTAGACATGCTCATGGTGCTGCCCCCTGACTGGGCCATGTCATGCACCGCCGAGTCTCTTGTCGCACATTACGGTGCGGTTGCAGAACACATGCCTGTAATGGTGGTGACAAATTATTTGCTGCCTCGACATATGCCGTTTCGTCTGGCATTGGTTGAGACATTGTTGAGCCGGGTACCGGGTGTCAGAGCTTTTAAAGATGATGTCGGCGGCGAGTTCGCCCACCGCTTGTGTCTTTTGGTCCACGATCGCTGCGCTGTCATCGCAGGCGGCCAGAAACAAAGCCATTTGAACATGATGCCATACGGCGTTGACGGCTATTTGTCCGTGCACATGACGCTAAGACCCTCTATCGCGCAGGCCTACTGGGGAGCTGTGCAAAAACACCGCGAAGAACATGTCAGGCGAATCGTGAACGAATTGGACATGCCCCTCTTTGACTACGCTATAAACCACCGGGGTGGCTTTTCTGCGGTATTACATGGCATGATGGAGCTAGAGGGGCTCGGTACGCGCCATCGCAGGTTGCCGTATTACTCGCTCAACGAAGATGAAATGGCACAGTTGAATGCCTTTTATCAGCAGTTGAGGGTACAGAGTGAATCGATCTTGTTCGATCATTCGTATGACTGAGCACACTGAATACTATGGCAAATATATTATTTCACAATGTACGTCTCCTGACTACCCAAGGAATTCGGGAAGATGCCTCCTTATACGTTGAGAATACTTACATTAATGATATTTGTCCCACATCCGACAGCCTGCCCGATGATTATGAACGCATAGACGGTCAGGGAATGCTGTTGTCACCGGGGATGATTGATTTGCACACCCACGGCATTCACCGCTATCTGTATGAGCAATCTGCCGAAGACATCGTCAGCGCTGCCTCAGCGCTCGCTCGTCACGGCACCACATGTGTTTTACCGACGCTGTATACAGTAATGAAGAGAAACATGCTTTCGCATCTGGAGTCCCTTGCGGAAGCATTAGATCATGTCTCCGGCGTGTCCATGCCGGGCTTCCACCTCGAGGGTCCCTTCCTTCGCTTGCCCGGTGCGGGATCTGACACAGTTGATGGCGACTTAATACTTCTTGATGAGATTCTACATGCGTGTAAATACCGCGTGACAGCCATGTCTGTCAGTCCTGATACACCACATATCATGCCGGTTATCGAGCGGTTATGTGCATTGGGAATCAAGGTGTTTGTCACGCATACACAAGCTGACGAAAGCGTCAGTCTGCAGGCCATTGACCGTGGTGCTCGACATGGCACGCATTTTTACAACGTATTTCCGCCTCCAGCCGAACACGAGCCGGGCTGCCGGCCGGTCGGCATCGTCGAGGCGCTACTGTCAGATCCGCGTTGTACAGTCGATTTCATAGCAGATGGTGTCCACGTCAGTCCTACTGCCATCAAAGCGTCACTCGCGGCAAAAGGCTTCGCAAATGTCGCATTGATTACGGATTCAAACATAGGGGCAGGTTTGCCTTCAGGTATTTATGAGACAACGTGCAAATATCCGGTCCGCATTAGTGAGGGAGATGCGGCCCGGGTGCATTTGCCAGGAGATCCGCGACATAATCTGCTCGCAGGTAGTTCACTAACTATGGACCGGGGCATGAACAATTTGCTGAATTGGATTAACTCGCCAATAGAACAAGTGTTCTTCATGGGTACGAGCACGCCGGCTCGTATCGCCGGCTTGCAGAACAAGGGTGAGATATCACCAGGCCGCGATGCGGATCTCGTCTTATGGAGCATTGACCATCGCTCACTTGTTGTGGAACAGACATGGTCACTTGGCCAAATAGTATACAGGCGTTCTCATTGACAAATGCGACAAGTAAGTCACACGTGATGTTTGAAGCCCAGCAATAAGCACAGCACCATCATGACTGTTATTTCACAACAGCGAAAGATGGATACATATGAATAGTACTGGCCAATACTATCGAGACTTGGGCATATCGATAAGGTTAGACAGCCTCAGCAGTATTGCCGGCCGGATGTCACACCATTCACACGATTAGGTGGTAACTATTACAGCAGATGGTTTCCCAATACCGGATGTTAATGTAATAGTGCGAGATACTCATGAATCCATTGCGTCAATCTTCTATGACTCACAAGGTGCTTGTTGTCGGTGCCGGCTCCATAGGCGAACGACACGCAAGATGTTTTGCAAGCACCGGCCGCGCAGAAGTGGGTGTGGTAGAGCCTTTAAAGCCAAGGCTTGACACGGTTAAATCTCAATATGGTTGGCGGTGCTATGCAAACATAAATGAAGCATTAAACGATAGCAAATGGACCACTGCGATCATCTGTACGCCCGCCAACACACACATAGAAATTGCGACTCAATGTTTGAACGGTGGGCTACCTGTGTTGATCGAGAAGCCGTTAGCGGTTGATCCCAGACAGATTCACACATTTGCTCAACTCGTTAAACAGACTTCGATATCTGTTGGTGTAGCATATGTTCACAGAGCGCATCCAGCCATCGCAATCGTGCATGATATGTTACATGACGGCCGTTTTGGAGGGCCCTTAGAATTGGTAGCTGCATTTGGGCATCATTTTCCAACGGCCCGACCAGCATACGCCTCAACATATTATGCACGTCACGAAACAGGGGGTGGTGCCATTCAAGACGCGCTCACACATGCGATGAACACAGCCGAGTGGTTTGTGGGCCCTATTACTCGTCTCGCTGTGGATGCCCGGCATCTACGTCTACCTTCTGTAGCAGTAGAGGACACTGTTCACATGATTGCTCGCCACGGTCAGGTCATGGCTGCATATTCCTCGTGTCAATGCCAGTGCCACAGTCAAGCCACGATTACAGTTGTCTGCGAAGATGGCAGTATACGTGCGGACCTGATACATAATCGTTGGTCTTGGCAGAAAGATCCGACCGGAGATTGGATACATGAAGATACGCCACTCACATCACGTGATGCGTGGTTTGAAATACAAGCAAACGCATGGCTAGATGTAGTTGAAAAAGGCGTAAAACCTGCTTGTACGCTCATTGAAGCGTGGCAGACCCTGTTGGCAAATGTGGCAGCTCTTGACTCATCAAGACAGGATGGCCGGTGGAATGAGGTACACCAAATCTTTACATAAGACCAAGGTTCACCAGCCAATGTCAAGATCAAAAAGTATTCAGTCGCGCCAACATATGCACAAAATACTGGCTGGTAACAAGCCTGCTAAATGGTTATTTACCGGCGATAGTATTCCACATGGTGCATTGCACACGCACGGGAATCGCGACTATGTTGAATTATTTAGTGAAAGGCTTAGATATGAACTGGGCCGGAGACTCGATTGTGTAATTAAAACTGCGGTTAGTGGCTGGACAATACGAGACATCATGCAACATCTAGAATTGTGCGTACTGCAGTATCAACCGAATGTTGTATCTATTAGCGTAGGCGTGAATGATAGCTGTGCAGGTTTAAAGCAACTGAATGTCTTTATTGCGTTGTATTCAGAAATAATCGCACGGATTCGCATGGATACAAATGCAGAAGTCATAATGCATACGCCTCCTCCAATCCTGCCACTCGCCACAGTTGTAAAACGTTATAAACATGTGTCAGCGTACGCCGTAGCCATTCGAGAATTATCTGCTTCTCTTGGGGTAATCCTCATTGACAACGAGTCACACTGGAGCCAAATTGACATAGATAAGCGCGCGTTCTGGTACAATGACGGAGTTCATCCAAATGAATATGGTCATCGAGCAATTGCAACTAAACTTATGACAGAGCTTGGCATGTATGATTCAAGCAGTAATACCTGCCGGCTATTTATTCCATAAACATGGCTGTCACTGAGGTCGTGAAGATAAGCTATATGTCTGCATCATGGCGGGCCTTACGTTCGTTGGCACAAAGCAATCACTACCGCCAGTAGTTTCGAACAAAGATTTCTGTGCATTGTGAACCCAGTCCGGTGGAGACCACTACCACTGCTTTACCATAATCACTTAAAAGCGCCCGAGGAAATAAGCAGTGAATGGCAAACACCCTAATGTACTCGTAATCATGACCGATCAGCACGCGCGACAGGTCAGCGGATTTTCCGGCGACCCCGTGGCGCGCACGCCGAACCTGGACCGGCTAGCGGAGTCGTCGGTACGGTTCGACGCCGCGGTGTGCGCCAATCCCGTGTGTACGGCTTCCCGCATGACCATGCTCACCGCCAAGGAAGCCCATCGCTGCGCCGCGTGGAATAACCACTGGATCATCTTCCCCGAGCACCTGACCTGGCCGCAGCACTTCGCCGATCACGGCTACCGCACCTGTCTGGTCGGCAAGATGCACTTTGGCGGACGCGATCAGATGCATGGCTTTCAGCTTCGTCCGTATGGTGATCTGCGTCACGGCCTGGGCCATCAGCCCGAGCCGCTGGAGATGTTCCCCGGTTATGCGCACGCCAAGAGCGCCGGCGTCACGCAGATCCCGGAAAGCCTTCTGCAGGATGTGGTGGTCAGCCGCGAATCCCTGGCGTTCGTGCGCGAGCACGTCGCCGACCGGCCGGAGCAGCCGTGGTTCTTATGCGCGTCGTACGGCCGACCTCACTCGCCGCTCACTACGCCGGGGCGCTTCCTTCGCCGCTACCGGGATCGTGTGCCGGCTGCGGCCGACGAGGACCGTGACCCTGACACGCTCGATCCCTATGCCGCCCGTCTGCGCAGCAAGAACCTCGACGCTGACCTCACACCCGAAGAGCGCCGCCGCGGCCGCGAAGCCTACTACGCCTGCGTCGAGTTCGTCGATGAGTGCATCGGAGAATTGATCGACGGCCTGGCGCGCGACGGGTTGCTCGATAACACGATCATTATCTACACCAGCGACCACGGTGAAATGGGGAGCGTCCACGGCTTGTGGGGGAAGGCGATTTATTATGAGCAGGCGATCGGCGTGCCGTTGCTCATGAGCGGTCCGGGCATCGTCGGGGCGGGGCGGACTTTGGCCGCGCCGATTTCTCTGGTGGACCTGTTTCCCACCACGTGCAGTCTAGCGGGTCTGCCCGTGCCGGAAGGTCTCGACGGCGTCGATTGGAGTGACGTGCTGACTCGGACCGATTCTGTGAAGCCGCCGCGGCAGCACGTGTTTAGCGCCTATTTGGCGTACGGCATCCGCATTCAGCATCACGCGCGCGCCGTCGAGTCGGAGCGTGCGGCTGCGATGCGTCTGGTCCGCGACGAGCGATGGAAATACGTGGACATCGAACGCGCCTCGCCCCTGCTGTTCGACATGCAACATGATCCCGATGAGTTGGTGAATTGTGCGGATCAGCCCGAGCATCGGGAACGCTGCACACACTATCAGCAGTTAATTGATGAACAAGGCCTGTGGGCGGATATTCATCGGCGACTGGCCGAGGATCAGGCGCGGGTGCCCGAGTTGTCATCGGGACTGAAACCGACGACACCCAATCAATACCAGCTACCCGACGGCAGAACGTTCGACGCCGAGGAGAGCCTCTATAGCGCGCGCTGGTTGTATCTGCCTCGGGAAGCGACCGGAGGCATTATCCCGCAGCAATGGGGATAAGGGTTCCGATCCGAGACACGATCTCATGGCATAAGGCTGGAACCGATCATGCAATTACTTGATATCGCCATCCTGGTGCTCTACCTGGGCTCCTGTGTGGTGCTCGGGATTCTTTACGGCGGCAAACAGAAGGGCGCTTCGGACTATTTTGTCGCTGGCGGCGGGATGCATGGCAGGTTCAACACCATCCTGGTGGGGCTCAGTCTGGCCGCCACCCTGTTCAGCGGAATCAGCTTCTTCATGCTGCCGAGCATTTTTTACGACGGGGGCACAGCGTTCATCCTTAGCGTGTTGATGCTGCCTTTCGCGTGGCTCGTGCTTAATTACTGGTTTTTACCTCGGTATCTGCGGGGATCCGCCCACCAGAAACCCTACGACATCGTCCAGCAACGGTTCGGCCCCCATGTCCGCACTACAGTGGCCCTGATGTACCTCCTGTTTCGCGTGTCCTGGTTGGCCACCCTGATCTATGCGCCGACCATCGCCATCATGGGCGCCGCTCAGCTCGAGATCGGGTGGTTCTGGCCCCTGGTCCTGATGATCGGGGTGTGCAGCACCATCTATACCGTCGCTGGTGGTCTGCGCGGCGTCATCCTGACCGAAGCGATTCAGTTCATGGTGATGACCGCGGGTATTATCCTGGTGCTAGGGTATATCTTCTGGAGCCTGCCGCTGTCGCTTTCTGAAGCGCTGCGCCAAGCCATTGACGACGGGCAGTTCGAGACATTCGACTTCTCTTTCTCCTTGGAGACGATGACTATCTGGGCGGTGATGGTTTCCTCGTTCACATTTAAAATCGGCAACTACATAGGCGACCAGATGTCGCTGCAGCGGTACTTGGTCTCGGGGAATCGCGGCGAGTCCAGCCGGTCGTTCTTGATCAATATGATGGGCATCTTTTCGGTGGTCCTGCTGCTGGCGCTGGTCGGCGTGGGCCTCAAGGCCTGGTATCTGGCCGTGCCCAGCGCCGCGGTGCCCGCCAACCCGGACAAGGTGTTTCCATACTTCATCGCCACCGAATTGCCCGCGGGCATCACGGGGTTGCTGATGGCGGCCATTTTAGCGGCAACCATGAGTAGTATGGCCAGCGGCATCAACACCTTGGCCGCCGTACTGACCTATGATCTGCGCGCCCGGTGCTGGACTCACCGGCCGCAGTCCGACATTGAGCAGCTGTACTTCGGTCGCATCGCCAGCCTGTTGATCGGTGTAGCTGCGACAATCTCGGCTGGTGCTGTGGGTTTGATCGGCAGCCTGTTCGACATTGTGCAGACCCTCTTGGGCACGTTCGTCGGTCCGATCACCGCGTGTGTCCTGCTGGCCGTTACAACGCTGCGGGTCGCTCCCTCCGCGATGCTCTGTGGCATGATTGTGGGTGCCCTCACAGGCTGGGCCGTTGCATGGTCGCCGCTTTACAGCCTGTGGGTCGGCCCAATGTCGTTCCTGGCGTGCTTGCTGGCGACGTGGTTATTGACGACCCTCCTGCGCGGGCGGGGGGCGATGGAGCCACTGTACCATGTGCCATCGGGCGAAGTATGACGTTCTACCGGCACAGGCTCCCCGGCCACCACCGGAGGTGGGCTACCCGGCCGTCCCGATAAATCGAGCACCCATTTCTAAGGAATTACTATGACCAAACGACTGACACGGTGCGCAATGCTGTTCACCGTCTTTGCAATTGCCGGCGCGGCGCACTCGGTCCGAGCCTCCGGGCCGCTGTTTGAACACAAGGACCTGTTCATTTCCGGAATCGATGACGTCTGCCAGTACCGCATCCCCACGCTGGTGACTACCAACCGGGGTACGCTGCTGGCCATGTGTGACGCCCGCGTCGAGAAGGGCGGCGATTCGCCGAACAACATCGACCTGGTGCTCAAGCGCAGCATCGACAACGGGCGGACTTGGAGCCCGCAGCAGGTGGTGGTGGACTTCCCTGGCTACGAGGCCGCGTGTGATCCGAGTATGTTGGTGGACCGGCAGACCGGCACCATTTGGCTTTTCTATGACTACAGCGTCCCGGACAACGCGGGCGGGATCCAGATCACGCGCTTCCACGCCGTCACGAGCAATGATGACGGCCAGACCTGGTCGGCGCCGCGCGACCTGACCGATGAACTCAGGGCCTCGTCGGGGCTGGCGGACGTGTCCGAGGCCGAACGGGCCCAGGTACATGTGCAGGTCGCTCCCGGGATGGGCATTCAAACCCGTGCCGGCCAGTTGGTGGTCCCGGTCTATACCCGACAAGACGGCACCCCCCATGCGCGGCTGGTCGTCAGCGAGGACCACGGCCGGACCTGGTGGCTGGGAGCACCCATGGCGCCACAGCTCAATGAGTGCCAGGTGGCCGAATTGTCCGACGGTACGCTGATGCTCAATTCCCGCCGACAAAAAGGCCCCGACGGCCGGGCAGTGGGCATCACGGAAGATTTGGGTCGCAGTTGGTCGCAGGTCTATGAAGATACGACCCTGATCGATTCGCAGTGCCAAGCCAGCCTGATCCGCTTCACGGATACGCGCGATGGCTATGACCGCAACCGGCTGCTGTTCGTGAACCCAGCCCAGGTCCCGGCCCCCCGGCTGTGGGATGGTCGGCGTACCATGACGATCCGCCTTAGCTATGACGAAGGCAAGACCTGGCCCGTGTCGAAAGTAATCGAGCCGAGCACGGCAGCGTACTCGTGTCTTACGGTGCTGCCAGACATGACGATCGGTCTTCTCTATGAATGCGTGGATCAACAGCCGAATGAAAAACTCGAGTTTGCCTATCTCAAGGTGCGATATGCGCGGTTCAACCTGGAGTGGCTCACCGACGGCCGGGACGCCTTATCGACCCAGCCGGTGGGACCGCTGCGCGTTGTGGCCTTCGGTGATTCCACCACCGCGCCGCGTAAAGGCGTTCAACATGTTTATGCCGAACGTTTGGCCGAACAACTGACTCAACAGGGTCGTAAGGTTGAATGCTTCAACGCCGGGGTACCCCTTAATGACACAGAGATGGCCCGCCATCGGTTCGCGGACGATGTGCTGGCACGTAATCCGCACGTCGCCATCATCCAGTTCGGCATTAACGACGCGGCGGTAGACGTATGGAAGGAATCGGCCGCACAATTCCCACGGGTGCCGCTGTCACGTTACGAGATGAATCTGCGTTACTTTATTACCACGTTGAAATCACGCGGGACCCAGGTCATTCTCCTGACGCCCAATCCCATCATCTGGACGGATAAGATGAAGGAACAATATGGTAAGCCGCCCTATAACCCCGACGATCCCGACGGATTCAATGTCGTGATGGCAGACTACGTCGAGGCGGCGCGGCGGGTGGCCAAGGCCTGCCAAGTAACGCTGGTCGATATGAACAAGGAATACCGCGCGTATGCTAGCCGCGAGGGTCAGGAGCTGTCGGACCTGCTGCTGGATAGCCAGCATCCCAACGATGCCGGTCACCGTCTGGTCGCAGACAAGATCATGGTTGCGCTAGAGCCATTGTTACCGCAGAACCAATCAGCCCAATGATGGGGCGTTGACCGGGCGGTTCAACTTCAGGGGTTACGATGCTATGCGCAGCAACCTGTGGCGGCCCACGAGCTTGTTACGGTGCTTTGCACGGAGTATGTTTGGTTTGATAACGTTCTGATTTATGCGCATCCATGAGCAAGCCGTTGTCACATTTGAAAAAGCAGTCCTCCGAGCGAATGGTGTTGTTGTTGAGATAACCCCATTCACAGGAGAACTGCTATGACGGACGATGTCACCGCGACGGAGCGCGGGATGAAAGAGGCTTTTCGGATCGACGAGGGGCAAGTCGCATGTCCAAGACAACACCATCTCACGAAACGTACCCTGTATCACTGGAGTGGGAGCCGAATCCGGTCACCCTGCGCGGCCACGCCCTGCTCAACGAGCCCCTGCTCAACAAGGGCACCGCCTTCACCGCGCTCGAGCGCGAGCAGTTTCAGCTCCAGGGCCTCCTGCCCCCGCAGGTCAGCAGCATGGAGCAGCAGGTGCACCGCGTCTACGACAACATCGCCCGCAAGACCGATCCGCTCGAGCAGTACATCGGGCTGATCG